>JAUNBJ010000118.1 GCA_030535245.1 Planctomycetia bacterium | reverse complement strand
AACCATTTACCATTAACCATTAATTATCAATTTTCCCTGCGTATTGTTGAAAATTTTCCGCAACGTTCCCTGAGGTTTGGTCGCCACGATGGAAATAGACGCGGTATTTGAACGTTACGCTTTCGCCCTTTTTCAAGAGGAGGGTTCCGTTCTGGCTTTCATCGCCGGTAAAATCGCGGACGCCAAACGGATTGGCCGCGAACAGGCCGTACGTACGCACATGCCAGTACGTGGGAAACCGGGCGCTGGTCGGGTGATTCATGATGGCAATCCCCGCCGGCTTACCGTTGAGCGTTCCGTGGTAATCGACCCATGCCGACTGTTTTCCCCACGCGTCGGCATTGACCAGCCCTTCGGCATTGACGATCTTCCCCCCCTGTTTCTTATCCACATCCAGCACCCCCGGAACCCGCAGTCCAAACGATCCTTCTTTCGTATCGCCAAACTTCACCTCGCCGCGTGTTGCCATGAGGCAAATTTCAAAATCGATCCAGCGGCCCTGTGCGTCGGCACCGAACGTCATTGTCCGTTCATCTTCCAGCACGATGTTTTCATCCCGATCCATCCAGTCGTTGCGTGTCACCATGACGGGCGCTTCCAGCTTCACGAATTTGCGGTGCAAAATAAACCCGCTTCCAGAGAACTCGCTCCAAAAATCGACTCCGTTGACGCTGCCATGCGTAAACCACAACGAACGATGATGAATGTGGTCGAACGAATCGAACGGGAATTTTTTGGCATTCGGGTCGCGCATGGGGTATTCGCGTGTCATGGCGGTGTGATCCGGCCCATAAATCGGCCAGAAAATCGGCTTTTGACCGTAGCGGTACAGGTACGTCGTGAAATGCTCGCCGTCGAGAAACACCTTGACTTCTTTGTTGTTGCTGTTATCGAAGCGAACTTCCGCCGCAGGCAGGGAAACGAACGTTCCCAATCCCAGAAACAGCACGAGGGGGAGGTAGGTTTTCATTTTTTTCCTTTCCGGTTAAACGAAATGTGATTTCTCCAATTATAAAAAACACCGCGACGTCTGTCAAGATGCGTCCTCCCCTTGTGAAGCGGCGTGAAAACTTTTATAATTTTATTATCTGGATTGCCTGTTACGGACGCATCCTTCTTTTCACGGGAGAACACCATGCGAAAACGGGCCGTACGCCGCCTTGGATTCCCGAAGGGGGCGACCTGGGAATCGATGCGTTGGAGGGAAACATGCCGGCAAAAGATTTTTGGAGAGAAAAAATGAAGCGTATTTTTTTGACAGGGTTTTTTATCACTACGTTGCTCACCACGGCGTCGTGGGCGTGGGCGTGGGGGACGGGACATCAAACGGTGGGGCGTGCCGTGGCGGAACGTCTGCCATCTCCCTGGAAGGAAAAACTGACGGGGGAGACGCTTCAGCAGTTTCTGGCGGACAATTCCTACCCGGACAGTGGATCGCCTCTGGAGCTGGAACGGTGGGGCGAAACGTACCTGCGACTTTTGAACGAACGGGGGATCACCACACGTTTTGCGTTTCATAGCGCTCCCAATCGTGCGTTTGCGTTGGAGCTTCTGGTGCGTGCGATACGGGAAAAAGACGACGAACGGGTGTTCCTGCTGTTGGCCATCCTGTCGCATTCGATTGCCGACCAGGTGGCATGCAATCACGATCCGGTCGTCCATTTGGCCACCTACGCGTGGGGTGCCGAGGGGATGGGGGTGGTTCCGCAACTGATTCTGGATGTCGGCTGGCTGGAGAAACAGGAAGATACGCGGCAAATTTTGGAAACCGAGTTGGCGAAGCATTCCCTGACCGACGACGGGGCGGATCCGGAAACGCTGTTTTTGCGGCTGATGGGGTACGAGTGGGAAGGAACCGAGGGAATCCGGGTAGGATGCGACATCCTGGAATCGGCAGCGGAGTTTGCCGAAACGCAAAACCTGGCGGCGAAGCAAACGTTGGCGAAGAACCTTTCGTATCTGGCGGCGTGGGGGGTGGAACGGACGGTTCAAACTTTTTTGGCAGCCGTGCGGTTGGCGAAATCGGACGCCGTGGTGGAATTCCACCCCGACGCGATTCAAGACACGTACGTCGCCCGTGTGGAGAATTTCCAGAGGTATCGGCCCATCACGTTCGACGCGTGTGTCGTGCCGTTTCTTCCCCGACCGGGCGAGGTGCCGCAGGTGGCAGTGCTGCACGATTCGACCGGACGGTTTAACGAGTCGTTTTTTTCAAGCCTGGATCGCGTGCTGACCTGCCTGCTTGCGGCGACGCTTCGGGAAACGTACGACGTGGGAATCGTCGATCTTCGGACATTCCACGCCCAGGGACTTGACGCGTCGCAGACTCCGGTCGTGGTGGTTTCGGCGGCCCGTTGGGGAAATTATGGGATTCTGAAGAAGGACGATTTCCTGAAGCAACTGAAAGCATATGTGAAAGCGGGGGGCAAGGTTCTGTGGATAGGTGCTCCCCCGCCCGAAGAAGTGACGGGGAAACCGCTTTCGGGGCTGCGATTCAACCCGGAAAAGCCGGGGTACTGCAAACCGGTGTATCCGGTATCGATGGACGCACTGATGCAAAGCCGCATGACGCTTGTCGGAACGGGGCAATCGTGGCCGTTTGTGCGAAAACCGGTCGGCAAGGCGGGCTGGATATGGTATGGTGGGGCGGCCTATTGGCAGGGAGAAATTCCGTCCGGGCTGCGACCGCTGGTGACGCTGGATTCCCCGGACAGCCAACGAACGGTGGGGGTTTCGGGGGACGGATGGGTTTGGATGCCGACGTACGCGGTGTTTCCGTATGTGCTGACGGCGGAGAAACCGACGCTGTATCCATGGGAAGGCAAACTCGATTCTGCGGGGCGTGCCATGCTTGAAAAAGCGATGCGTGACCTGCTTCCGGCAGATTTGACACGCGTAAAGAAATAGCCAAAGAAAGGGAAAATCATGAAACCGTGGTGGATTTTGTTTTTATGGGCGACAAGCGCGGTCTTTGCCGTGGAGACGGTTCACGTGGAACATGCCGACGGCGTTCCGTACCTGGCGGTAGATGGGCAGCCGGTGCGGGCGCGGTTCTTTTTCGGAAACAACGGCACCCGACCTTTGATCGTCACGGAGGAAATGCAGACGTTCTCCGTGGAATTTACCCCGCTCTACAATGCCGACAAGCGGGGGACGGTTCATTTCCGTTTTGGCAAGCAGCCGGGACAGATCGAGATTCGGGAATTTTCGCTGGTTGATGTAACCACAGGGGAAGCGGTGGTTCCGCCATGCCGATTCGAGAACATGGAGGTGTTCCAGCGTAACTGGCACATATGGGACCAGACGCGAAACGGCCAGGTCAACGCGGAATTGGAAGCGACGCCCGACCGGGGACTTGTCGTGACGATTCCGAAAAACGTGCCTCAAGGGACAGATTTTCACATTTATCATCAAACGAATCTGGACCTGACACCGGACAAGACGTACCGCGTGACGGTCAAAATCCGCAGCAACGCGAAACGGCAAATCCAAATGCGGTTTTATCGACCGGGAACCCCCTATCAGTTTTTAGGCGGCTCGACCAATCTGTTTTACTCGCAAATCGGATTGGCAAAAAAAGCGGGGGCGAAATTCATCTCGTTCAGCCTCCCTTCCATTTGGCCCAACGCCCAGGGAGAGGTGGACTGGAAGGTTCTTGAGGGGCAGATCGAGGGAATCCTGCATGTGCATCCCGATGTGCTGCTCGTGCCGCGTATTACGATGAATCCGCCGCAGTGGTGGCTCGACAGGTATCCGGAGGATTGCATGGTCTGGAAGGGGAATACCCACCACGTTCCTTTCGTGAGTGTTTCCTCACGGCGGTATCGGGAGTGGGGCGTGCGGGTGCTGACCGAAGCGGTGCGTCGTCTGGAGGCGAAGTATGGCGATTCGATTGCGGGCTACCATCCGTGCGGGCAGAATACGGGCGAGTGGTTCACGTTCGACGGCTGGCTCTCCGGCATGGCGGGGTATGGCGTGGCCGACAGCGTGGCGTGGCGGGCGTGGCTTACGGAAAAGTACGGCACCGACGCTGCAATCCGCAAAGCGTGGGGCGACGCTGCAATAACGCTTGCTTCGGCAGAGGTTCCGGAGTATGCGTTCCGCCAGGAGGCGTTGAAACGACCGCTTCTGGAACCGGAGAAGGAGCCGAAACTCCAGCAGCTCGTGGACTGGAATTTCTTCCTCCAGGACCAGATGGCGGACACCGTTTGCGCGTTTGCACACGCGACACGGGAAGCGTCGGCGGGGAAAAAGCTGGTTCTGTTTTTCTACGGTTACGCGTTTGAGTTCGGCGGGGTGCAAAATTCGCCGGCATACATCGCCCACTACGCCTTGCGGAAGGTGCTGGATAGCCCGGACGTGGATATTCTCTGCTCGCCGATGTCGTATTACGACCGGAAACCGGGGGGAAGCGGCCCATGTATGCTCCCGGCGGAAAGTGTGACTCGTGCCGGGAAAATGTACCTCTACGAGGACGATACCCGAACGTTCCTGACGCAGGAAATGAATTTCCCCGGCTGGGATTCGGGGGCGACGACGCTGGACGGCACGCGGGAATTGCTGCTGCGGAACACGGCACAGACGGCGGTACGCAATTTCGCCACGTGGTGGATGGACCTGGGAGCCAGTGGATGGTACGATTCGCCGGAGTTGTGGGAAATCATGCGGCGGCTGGCTTTGATGGACGCGTATTTCCTGAAACATCCGACGCCGTACGAACCGGAAGTGGGCGTGTTTCTCGACGAGGCGGCGGTCATGCGGCTTTCGTCGCCGCGAGCGTCCTCCAAAATGCTTACCGTCGTCCGGCAGCCGTTGGGACGCGTCGGGACTTCCTACGGGCAGTACCTGTTCGACGATCTCCGTTCCGGACGCGTCAAGGCGCCGAAGTTGTGCGTACTGCTGCACCCGCAATGCTACACGGAAGCGGAGCGGGCGGAAATCGAAAAACAATGCCACGGCTCGCGGGTTCTCTGGGTCGATTCGGAGGGATTGACGCTCGAAACGCTCGAAAAAGCGGTCGCCGAAGCGGGGGTTCATCGGTATGCCGACAACGCCTGCAACGTGTGGGCCAACGGGCCGTACCTGGTGCTGCACGCCTCGCAGGATGGCGACGTTCACGTGGCCGCCAGAAATGCCGACGCTCCGCTTTACGATTTCCTGACGGGTGAGAAAATCGCGGAAAATGGACGTGCCGTCCTGCCGATGAAATTTGGCGAAACGCGTCTGCTGGTTTCCGGAAAAGACTTTTGCAACGAAGGGAACACCCCATGATTTACCGATTTCTTTGCCTGACGCTTGGCGTCGTTTGTGGAATGACTGCGTGGGGGCAGAACGACTGGACGGGAGCCTCGCCGGAGCTGGTTTCGCCCGCCCGATTCTTTCAGGACGACGAGGGGCTGGGAATCGAGCTTTCCACGCCCGATTCCCTCGGCACCTGGACGGGAACGGTTCCGGTAAAGCCGGGACGCGGCTGTCGTATCACCGGCATGGCGGAGCTTCGCGGATTGCCGGACGTGGGAAACGACTGCATGATGATGGTGTCGTGGTTTGCTCCGGAAAAAAAGAACCCCGTCCAGCGGGATTACGTGGATTTCACGGACGAAGCGTCCACGCGGCGGTTCGACCAGACGTTCACCGTCCCGGAGGGTTGCCGGACGTTGAGGCTGGAATGTTTCCTGAAATGGCGTGCGGGAACGGTGGTGTTCCGAAACATTCAGGTCGCCGAAACGGAACCTCTCCAACCGCGAAACGTCTGCCTGGTGGTCGCCAACCCATTCCCCTCCACCCCCCGCACCCTGGAGGGAAATTTGCAGGCGATGGAGGAAACGCTGCGGAATATTTTCGCGAAAGTCCCCTCCCCCGATTTGATCCTGTTCGCCGAATGTTTTACCGACAGCGGCACCGGCAAGTCGATTCGGGAAACGGCGGAAAAACTTCCCGGCGGCCCCACGTTCCAGCTTTTCAGCCGTTACGCGCGGGAACATCGGGTCTGGATTGTCGGGAACGTTCATGAAGTTTCCGAATCGGGAACGTTTCACAACACCTCGTTTCTGGTCAATCGGGAAGGCGATCTGGCGGGCATTTATCGCAAGGTGCACCTGACCAGCTCGGAATTTCAGAAAGGGGTTTTACCCGGCAGGGAACTGCCCGTTTTCGAGACAGATTTTGGCAAAGTGGGAATCGTGACGTGCTGGGACAACTGGTTTTCCGAAACGGCAAAGGTGCTGCGACGTAAGGGGGCCGAACTGCTTCTGTTCCCCCTGGCGGGAGACGCGAAAGAATCGCACTGGGGAAAAATATGGTCGGCACGGGCCATTGACACGTCGCTTCCCATGCTCGTGGCGGTGCAGCAGTCCCACCTGCCTGCCGCCATCATCGACCGCGACGGGGAATGGCTCGCCGAAACCCGAGAGCGAAACGGCTTCGTTCAGGCCACGCTGGATCTGACGGAACGAAAACGAAGTTTCTGGCTTTCCGTGGGGCCATCGCTGGGCGACCCGTACCAGCTTTATCTCCACGAGAGCCGCCCTCAGGCGTATCAGGGGTGGGAATCTCCGAAATCGCCTCGCGGAAAATAGAGTACAATTTGCGGAAAACAAAGGTTGTGAAGGGCGGGGAAATGTGTTATAGTAAATACTGATGATTGCATTTTCACGCTGATTTTTTGAAAGGAGTTTTGCGATGGAGAATACCTTCCGACGGAATTTTTTGAAAAGTTCGACGATCGTGGCGGGTGCCGTGGCTTCGGGCCTGTACGCTGGGGAAACGGACGACACGGTGAAAGCGGTGCTGGTGGGCTGCGGCGGACGTGGTACGGGTGCGGCGTTCGATTTTTTGAAGAATCCGAACACCAAGATCATCGCGGTGGGCGACGTGTTTCCCGATCAGGTGGAAAAGGCGTTGAAAAACTTTAACCTGCCGGCCGAAGCGGGGTTCACCGGGTTTACGTCTTATCGCCAGGCGATCGACTATGCCGTGGCCCATGGCGCGACGCTGGCCATTTTGACGACGCCGCCAGGTTTCCGTCCGATTCATTACCGGTATGCCGTGGAAAAGGGGCTGAACTGTTTTCTGGAAAAGCCGTGCTGCGTGGACGCTTTGGGCTACCGGATGTTGATGGACATCAACAAGCTCGCGGAAGAAAAGAATCTGAAAATCGGCGTCGGAATGCAGCGTCGGCATCAGCTTTCGTACCTGAACGGCGTGGCGGACATCCTCGACGGCAAATATGGCGACGTGCGCTACATGCGGGTTTTCTGGAACATGGGCGGCATTCCCGTTCGTGGCACGGGCGAGGAACCGACGGAAATGGAACGCCAGATTCGCAACCGGTATTATTTCGTCTGGCTGTGCGGCGATAACATCCTGGAGCAGCACGTGCATAATCTGGACGTCGGCAACTGGGTGCTGGGCAAGGGGGATCCGCTGTTCCATCCCATCAAGTGCAACGGCATGGGAGGGCGTCAGGCACGTAAGGCGACGCCGCGTGCGGGCCAGATTTTCGACCATCACTTTGTGGAGTACATCTACGAGGACGGACGCCGCATGTACAGTCAGAGCCGCCAGATGCCCGGCACATGGTCGGTCGTGAACGAGTACGTCGTTGGCTCGAAGGGGGAAGGTCCGGTCGCGGGGGGCCAGCAGCGGATGTTCGTGGACGGCAAACCGACCGGCTACACTCCGGATCGTCGCGAAAAGGGCAAAAACCCGTACGAAGTGGAACATACCGACCTGGTGGCGGCCATTCGTGGCAACCTGAAATTTCACGAGGGGTGGGCCGGTGCAACGGCCAGCCTGATCGGAATCATGGGCCGCATGGCGACCTATTCCGGACGGGAAATCACATGGGAAGAAGCGATGAACAAGGGAAAGACGTACATGATTTACGAGAATCACGACGCATTGACCCTCCAAAGCAACCCGCCGGTGCTGCCGGATGAAAACGGCCTGTATCCGCTGCCGGTTCCGGGCGTTTCTGAGGAGGTCTGATTTCAGACGCCGGGTTTGGGTCTGATTTTTTTGGTAAAATTTTCCGAACAGAGGCGGGACGGGGTTCCGTCTCTGTTTTTTTGCGGTTCTGTTAATTTGTGCGGGTTAATCGGAAAATTATCATCTTTCCACGTGCTTTCTCCGAAAAAAGAAAAGATTCTCATTGATGGAATATAAATATTAATAGAGGGAAGGGGAAACATGGAAAGCGAGTTGATGTCGGTGGATACTCTGGAACGGGAGTTGGAAAAACTACGCGCGGAAAATCGGGCGCTGCGGGATCAGGTTCGCTCGGCGGCCACGATGATTGCCATGGGGGAGCTGGTCAGCACCACGACCCACGAATTTAATAATGTGCTGATGACGGTTATCAATTACGCCAAAATGGGGTTACGTCACACCGACAACGAAACACGCGAAAAGGCATTTGACAAGATTCTTAACGCGGGCAACCGGGCGGCCAAAATCACGGCGAGCGTCTTGGGGATGGCACGCAACCGCTCAACGGGCAAAGAATCGACCGATTTGGTACAGCTTACCGAGGACGCCCTGCTTCTTCTGGAACGGGAGATGAACAAGTACCGGGTCCGCGTGGAAAAGGAGTTCGACACCGACGTTCCGGAGGTTTTCGTCAACGGGAATCAGATTCAGGAAGTGCTGCTGAACCTGCTGATCAACGCACGCCAGGCGATGAAAACGGGGGGGCGTCTGATCCTCAAAATCAAGCCGGACAAAGATGGGAAGATGGTCGATCTGGTCGTGCGGGATTTCGGTACGGGGATTCCGCAGGAGGTATTGCCGCACATTTTCGACACGTTTTTCTCCACCAAAAATGGGCCGGACGACAGCGGTAAAGGGGGAACCGGCCTGGGGCTTTCACGCTGCAAAGATATTCTGGAAGATCACCGGGGAAAAATTCTGGTCAACAGCACGGTGGGGAAGGGAACGGCGTTTACGATCAAACTGCCGGTGGCCTCCCCGGAAAAGTCATGTTGAGCGACGCGCATGTTCACTGTCCGGAAACGGGGAGCTGGGAGGAAATCTGTCCGGAAAACGTGTCGTGGGCTATCCTGAACGGCACGTCCCCTGCGGATTGGCCGACGGTCTGCCGCCTTGCGAAAAATGGGAAGTCTGGGCAAAAAATCACTCCGTTTCTGGGGCTGCACCCCTGGTTTTCCGGAGGAAATTGGGAAAACTGGAAGGAGACGTTAAACGCGTTCCTGCCATTGGCGACAGGGATTGGGGAGATCGGTCTGGATGCCCGGCGGCCGGGGTTGGAGCGAGCGACTCAAAAGGAAGCGTTCCGGTACCAGTTGGCGTTGGCCGTTCGTGAAAAGAAACCGGTCGCAATCCATTCGGTACACGCGTGGAGCGAGATGGTGCCGATCCTGAAAGAAATCGTGGGGAATACGCGGATTCCGCTCCTTTTTCATGCGTTTCAGGGGTCGCCGGAGCTGGTGACGCAGCTTCTGCGGTTTCGGGCCTATTTTTCGTTTGCGGGCTGCCTGCGGAGTTCCAACACGGAACGGTTCGTCAAAACGCTCCGGGCGGTGCCAGGGGAACGGCTCCTTTTGGAAAGCGACGCTGCGACCCCGGACGTGGCGGCAGGATTGGCCGGTTTTTATCGGGAAGTGGCGGAAACATTGAAACTCCCGCTCGCGACGCTTTGCGCTCAGCTGCGAGAGAATCTGGAACGTCTGTTTTCCCCGGAGGCGACGGAATGAATTTTACGGCGATTGATTTTGAGACGGCCAATTATGCCGCGACAAGTGCCTGTAGCGTGGGGCTGGCCAAGTGCGTGGATGGAGAAATCACGCGAACGTACCAGACGTTGATCAAGCCGCCCCGTCTGTTTTTCTCTCGGGAGTGCGTGGCGGTGCATGGAATCACGGCAGCGGACGTACGAACCGCACCACTTTTTCTGGAAGTCTGGAGCGAAATGCGGGAAATCATCGGCGACGACACGCTGGTGGCTCACAACGCGCCGTTTGACCGGAGGGTGTTGGAGGCGGTGCTGGAATATTACCGTTTTCCGCCATGTGCCAGCGACTGGGCCTGCACCCTGAACGCATCTCGGCGTTTTTTCCGCGAAGTTCTGAACGAACCGTTGAAGAATTATCAGTTGTCCACCGTTGCTTCCCGGATCGGATTTTCGTTCCGGCATCACGATTCGTTGGAGGACGCTCTGGCGGCGGCAAAAATCATGATCCATATCCAACGGCACGGCGGTCTAAAATAACGAAAAAAACGGTTATGCCACATTTTTCCAAATTGCTCTTGTGGAAAAATCAAAAAAGCGATATAAGAAGTGATGAATTATTTCCATTTTGTTCACCCTACCTGTTTTCGGTGTTTTCATGCGTACTTTGGCAAAAAACTGCGGTATTTTCACCCTGCTTGCACTGGGGTTCCTGGCGGGCTGCAAGGGCGATCCGTTAACCCAGCAGGGAACCATTTCCGATTTGCAAAACGACAAAACGGCAGCCATGAACGAGCGGGACGCACTGCGGAACCGTTACGAGGATTTGGAGAATGCCAATCGTAAAGTGACGCTGGAACTGGCCGCCAACCAGCAGAAATATCGAATGCTGGAAGAGGAGATGGTGGTACTTCGTAAACAGCTGAAAGACACGGCCGACCAGCTGACTTCGGCAACCCAGCAGAAAGCGATTTCCGACCGCCGCGTAGAGGAACTGGCACGGCTCGTGGAACGTCAGGGCGGGGTTCCGATCACTCCCAACAGCTCGCTGGCAGACACGCTCACCGTTCCAACCATTCCCGGATTGGTGGCGCGTCAGGAGGGGAACGCGATTCATATCGAAATTCCAGGGGACAAACTCTTTGAAGCGTCCCAGCCAGGGTTGACACCGCAAGGGATGGACCTGCTCCGATTGGCGGCCCGCGAGGTGGCGTCGCAGTATCCCAACGCCAAGGTGAGTATTGAGGGGCACACCAGCGCCATGCGCCAGGTGGGTTCGGGTTACCGCTCGGCCATGGATCAATCGACCGGGCAGGCGATGATGGTTTATGAGGTCTTTACGCGGGAGAATCTGCTTCCGGGCGATCGGCTTTCCGTGAATGGATGTGGTGCGAGCAAACCGTTGGTCTCAAGCGGCACAAGCGAAGGTTCATCACGAAATTACCGTATCGAATTGGTCGTCACCCCCTAGTTGTGCCCCGAAAATAAATCTTTGTAGCCATAGTAAAAAGTTTTGGGAGGTGGGGTCTGGG
>JAUNBJ010000009.1 GCA_030535245.1 Planctomycetia bacterium | reverse complement strand
CAATTATCAATTCACTAAAACCGTTTCGTGATTCCGGGCCGGCAGGTTTCGTAATTCCCATCTGCGTCGGGCATGATGTAGCTGGGGCTGTCGAATTTCAGGTTGTCGATATCCGGGCAAACTTCGTAGGTGGAGTTCCACGCGGTCTCGTAATCAATGGCCTGCCCGGATTCCATGGCCATACGTCCCATGATTCCGGTGAAGCAGGACTGGAGGCAGAAATCGACATCTTCGCTGGGGAGGTCTTCGCGAATCATGCGGAACAGTCGGTGGTGTTCTTCCTGATAGGAGTCGTTTCTGGGGGCTTCCGCTTTCCATACTACGTCTTTGTTATCGACATGATACCCTTTGAAAATACGGGGTTCCTGCATCCCCTCGCCGAGGATTGCGGAGCCTTTGGAGCCTTGAATGACGGCCCGGAACGCCGTCCATGTATTGGGCATGAACCGGGTTTGCATCATCATCCGCACGCCGTCCTGGAACATGTATTCGCAGGAGATGTGGTCCAGCAACTCGTCTTTTACCGTTCGCGACTGCCGTCCGCCAGTTCCCTGTACCCATGTGGGATGTTCGCCCTTGCACCAGCAGCAGATATCCAGATTGTGTACCATCCAGTCCACGCATGGGGTACCGGAAATCCACGAGAAGCTGTTGTAATTCCGAAGTTGGTTTTGGAGCGGAGTCCATTCCTCACGCGGATGGAAGCGGCACGTATCGGTTTGGAACCGATAGACCCAGCAGGAGAGAATATCGCCGATTCCGCCGTCCTGAATCTTTTTGACGATTTCTTCGGTGCGGAAGAATTTTCGATTGTTCAGCCCCGTGATGACTTTCAAGCCTTTTTCCTGGGCTTTTTTCCAGGCGGCCATGCACCGTTTCAAGGTCGGCGTATCGACCCCGAACGGTTTCTCCAGAAACACGTGGACGCCGCGGTTCACGGCATACTCGAAATGCAGCGGGCGGAACGCACCCGGAGCCACCAGCAGCACGACGTCGCCGGGATTGAGGCAGTCGATCGCTTTTTTGTAGGCGTCCATTCCCCAAAAGATGGTTTCTTTCGTGAAGGCGCAGCGGTCTGGCTTCGCTTCCTGGACGATTTTGGCGAACCCTTCCGCCTGGTCTTGAAACGCGTCGGCAATGGCGACCAGTTGTACGGGGCCTTCGGTGGAAAGGGCCTGGAAGCAGGCACCGCGTCCACGTCCGCCGCAACCGACAATTGCCACACGGATGGTATCCGAACCTGCCGCATGAACCTTGGGAAGTCCCATGCCCGTCACTGCGGCCGCCGCAGCCCCAGCTTTCAGAAAGTTTCGACGATTCCAATTCTGCATGATTTTTTTCCTTTCGTAGAGAAAATTTAAGGTGAGTCCTAATTCCACCCATTAGAACAAATCGGGAAAGAAAAAGCAAGGGGGGTGGTTTTTTTTGGGGTACGATCGTGCGATCAAACTTTCTACACGTCGTACGCATTCTCCCTCTTTCAGAGCAGGGCCCTCGCATGAACAAATAGGCAAGCTAAGTGAACGTACTCGACCTGTTTTTCATTGGCATTCAAAAACTTCTCAATATATTTTTTGATGCAAGTTTTCTGCTGAGGAATGCTCGAAGGGGGACGTGATCGATGTGCATTCACAACCATGACCGTGGTTGAAAGTGGTGTGGGAGTCTTTCAGCTTGTCGTCAGGAAACGCCTCTGCAATAATTTTATAATAAAACCCCGCGTCGGCCGTCAAAACGTTCCCTTTCATGCGAAAAACCTTCAAAAGTTCCTTTGCAATTTTTTTGTCCGTTTTTTCTTCGAAACCACGTCCAGCGTCAGCCCCTGCCGCGAGCACCAAAGCGAAACCGAATGCAAAATTTTGTTCTCCGAATGCGTGTAAATAAGCTCCAAAACGTTAATCGTTATATCTTACCCTGTTCATGCGCTAGCCCTGCGGTTTCTCAGTCCTTCCTTCCAATCAAACAGCAACGAACGAATCGGCTGAACGCCCCGGAAATAACGGAGCGTGACGATCTCCCGAAGCCAGAGAAAAACATGCTTCCCAAAGTCCGACTGAATCGCCAGCCTCGCGTCAAAATGCTTTTCCACCCCATCCAGAAACCGCAAATGACGCCGTTTGACGGGGGAATCGGGAAACATTTCCAGCCTCTCCCGAAGCTGCACCATCTGCGGACGGTACTCCTGGTACAGGTGCGTGGCCGCACGAAACCCGTTTCTTTTCCCCTCTGCAAACCACTCACTCCCCTGCATGGAAACATTCCTTCCATGCAAACGGTGCGCTATCAGTGGCTCCCGAAGCGTTCGCGTCCGGGCAAGCGACGGCATCAACGTGTAAAACCACATGTCGTGATACCAACCCTCCGGAATCGGGAACAACGGCGGCAACCAATCCCTCCGCACCGCAGCACAACACCCCGTGTTGATGGGATTCTTTCGCATATCCTGAATCGACACGAACCGTGGCATCCCGTATCGCAACCAATCCCGCACGTCCGTTTCCAGCGTTCCGGGAAGTTTCTCCCCCTTTGCGTCGATAAACGCCGCGTTGCAGAAAACCAACCCCACCTGCGGGTCGTTTTCCAGCACCGCCGCCATCTTCGCCAGTTTTTCCGGATACCACACGTCGTCCTGGTCCGACGGGAAAATCACGTCTCCGGTGCAACGACGCATCGTGTTTTCAAAATTCCGCACAAACCCGCCGTTTTCCGCGTTTCGCTCCACACGCACCGGGAACGGCACCGTTTTCGCCCAGTCGGCCAGCAGGTCGAGCGTCGCGTCCGTTGAACCGTCGTCCCCCACCACCACTTCGTCCGGAAGCCGCGTTTGGGACGCCAGACTGTCCAGCTGTTCCCGCAGGAATTTCGCCCCGTTGTACGTGCAGATGGCAATGGAAAGGGTAAGGGATTGTGGCATCGTTTTCATGATAAGGAACAGGCTATCGCTCTAAAACGCCCTCGCGTACTAATATTTCTCGAACGTTCGTTCGGAAAACCTCTTTTGAAAAAACGGTTTCGTAAAGTTGCCTCGCCGCCCCTTCGGGAAGGAGCTGGGAGGACGTTCCCAAACGCTCCAACAATTCCACCAACTGCCGCCTGTCGTCGAACGGATAGACAAAACCATTTTTCCCCGTCGTCACATATGCGGCCAACTCCGGACGATCGGAAATCAACAACACCTTGTCAAACATCAGCGCCTCCATCGCAGCAATCGGAAACGAATCCCCCCGCGACGTCAACACCACCCTATCCGCCTCGGCAATCTGACGAAGCACCTCCTCGTGCGGCAATACTCCTAAAAATTTCACGTTGTCCATCCCCTCCGCCAGACGCCGCATTTGAACCCCATATTCCGTCTGGTCGTCACCAATAAAACGCAGCTCGCACGTCTGGGACACCTTCGGGGATAGCTGCCGCCATGCCTCAAGAATCTGGTCTTGCCCCTTGGCATGCACAAAATGCCCGACGTAAAGAAAAACCATCCTGGAATTTCCCAAACACTTTCGATCCATCAGATCGCTGTTTCTCTGGTCGGAAACGCCAAGATGAAGGAGCTTCGTGTCGGGATGAAACGCAGAGATCGCTTCCTGAGATGACTTGCTGACACAATAAATATGGTTGCTCTTTCGCAAATCGTTGGCCATCTCGTCGTTCAAAATTTCCGGCAGATACCCCGCTTCATGAATCCACCAACAGTAAGGAATCCCCTTACGCTCCAAGGGGCCTGTTAAATAATGAAGCACTACGGTGTTACAAACAACGAAACGATAAAATCGCTTTCCATGTGAAAGAATCTGGTACGTGTAAATCGGATTGGGGAAAATATAGGAGGGAATCCCAAGCTCTCCACAAAGTTTTCTCAACGGCCCGTCAAACGGGGTCAGGAGCACGGGAATAAACCCAAGTTCCCGAAGGATTTGCCCCATTTCGAGCAACGCCTTCGGCGCTCCGGAATGGCTCAAGTCGTGCGAACAAAGGAGAACGACGCGACGACTTCTTCCGGTCAACTTCCACCAGAAAAGCCGTCCCAACAAAAACAGGCACGTAAAAAAGGGGTATTGGTTCATGACGCTACCTTCCTCCCCTGTTCCAGCGAAGAAACCAGTAAAAAATTTTCAACCGTTTCCAGGCGTATTTCCAGGGGTGAAGAGAGAGATAAAAATCGGTAATGTCCAACGGAATCCCCGCCTGGTCGTTTTCCAAAAGCGTCCATTCCTCCGGGGTAAGGGTGCTTTGAATGCGACGGAGAAATTCACGATAAATGGATCGGTCGGCACTTCGGGATAAAACACACAATTCGCACAGCTTCCTGAAATAATAAATATCTTTGTATTCCTGAAATTGCCCGCTTTCCTCCAGATACTTTCGTATTCCCACGTGTACGTCCACAATATCGATCCCACGGGTTTTGATTTTTTGGACCGTTGCTACATCCAGGTTTTTCCGATAATGGTACTTCGGTTCCGGAAAAAAGCAGGGATGCTCCGCCTCCAAACATGCCCGCCAGAAAACGATTTGATCTTGCCCACGCCGATGCCGACTGAAAAACAGATGCCGCTCCAGCAAAAACTCCCGCTGGTAAAGCCTCCCCCAGGACCCACACGACGTTTCCCGTAAAAACCAACGTCGGGACGGGTTTTCCCCCGCTTCCGGCAAAACGACCGGAGTCTCATCCACAAACCACGGGAAAAAAAGAACATCCGCCTGCTCTTTTTCCATGAAGGAAACCATCGTTTCCAACATGTCCCGCTCCAGCCAATCGTCGGGGTCGCAGAAAAAAACATACCGCCCCGTGATGTGAGGATAGGCATAATTCCGCGTCGGCCCGGCCCCCTCGTTTGGCTTGTCCAAAACCGTGAACCGCGCGTCCCAGGAAGCGTAACGCCTTAAAAGTTCCAGACTGCCGTCGGTGGAGCCATCGTTCACGCAAAGAACCTGAATCTCCGTGAGCGTTTGATTTCGTATGGAATCCAGACACTTCGGCAAAAATTCCGACGCGTTGTATACCGGAACGATGAGGGTGACAGTCGTATCCATTTTCAAGGAGCCTTTTGAGAAATTTCTTTCCGGATTCTTTCGAGAATTTCGGGATAGTAGTGTAGAAGATTCCCTATTTGAACATCGTTTTGTACCTCATTAGTTTGCCAAAGGGAAATATCCTGCTCCTCTACAAGATGGCGAATTTCATGAAAGAATGTGGATGGAACCGCAGTTTTCGTTCCCTGCTTAACCGCCATTCCCCAGAACCAAATGTCGTCATTGCTCGGCACCAGTTCTGAAAAAACATCCTGCCGAAATATCTCTGGATGAAGGGAATGGGGGGGATAAAGCACGCCTCCCACTCCCGTCAGGAAATTCAAATAGGAGGGGGATTGTTGCCCTGCGACAAAATCCCAGTCTTTATAGGGCAAAATATTCCCATTCATATCTATCCGTATTCCATGACAACGATGCGCGTGAAGACAATTTGGATGCTTGCGATAGGATGCGTAAAGATACTCCAGCCACCTGGGATGATAGTAAACATCATCATCGGCAGTAACAAGAATGTCCTCTGGAAACTCTTTCAAAGAGGGAAGTAACTTTTTATAAGAACGAGTATCCTGACACCATCGAATTTCCAGTCCCCATTTTTTAAGTTGCAACACTGCTGAGGGAAGATCGTCTTCACGATTGGGAAATTGCGTGTCGGCCAGCCAAAGCACCAATCGATCCGGTTTCAACGTTTGTGTAAGCAAGGTGTTCAGCGTCGTCGAAATGGTGTTCATCCGATCTGGAAAGGAGGTGACACTCACCGTAACGGGAACCGCTCGGCGATGCCGCGTCAGCCCCCAGGTACAGGCAGGTGCATAATGGTAATAGTAGCGAAATGGCACGCATCCGGAAAGAAACCATTTTAATGGATGGCGTACATCCATACGTTGCAAATTCTTAATTCTGTCAAAAAAAGAACGTATCATATATTTTCTCCAAATGTTTCGCTTCCACAAAATTTTCTTTTCAACTTCTGCCAAACGATCTTCCATTCTGCCTTTATTTTACTCGGTTGGAAACTATGGAACACGCCACACCCAACATCATAAAGCAGGGATCGAATCGGTTGAACTCGTGTAAAATAACGAAAATGTACCAGCTCCCAAACAAGAAGCGGGAAATTAAAAAGCAAACAGCGTTGTATGGTTTGCCGGTTTTCATAGTGGGCAATGTTTCCCAAAATGTACTTTTGCATAACCCGCTTCCCCGGAGAATCGGGAGCCTGCCGCAAGATTTCCAAAATGCGATTCTGCCACATCCGACAGGTTTGGCACCATTCGGGAAGCCAGCGATAGGCGGTCGCAGCCTTCTGCCGGAGACGCTCGTATTCGAGAACACCCCCCTCCAAGCTGGCATTGGAACCGTGGATGCGGTATTGGATCAACTGCCTGGGAACGGTGAAAATGCCCATGTAAACGGTTCCCATGGCGAAAATATAGGAATCGTAAATCGCGTCCTGCGGTAACGGGTAGAGTTTCTGAACCAAATCCCTGCGGACTGCCAGGCAACATCCCGCAGCGTTGGCATGACGCTTCCAATTGGGTGTCAGCATTCCCCAATGATTCGTGATATACTGTGCCCGACAGAGTTTCGCACGTGGAAAATCCAGCATGTTTCCATGTTCGTCGATCGTGCTTGCCAGGCAATATCCGTATCCCAGGGAAGGATCCTTTTCAAAATAATCCGTCATGATTTCGATTTTCTCCGCCATCCAGATGTCGTCTTGATCGCAGGTGAAAATAACGTCGCCGGAACAACGCAGGATCGTTTGCTCAAAATTTTTGCTGAAGCCCAAATTCGTTTCATTCCGAAAAATCCTCACCGGAAAGGAAACCGTTTGTGCCCAATGCTCCAAAATCTCCACCGTTCCGTCCGTAGAACCATCATCTCCCACGACCACCTCGTCCGGCAGCCGCGTCTGATTCGCCAGACTCTCCAACTGCTCCCGCAAAAAACGTGAACCGTTGTACGTACAAAGAGCGATGGAGGTGGTTAGGCGTAGATGTCTCATGACTTCTCCAGTTATTTTTCGCGTTTCCGACACTCAGCAATAAACGATTTAAGATCAGGGTACATGGGGGCAATCCCCAACCATTTTGCCAATTTGTTGATAAATCGGTGTTTCCAGGTCTGTTTTTCCCATGGAATAATCGTACGTCCGAGCTTCTCTACAAGTCCAGGAGGTAATCTTCCCAATCGAGACAGTGTGGCAAAATCATCCAACATGACCGAAAAGCGTAACATCTCAAGCCAATACTCCCGTTTCTTCTTCTCATACAACGCGTGATATTTTCCTTCAAGGAGCTTGTCCGCCGCTTCAAAAAAATGATAGTGCTTATCACCATGTCGCAGATAGTTGTTCCCTTGCCACATTCCACCGGGATGACGGCGATAAACCCCCATGACATCCTCTAAAAATCCGATTTTTCCATGCTTTGCATGAACGAGATGTAAATACCAGTCTCCCGGTAAAATGCCTACGGGATAATCTTCCAGATGTTCTTTTTCCGGAAAAACCCAACGGTACACCACGGAATTGGTTTGAATAAAATTGTGTTGGATCAAATCCTCAACATCTAACGTCGTTTTGTTGAAACGCTTGTCTGGTGTCGGAAAAATTTCTTTTTTCTCCGGATCCTTCTCCCACTGCACCTCCACCGGATGGAAACAGACCGTGTAATCTGGATGTGCATCCAAAAAATCGACCTGCTTTTGAAGTTTCCGCGGATCCGTCCAGTAATCGTCCCCCTCGCACATGGCGACATACATGCCTTGGATTCGAGGAAATTGGAATGTTTTGGAAATTGCGACTCCCTGAGACCACTGATTTTCTTTTTGATAGACAGGTTTGATTATATCGGGATATTTTTCCTCATATTCCCGGATAATATCCGCCGTACCGTCCGTGGACGCGTCGTCATGAATCAGCACCTCAAACGGAAAGTTCGTTTGCTGCATCACAAACCCGTCCAGCGCCTGACGAATAAACGCCGCGTGGTTGTAGGTAATGCACAATATGGAAAGTTTGAAACTTGTCATGGGTTATTTCCAAAAATCAATTCGACTGTTCAGTTCCTCCTGCAGCTCCTGATGTAAGGCAACTTATCCTTCTCTGGTAACATATTCCTCATACTTCCGCGCAATATACATGGGCATTATCTCTGTACCATTATCAATAGTGTCATCTGTAAAGCATCTGAAATGGTTTTCCACACATTGATAACCCGCTATACAGGAGAATTCAATACCGCCGGAAAAGCGTGGATTACAATCCATGAAATATCGACGACCGGATATGTCTTCTATATATTCGAAATTCACGCATCCCCTAATATTCAATAAATCTGCAATGTGACAACTGAGGTTTTCGAGTTCTTCATCATGGAACAGATAAACTGATAAGCCGAGTCCGTTGTAGGTCCGCAATAATTCCCTTCGTGGGATAGCAACAGTTTGTTTGCTGTAGGGATGCCGAATCACATCGACTGTGATAACAACACCTTCGATTTTTGGCTGAATCAAATAATTATTATCATCGGGTATCAACGACAATTCGTCTTGAGTGTTGACATAATACAATCCCTCGCTGCTTCTCCCATTAGAAGGCTTGCAAACGACGGGATAAACAATATCCTTTGGGTTTACTTCGTTTAAATAGGCTGTTGGGATCGTGTATTTGACACCGCTTGATTTTAAGAATTCATATGTAAGATACTTATTACGGCAAAGTTTAATCGCTTCTTCATCAGATATTAACAGTGTCGCACCTGTTCTTGCGATTTCTTCACGGTGTTTATTAAGTGTATCTACCTCAACATCTGTCGAAGGCAAGATATAGTCGATATTTTCCTTGCAAATAAGATCAAGAATAAATGTAATATAGCTCGTCTCTTCAGAACCACGAGGACTCTTGTAGAACACATCAACATTCATTGCATCGACGATTGATTCTCTTTCATTAATATCACATCCTACGATACGCATTCCCATTTGTCGGGCGGTCTTTATAGCAATGTCAGGCGACACAGAGCTAATCGCTGTAATCAATACGACTTTGTTTCGCATTCTTTCGTTTTCCTCTCAATTCTTGCTATAGTTCGTATTGGTACTCTATCAGTTTTTCGTTTGATTTTTCCGTGTTTTCCGGTATATTCATCTTTTTATAGAATGCAACCGCCGCCAGGTTTTGTCTGTTGGTCGAGAAGAGAAGTACCTTCATCCCCTGCTGTCTGCAATAGTCAAGTTGATGCTCAAAAAGAATTTTTGCTACTCCTGTTCCTCTTGCGCTTCTTGATGTAACGAGTACGGATTCATATGCATGATAACTGCGTTTATCATTTGCGTATCCGCATACTACGCCAATGATCTCATTTCCCTTCACTGCCGCAAAAACATAACCCGTTTGAAGGATTTTGGTTGCATAATCAAGTATGTTAACCCGATCTGCCAACGGCTCGGCGAATTCCGCGCTGTTCTCCGTTAAATAACGTGCCAACCTGATGACATCATCTTGACTACACGACATCTTCAATATTCTCGGGATATTTTCCGTACACAGAAAATCGAAAAACAACGGCATTCCTCCCGTATGAATGAACAATACATTTTTTAATGCGGGCGTTTCTTTTAATATCTCAAGCATCCCGTAAAAGGCTTTCCCGGTATACGTCGGATCTAATGGAATGCCATTCTTAGTAAGCATGTCCATGATTACAAATGCTATCTTATCATTGAACAAGCCATATCCGCCCGATAAAAACCTGTCGTCAACACAGATATCGCAATCAATATCATTCCCGTAATAACCACTCAAATAGTTCCTGATAACAGATTTCTCTTGTTCAGAATCTCGTGCAACGGAAATGCCGATTATCTTTTCACTGCCATGACATTCATACCGCCCGGTCAAAAGCCCCGCCAGCGTCATACCGGTTCCGACAGCGACGAATATCGCGTCAAATTTCACGTTTATTTGCTCTGATTGAGCTTTCAACTCACGGTATACGCCTGCATACGCCCGGACCGGAGTTGCTTCGTTTCCTTTTCCGTATTTGTCTCCATAAATATAGTAGGGCGTATAACCGGCGGCTTCGCATTGAAGGTTAACTCGTTCGACAGTCTCCGCAACGTCCGTTTTTTTACACTCATGAATCACCGTGCCGCAGAGATCAATCATTTTAGAATTAAAAGTACTCGCTCTTGAACCGTTGTCATCGGCGGGTGAGATAATATGACAGAGAAATCCTTTAGCACAGCTTAAATTGACAAGCGCACGACAAAGATTGGAGCGGGCATTTCCGTATCCGATCATGCAATTGCAACCCTTTTTCTCCATGTCGCGAAAGAATTCTTCGGCGATCCTTACCTTATTGCCGCCAAACGAAAACGGCAGTAAATCGTCTCGCTTCAGATAGATATTAACATCTGGCAATTGTGAAATACATTGAACAATCGGAGTGACATATGCTTCCGACACGGCATCGTTTCCTTTCATCGTTGAGTTACCGAGTCACCACTAAAATCTACAATAAGGTCGCTTTTTAATGTTTCTTCAATATACGGAGTCGAACAGACCAGCTGCGTTGCATTAAAGGTTTGCGCGATACCATATTCTTTTAACGCAATGTCGAGATCGTCGTCTTTCCAGCCATAAAACAATTCCATTGGAACGATTTTGACATTTTCACGCGTCTTGAATTCTTCTGTCATCTGAAAAGTTGTAACAATTTCTGCCCCTGGAAATACCCGGTGCAGTTCTCGGAATAATGTTTCAGTAACGTAATAATTCCCGATATTGCCGTACTCCAGACGTCCCCAGTGGAGCGAACATTGACCTGTAACAAATATCCTCATTTAGACATCCTCAACAAATATCGATTCTACAAGGAAAAAATGGCTACATGATACCAATTTTCATAATGGTTTCCTTACCTCCGCAATCAATACCGATTCCTCCCGCGTTTCCAAATCCCGAAGCTCAGGATACTCCGACTGCCGTAACGCACAACGGGTTATCTGAACCGTCTCGGAAACCTCACGAATCCGACGTTCCAACTCCTCCCAATCGTACAGCCATTGGTGTCCCCACCAGCGGAAACCGATATTTATTCGTTCTGCCCGCGTCTGAATGAACGTAAGGCCAAATTTTTTCAATGTCGGAGAGTTTCGCCAGTCTTCATCGTAGTATGCCTTTACGGTATTTTCCAAATCCGGCATGGCAATCCGCAAAACACCGCCCGGTTTGAGAATCCTGAGAAATTCCTGAATCGCACTTTTTCCCTGTTCTACGGTCAGGTGTTCAAGAAAATGCTCGTTGAAAATGAAGTCCACACTCTCCGATGGAAAAGGCATGTAATATCGCATGTCCCAATTCAAATCAAGTTGTTTAATGTTGTGATCGGAATTGTTGTCCAGATTAATCCAACCCGGCTTATAATCCGTTCCACAACCAACGTTCAATTTTATTGGCAATGCCTGCCCCGCAAACTGTCGGCGAAACTTGCGGATATAATACTCTTTACGTATTTTTTGGATAACACGATTGTAAAGGTTCCTTTTCATATATTTCTCTCTACCTCGGCACATATAAGTGCGGCGATCCTGCGAATATCTTCTGATCGCATTCCATAATACAACGGCAAACACGCGATTCTCCGGGAAAGGTCTTCCGAAATCGGACAATGCGGTTTTCGTGACAAATACGGCAACGTATTTAAGGACGGGTAAAAATAACGGCGAAAATGAATATTCTCCGCTTCCAACGCGTCGTTTGCGCGAAGCAACGCTTCCTCCGACGGGAAAATCACCGGATAATACGCGTAGTTGTACTCCGTGCCTGCGGGAATCTCTGGACGTTTCAAACGCCCGCTCAGTTCCGCATCGTAAAGTTCCACGCTCCGTTTGCGATCTGCGATAATCCTGGGGACATACGGCAAATTGCAAAGCCCCATCGCCGCCTGAAATTCCGACGCTTTCGCGTTGATGCCCAACTGAAAGTGATCGTCGTAACTATGCCCGAACTGTTTTGCAAGATGAATTTTGGAGGAAACCGCCTCATCCTGACAAATGATACAGCCCCCCTCGATCGTATGAAATAGCTTGGTGGCGTGGAAACTGCACGTGGAGACGTCCCCATAATCCAGCAGGGATTTTCCCCGGTAAACGCAGCCAAACGCATGAGCCGCGTCGTATATTACGGGAATGCCATAACGACGGCCAATATCCGCAATCGCGTCCACGTCGCACGGAATACCAAACACGTGAACCGGCAGGATTGCCTTCGTTTGGGGGGTAATCGCCGCTTCTATCAGGTTCGGATCCATGCACAGCGTTTGCGGATCAATATCCACATATACCGGTTCGCAGTGTTCCCAGAGAATCGCCGAGGTCGTGGCCACATACGTAAAGGGTGTGGTAATCACCTCCCCTTCCGTAATCCCCAATTCGCGCAATGCCAATTGAATGGCCAACGTCCCGTTCGTGACGAATTGCAGGTACCGAACCCCCAAAAAAGCACGCAATTCTTCGTTCAATTCCTGTAAAAGCGGCCCGTTATTCGTGAACTGCGACGATTCAAAAATATGATGGACATACTTCTGAAAATCTTCCTCTGGAGGAGCAAAACTCCTGGTCACATAGACAGGTTCCCGAATCATATTTTCCTCCAATCGTAGGGGAAAAGAGTACGGTAGTACCAGCGTCCACTGTCCAAACGAAATCCCAGATTGTTGTTCGTGTTAATGTGCAAGATCGCGACATTGCGAATGCTGTCAAAAATCTGTCCCGTACCGTTCCCAAGGGAAACACTAATATCGACCTTTCCCGGAGTCAAGTACATCTGCGGAATATGAAATTCTATTTCCCCTTTGCCGTCAAACGGTGCCATACTTTCACCATGGATATACGTCGTCGCCTGAAAAAGCACTTCTCCCTGATAATTTAGAAATTCAACAGAAACTACCGGGTCGTCAATTTTTTTGACGGATCTATAATGCACTCGAACATAGACCTCTTGCCCAAAATCACAGGAACATTCCGACAATGTTGGATTGGGAGAATTCCCCACTTGGACGTCTACCACCCGAGCATCCCCATTTCCTGAACGGTCGGTACGCAAAGCAATTGTTTTTTTTTCAACATCGGTATAGATGGTGCCGAAATATTTCTGAAGAACATCTTTGGTTGTTCCCTCCCCAAAGATTTCGCCCTTTTGAAGGAGGATACTTCGCTGGCACAGTTTCTGCACGGCATTCATGTTGTGGGACACAAACAGCACCGTACGCCCTTCGCGAACGATTTGTTCCATCCGTTCCAGGCATTTTTTCTGAAACTGCGTATCACCGACGGAGAGGACTTCATCCACAATCAGGATTTCCGGATCAAGGTGGATGGCGACGGCAAAACCAAGGCGAGCGTGCATGCCAGACGAATAGCGTTTGACAGGGGTATCCAGAAAATCCTCGATGCCCGAAAAATCGACGATGGAATCGAATTTTTTGTCGATCTCCGCCTTTTTCATCCCCAGGATGGTGGCGTTCAGGTAGATATTTTCTCGGCCTGTCAGGTCGCCATGGAACCCGGCCCCCACCTCGATCAGGGCACCAAACGTCCCATTCATGGTGACGGAACCGCGATTCGGTTTGATGATTTTGGAGAGGATTTTGAGCATGGTGCTCTTGCCGGCCCCATTGTGTCCTATGATACCGAACGATTCTCCCCGTTTGACCTGAAAATGAATATCCTTCAGCGCCCAGAAGTCGCCGCGTCCCAACTCCGAATCTTTCGGGCCAAGCCCGCAGAGGGACTTAAAAAAAGCGGGCACCGCATCCCGCAGGCAGTCGAAATATTCTCCCCGGTGAAAACGTTTCCAGACATGATCGACTTCAACAGCTATATCCGACATAAAACCCACAACTTGCAATGAGAATCCAAATATATATTAATACTCTATATTGTACCCCCAATTATACCCCCAAAGACACTTCTTGCCTATGGGGGGGAGAAAATCATTCCCGTTTGTTGAAAGTTGAAAGCAGGGTGCGATCCAATTTCCATGACAGTTTTTGCGGAGAAGTTTACGTTGAAGGGAAACCAGAAAAATGCTTGTCGTGCCGCACAAGAGGCGTTTCCTGACGACAAGCTGAAAGACTCCCACACCACTTTCAACCACGGTCATGGTTGTGAATGCACATCGATCACGTCCCCCTTCGAGCATTCCTCAGCAGAAAACTTGCATCAAAAAATATATTGAGAAGTTTTTGAATGCCAATGAAAAACAGGTCGAGTACGTTCACTTAGCTTGCCTATTTGTTCATGCGAGGGCCCTGCGCTAAAAGAGGGGGAATCGCCCCATCTTATCCAAATTCGCAAGGAAAATGGGTCGCCCCCTTTTTTCGGCCCCCTTGTAATTTGGCGGGGAATGGGTTATGCTGAACAAAAAGATACAACCGGTCGTCCCGGTTTCCGCGAAGAAGTTTTTTCCGGGAAACCTTTTTGAGGACGCTATTTTTTGACTCCAGACGAGGTGTTATTATGCTGACGGGGAACGCGATTATCGGCCAAAGTGGTGGGCCAACTTCCGTAATTAATTCCAGTTTGTGCGGCGTCATTCAGACGTGTGCAAAGTATCCGGATAAAATTCAGAACATTTACGGCATGCGCTACGGCATTGAGGGGTTCATGCAGGAAATGCTTATCGACCTGGGCGCTCAGCGTCCGGAGGTGGTGGAAGCGTTGAAAACCACTCCGTCCAGTGCTCTGGGAAGCTGCCGGCACAAAATGCAGGAGCAGGATTTCGCCCCCGTGCTGGAGCTGTTGAAGAAGTACAACATCCGATATTATTTCCTTATCGGGGGGAACGACACGATGGACACGATTCATCGGATCGAGGCGTACTGTCGGAAAGAGGGGTACGATCTGGTGGGGGTCGGCATTCCCAAGACGGTGGACAACGACCTGTTTGCGACCGACCACACGCCCGGATTTGGGTCGGCGGCGCGGTACGTGGCGATGTCGGTGCTTCAGGCGGGCATTTTGGCGCGGGATATGAAAAAAGTGGATCAGTTTGTCGTGTTCCAGACCGTTGGACGCAGTGCCGGCTGGCTTCCTGCGGCGGCGGCGTGTGCCAAGCGGAACGAGGAGGACGCACCGCATATCATTCTGGTTCCGGAGCGTCCGTTCGAGACGGAGCGGTTCCTGAACGAGGCGAAAGCGGCTTACGACCAGCATGGTTGGGTGAGTGTGGTTTGTGGTGAGGGGGTTTGTTTTGCCGACGGTTCCCCCATCAGTGCCACGGCGGTGAACGACCGTTTTGGCAACAAGGAGTTTGGCGCCATGGGCGGAACCAGTGCGGCCATGGTGCTGCACCAGCTTCTGACCAAAACGTTTGGCTGGCGTGGGGAATTTCAGGTAACGGAGTCGCTCCAGATGTGTGCTGCCGACCGGGCGATGCCCAACGACATTCAGGAAGCGTGGGCCTGCGGCAAACGGGCCGTGGAGTTGGCCGTCGAGGGGAACAGTGGCGTCATGGTCACGATCCAGCGGGATTCCAACGTGCCGTATGCGTGGTCGTTGGGAACTGCCCCCTTGAAGGAAGTGGCTTTGGGGGAGAAACCGATGCCCGACGCGTTTATTTGTCCGGATCGTTATTTTGTCACGGACGCCTGTTTAGAGTACCTGCGTCCTCTTGTCGGCGAACTGCCGGAGTATGTTCGACTGGATTGAAGGGGGAACGCTTCCGAAAAGAGATTCGGAAAACGGCCCTGAGATTTTATGAAGTGTATTATCAAAAACGGCCCGCCGGAAAAGTTTGTTCAGTGTGTCCAGAGCAACCCGAAGATGGACTGGAACCTGTTCTGCCGGACCGAATATGCACCCATTAAAATGCTTTTGGCAAATCACCTCCGGGCGGAGCAGGGATATTTGTGCTGTTACTGCGAGGAGGAGATCGTCAAGGGGATTTCCCATATCGAGCATTTTCGTCCGAAAAGTCTCTATCCCAGGGATTCGTTGAATTACTACAACCTGTTTGCCAGCTGCAACGGGTGCGGAAAAAAGGACGACGTGTCGTGTGGGGTGAAGAAGCGGGATTTGTATTTCCGGGAGCTGATCAAGCCGACGGATTCCAACTGCGAGGCCCGGTTTATCTACACCGCCGACGGCCAGATTCTTCCCACCGACGAAACGGACGACGCGGCGTGGCAGACGATTGCCGTGTTGGGGTTGAACGGCCCGAAGCTCCGACGGCGACGCGAGATGGTGTATCAGGAGCTGGAAAACCTCCGTTCGCTCCTTTCGCCCGACGATTTCACGGCGTACATTCAGCTTCGGCTGGAAAAAAGTCCGCAGGGCCGATTTTGCGAGTTCTGGACAACCGTCCAATATTTTACGATACCGCGGGAAGGATCCTGAGGGAACCTTACAGGAGAAAAAGCATGGGAACGATCTGGACGAAGTGGTTTCCGGTGGGGTTGTTTCTGATGGCGACGACGGTCGTGGCGCAGCTTCCGCCGACGCTTCACCGGATAGCGCCTCACGATACGGCAGTGGACATGCAGGACGACGCACGGCGTTACCCGCGGGGTGGGGTGGAAATCGACGTGCCCGAAGGATTTCATCCGCCCAAAGAGGTGCCACGCAAGGCGTTTTCGCGGGAAGAATTTCGTGAAATCCTTCAAAAAACAGGGTTGGAGAGCGTGGATGCGGACAGGTTCCGGGACGGTGTACTGGCGTACTGGGGCGAGCAGTTCGCGATCCTCCAAAAAAATATCGCGGGCAAGGACGAATTCGGTCGTTCCGTTCCTGCGCGTGGGGCGGCGTCGCAGGTTTACGACCCCGCGTCGCTGATCTTGCCGGAAGAAAAACATCCGGTGGAGGTGCTGTTGCGTCGAACGGGGGTGTTGCTCGATTTTCTGGAACGGCAGCCGGGGGTGAATCGTGCGGACGTCGCGGCGTTCCGGAGGGATTGGGAGAAGTGCCGAAACCTGTCGGAGCCGAAGGACGCGTTGTTTTTTGCGGTTGCGGCGGTGCGTCGGCAGGCAATGTTTGCGTTGCCGCAGGTAAACGATGTGGATTCGATTCTCTGCTGTGCACGGGCAAGCTACGCGGGGTGTCGGCTGACGAATTTATTCAACTCCGACCGAACAGGTGGCCATTTCACGACGCAGGTTTACGGATTCAATACCGTCCGAGGCGGCGGCCTGTTTGCCATTTCGGATTGGCGTGAGAAAACGCCGGTGGTGAAAAACCTGACGGCGGGGCGCAAGGTTTCCGCTGCGTCCCGTGAAAAGCGGCTTGTCGGGACGGAGCTAACCGGAGCGTTCATGGCACCGGAGCTTTCGTACGACGGTAAGACGATTTACTTTTCGCATTCGGCGTCGCGAGAACATTGCTGGAAATGGACGCCGGACACGACGTGGAACCTATTTAAAATGCCGGTGGACGGCGGCGACATCGTTCAGCTTACCGACGGGGCGTACAACGATTTCGACGTGTGCGAGCTTCCTGACGGGCGTCTTGCGTTTATTTCCGAACGACGCGGCGGGTTCATCCGTTGTTTCGCGGAGGGGGCCGACCTGCGGGTCACGACCTCCGTGCTCCATTCGATGAAGAACGATGGTTCGGACATTTACCCCATCAGCTTTTTTGAAACGAGTGAGTGGCAGCCGAGCGTGGACAACAACGGAATGCTGGTCTATACCCGTTGGGACTACACCGACCGGGAAAATTGCCTGGGGTCGCAGTTCTGGACCTGCTTCCCCGACGGGCGGAATCCCCGGGCACCGCATGGCAACTACCCGCGACCGTGGCACACGTTTCCCGACAACACGTATGGCGACACCCGTTTCGGACAGACCGCCGTTTCCGCACTGCCGATGGCGGAAATGCAGATTCGTGCCATTCCGGGCAGTCACCGGTACGTGCTTCTGGCGGCCCCGCACCATGGCGAAACCTACGGGAGCATCTGCGTCCTCGACCTGCGGGAAAAGAACGATTTCCACATGAGCCAGCTTCGCCGCGTCACGCCGTACACGCTCTTTCCCGAATCGGAATGTTCGGGGCGAAGTCAGTACCGTTACGGGGCGCCGTGGCCGCTGGACGAAAACCTGTTTTTGTGCAACAGTTGGGAAGATTTGGTGCTTTTGGACCGCTTTGGAAACGAGGAGCTGATCTGCGAGCGGGAAATTTTGCCCATCGGTTACGACCCGCGTTTGCGGATTTCCGACCCGATTCCGCTGCGTCCGCGTCCGGTGCCGCCGGTAATTGCCCGCCAGACCGAGCAGGGGGAGGATTTCCCCAACGCTCCCTGCGTTGCCCAGGTGGGCGTCGTGAACGTTCAGGTGACCGACCAGCCGTTTCCGCCCGACCGTCCCCTGAAATACCTGCGGATTTTTCAGGTGATTCCCAAACCGAATCCATGGATGAACACGCCGGACATCGGATACGCGCCGGAAAATACGCCGCGTGTGCCGCTGGGGGTCGTGCCGCTGGAAAGCGACGGGAGCGTCCTGTTCGAGATTCCGGCAGGAAAGCAGCTTCTGTTTCAGGTGCTGGATAAAGATTTTCAGGCGGTTCAGACCATGCGGGCCGTTACGTTTACCCATCCTGGCGAACGGTTGATCTGCACCGGCTGCCACGAACCGGTGGAGGAGAGCGCCCGACCGATTTCGCAAGTGCCACTCGCGTTCCGCCAACCGCCGCGTCAGCCGGAAAAGGAGCTGGGATACGACGAGCCGATTAATTTTTATCGCCTGATTCGTCCGGTGGTCGAAAAGAGCTGCCTCCCCTGCCATACCGAAAAACAGGCGAAACCGCTAACGATGGATTACGCCGATTTCAAGCCATACGTTTTCTACTTTGCCGGCGGAATGCGGGGCGAGTTGATGACCCCCATCCATGGCGGCTCACGATCCATTCCGGGCCGCTGCGGTGCCGGGGGGAGCCGTTTGAGCCATATCCTCCGGGACGCCAACCACACGACGGTTTCCGAGGAAGATCGGCACCGCTTCACCCTCTGGATGGACGCCAACGCCCCCCGTCTGGGAGCGTTCCACAGCGAAGAACAACAGAAAAAAGGGGAACGCGTCCTGCCACTTTTGGACGGGAACTGAGGGCGAACGCCATTTACGGTTCGCTGATTTCGGGCGAGGCCAACGTGGAAAGCGTTTGCAGGATGCCGTTGAGGTGCATGAGCCGCGGGCCAAAACGGTCGATAAATTCGGTGAGCAGGTACTCGCTCTCGGCCAGGCCGTCCCCCTTGTCCTTTGCCTCATCGACCAGTTCGCGGAAGCACTCGGACTGCATTCCCCCGACCGTTTTCAAAATGCGACGGAAATCGCGAGCCAGTTCGGGATGCTGGTTTCGCCACTGGCAGAGATCCTGCATACGCTGGCGGGCCGCGGCACTCTGGGCGGCGACAAGCTGCTGGAGCAGGTCGTTCTGTTTACGTTGCTGGACGAGCATTTCCCGCAAAACGGTCATCATTTCGACATGCCGTTTCCGTTCCAGAATTTCGGAAGGGGACGGTGCGGGGGCGGGCATGGGCACCGAGTTGCTGACGTCAATCTGCGTAAAAATAGCTTGTTGCGGAGACTGGGACATAGGTTTTTCCTCCAATTTCTCAAAACCAGTCCCCATTATAGCCCGAATCGGAAGGCGTCGGAAGGAGGGGGTGGGAGTTGCCGGCACCTGGGGGCTTCTTTCAAGGAAATAAACCTCCCTGGCAAAATCAGGGGGGGCCACGGTTCCTTAATTTTGTAATTCTGTATCCATATTAATTTAGTAAGAATCTATATTATGATTGGCGCCTTCTAAAAACATTTTTTTATTGAAATTCTTTGCGCAATCGGCACAAGCGGCATGTTGTCCGGGATATTTCTTCTTTTTCCGCATGAGGATTCAGGTTTAGAAAATCTTTTCTGGGGAATTTTGACGTAAACATTTTTATAAAAAACCGTTAAAACAGGGACTTTTTGGGTTTTTTGCAAATAGATTAAACTGTACAACCCCTAAATTCCGAATATATAGACGCGGGATGTTGTATTATTCCAGAGATTAAGGAATTTGATTCATGTTCAATATTAAGAGCCTCTGTTATTGTTTCGTGGTGGGATCGTTGGTCCTGGGAGTGCTTGCGGTGCAGGCGGAAACGACGACCATTCCGTCGCATCAGGTCATCCAGTTCAACCACGTTTCGGCCAGTTACCGGATTCCTGTCGTGGTTGGCGTATCCCTCAGTCAGGACGGCCAGCAGTTGATTACGGTGGGCGACGACCACAAAGCGCGTGTTTGGGACGTCCAAACGGGGCGGTTGGTTCGGGAGCTTGCGGATCAGGCGGACTGGGTGCGGACGGTGAAATTTCGTCCGGACGGCGAGGTATTCGTAACCGGCGGGATGGATCAGAACATGTACTGTTACGACGCTCGGACGTTCCAGCGGAAGTTCCAGTTCGAGAGCAACCGGTGTGCGGTGCGTGCGGTGGCGTTCAGCGAGGATAGCGAACGTATGGCGATGGTCGGGTTCGACAATTCGGTATGCGTTTATGAAACGACGTACGGACGGCTTCATCGGCGTTGGACGACGACCTGTACGGATCAGCGGTGCGTGGAGTTTTCGCCGAGCAGTCATTACATGGCGGCGGCGGGGCGAGACGGAAACGTTCGGGTTTTCGATACGACGACCGGGGCCGTGGTGGCGGACTTGAAAAAGCATATCCGTCGTGTAAACACGGTGGCGTTCAGTCCGGATGGGAGTGTTCTGGCGACCGGCGGCGACGACCAGAAGATTCACCTCTGGTCGATGAAGGACTACAAACATTTGAAGGAGCTGGATTATCCTTCCGGTAAGGTAACGGCCCTGACGTTCTGCGGCGACAATCTGCTGGCGGCGGGATCGGCAAACAACAAAATTTACGTCTGGGACATCCACACGAATGCCGTGCCGATGTACGAGATGAATGAACATCAGGGAACGGTGGCTGAGCTGCTGTGGGATCAGACGCACAAGACGTTGATTTCGTGCAGTTTTGACACGACGGTACGTTTCTGGAAATGGGAGCAGGCGGACGTGGCTGCGGCGGAGGCTTCGGTCGTTCGCTGAAAACCGTTTTCCGTCCTTAAAACCAATCCAAGATCATCTTTTAGATAAAGAGTTTCAAGATGCGTAGCACGAATAAAAAGAACATGCGTTATCGACGTCTGGTGGGGATGGAAGCCCTGGAGAATCGCTGCCTGCTTTCGGTCAACCCGATCGAGGTGGGGGTGGTGTACTACGAATCGGCTCCGACGATGGACGGTTCGGGAACGGACGTTGCGGCGGACACGATTTACGTCGCGTTCAGCGGAGGTGTGGAAGGGACGCAGCTTACCGAGCTGACCATCGACATGGACAGTCTCGACGTGGTGGGCGGGCGTTACTCGTTCATTGATCTGGGCGACGACAATCCGGAGGGCGTCACAGGTTCTTACAGCAGCGTACCGTTGACGTTCAGTGCGGTTTCCGGGGAGTTCACCGTAACCGGTTACACGCTGACCGAGAACAACACGAAATTGGTGTTGACGCTGACAGGCTTTGAGGCGGGCGACGTGCTGGGAATCAACTGCGACGTGGATGAGGTGTTGTTCGTCGATTCTTCGACCGGCCTGCAATCGCTGGACGCGGAAGTGACCGGTGCGGAATATTCGCTGACGACCAAGGTTTCCGCCAAGTTTGAGGCGGAGCATTACCACAATCTGCTATTGGAGAATGTGCAATTTGCCGACCAGTTCCAGTCGACGATGGATCAGTACAACATTCCCGGATTGCCGAATGACGACTTTACGAACCAGTACAGCCCGATTCCTCCGGGAGATGGCGAAGCTCAGCGGATTTACACCGCCGGAGCGTTTGCCAGTGAAGCGCAGACGCCGATTCCGTGCGACCTGTCCGGATTTGTTTATGAGGATGTGGACTACAGTTGGGATTACGACCCGAACATTGACGTTCCGATTGAGAACGTTACGATTCAGCTCTGGAAGCTGAACGCTTCGACCGGCGAATACGAGTACGTGACCAGCACGCAGACCGATGAAAATGGGGAATATGCGTTTACGAATCTCGACCCCGGCACGTATCAGGTGGTGGAGATCGACCCGGTGGGGTACAAGGACGTGACCTGCTTTGTCGGCAACATCGACGGGGTGGAAGTGGGAGAAAAGATTGTCCCGGACAAACTGACGGAGATTGTCATTCAAGGGGGCCAGAGCAGCGTTCAGAACGACTTCTCCGAGTACCGCCCGGCGAGCATTTCCGGCAAGGTGTGGTTGGACGTGAACCTGAACAACCTGTACGATGAGGGAATCGACACGTTGTTGGAGGGGGTTCAGATCGACCTGCTTGACGCGGATGGGAACGTTTTGGAAACGACGAAAACGGCGGCGGACGGAACGTACCAGTTCGATGACCTGATTCCGGACGAATACGGTGTCTTTGAGCATCAGCCCGACTACCTCAACGGCGGCCAGTACGTCGGGACGGTGGACGGCGAGGAGAATGGCGAAATCGGCGATGTGGACGAGTTCATCGGCATCAACCTGCTGTCCAACGACAAGGGGATCAACTACGATTACTGGGAGTACAACTATTGCAGTATTTCCGGTTACGTGTTCCAGGATGGCAATACGCTGGTGCTGAAAGAAGGGGAGGAAATTCCGTCCAACCTTTACGAAACATACACCGGCGAGTGGGCCAATCGAACGAAGATGATTTCCGGCGTGAAGCTCTATTTGGCCGATGCAGAGGGGAACGTCCTGAAAGATGCGAACGGCAACGAGATTTCCACCACGACCGACGCGAATGGTTATTACGAATTTACGAAGCTGACCCCCGGAACCTATACGATTCTGGAGGAGCAGCCGACCAGTTATCACGATGGTGTCGACACCCCTGGCAGTGAGGGGGGCGAAACGCTTGCCCCGACGCAGGACATGCTGTACAACATCGATTTGAACTACGGCGACAACGGCACGCATTACGATTTCAGTGAAATCCAGATCACGTGGAATCCGGACGATCCGGACGAACCGCATGGTGGGACGCCGCAGAAATTCAGCCCGCCGGCCAAGGTGGCGCTAGGGGGTGGCGGTTCGGCTCCAGTCACGCCGTACTCCTACACGCCGTACTTTGGCTCGACGAACGGTCTCTCCCTGGGTGGAGGGGCCGGAGGTGGAGGAAACACGTTCCACCTGGCTTCGCTCAATGGGGGCGTGGGGGTTTCCACGGTGGCTCAGGCGGCGGCGAACCTTGCGGCCGGGGGCGTGGCAAGTGCTTCGGAACTCAACGGGGCGGCCAACGGTATTGCGGCGGGAACCAGCGTTTTAGCCAATTCCAACAGTGCGTTGCTGGCTCAGGCGACGACCCTGGGCAGCACGCTGTTCGACGTGGACAGTTGGGAAGGGCGGGCCATGAACCGAATCAAATGGCTGCTCTCCGAAGATGGGCAGTGGGAATCGGCCCTGTACGGCATTGACGGTGCTCAGGCCCTGACTGGCGACTTCAACGGCGACGGCAAAGATGAGCTGGCGATTTTCCTCGACGGTTTTTGGTTCATCGACATCAACGGAAACCGCACGTGGGACGACTACGACCTCTGGGTTCAGCTCGGTGGGCGGGGCGACCAGGCGATCGTTGGCGACTGGGATGGCGACGGCAAAGCGGACATCGGCGTGTATGGTCATCCATGGAAAACCGATACTCAGGCGATTGCCTACGAATACGGCCTTCCCGATGCGGAAAACCTCCGTCGTGGCGAGTTCAAAAACATTCCGCCGGAGCGGGGAGTTGCCGGGTACTGGTATTCCAAGCATACCAAGTACGGCGAGATTCATCGGGACGTGATCGACCATGTGTTCCAGATTGGCAGCGAGGGCGATATTGCCGTGGCGGGCGACTGGAACGGCGACGGCATCTCGACGGTCGGCGTGTTCAACAACGGTACCTGGACGCTGGATACCGACGGTGACGGACGCATTACCAGCCGCGATAAGGTGATTCAGTTCGGACAGAAAGGCGACATTCCGGTCGTCGGGAACTGGGATCATGAAGTGGTGGATGGCAAAGCGGTCTCCAAGATCGGCGTGTATCGCGATGGAACGTGGATTCTGGACGTGCAGGGGAAGGGTGTGATGGACAGCTCCGTTCGGGTCGTTCATCAGGGAAAACCGGGTGAGTTGCCCATCGTGGGGGACTTCAACGGTACGGGAACCTCCGAGTTGGCCACCTATCGCAACCTCCAGAGCATGGAATCTGTCGAAGTCGCCGAAACAGCACACAACGAACAGTAACTTTGTTCATTGTTCATTGTTCATTGAAATATCGCTCGGTATACGGGCGATTTTTTTTGCGCCGCTGGCAAGCAATTCGGATATGGGACGGAATCCCCACGCAACTCCGATGGAAAAAAATCCAGCGGTACGTGCGGTGTTCATGTCGGTGGCCGTGTCGCCAACGTAAAGGATTTCTTCCGAGCGGAATCCCCACTGATCCCGGATCAGCAGCCCGCCGGTGGGGTCGGGTTTGGGGGGAATCTGGTCGTTCTGTCCAACCACCGCGTCGAAATGCCACGGGGCCAACAGTTTGGCGACGCACTGTTTGGTAAATTGTTCTGGCTTGTTGGAGAATACCCCCATGCGGATGCCGCTTTTCTGAAGGGCGGTCAGCATTTCGGGAATGCCGGGATACGGTTGAGTTTTGTTGTCCCAATTGCGTCCGTACGCTTCCAGGTACGCGGCCAGGTAGTTCTGAAACACCGTTTCGTCGTTTACCTGTTCGGGGGGGAGGATTCGCTGAACCAGCGTCCGTACGCCGTCGCCGACGAAATATTTGTACTGTTCTACCGGATGCGTGGGGAAGCCGTTGGCCGCAAGAGCGGCATTGGAAGCGTCGGCAATGTCTTCCAGCGAATTGAGCAGGGTTCCGTCCAAATCGAAAATAATTCCGCGAAATTTCATGATGGTTCCTTTCGGTTCTTCGATTTGTCATTGTACCGCATGAGGGGGGTTTGTCAAGCGACCGACCTGCGTAAGAAAAAGCAGCGTACTCTTTCTTCTGAAATTGCTCTTGCCGAAAAGACGGAAATAGGGTAATAGATGGTACAGTATGCGGATTGCCGCGATGAACTTTTCCGGAAAAGCACCTAAATACGAAAGAATACGGGTTTTTCGTTCATGACTCGAACGTCCCTGAAATATCGACCCCTCCTCCGGCAGGCGATTTTTTGCCTCCTTCAGGCGTTATGTCTGGTCAGCGCGGCCATGCTTTTTGCCGAGGAGGAAAATCTTGCGCCGACCGCCAATCGATACGCGGAGACACCGGGAGAGATTCTTCCCGGCACGTTCAATCCGGACGGGAATTTTTCCAATGTGCAAATTCTTTCCGACGAGCCGGTTTCTACATCCACGACGCCGGACAGTCCGGGGGATTTGCTTGATCAGAGCCGTGGTGCCACGGCCGCCAGCCGGGAATTGACGCAGGGTTCCTCCGATCCGGTGCTTCCGGGAAGCGATTCGGGAGGCATGACGCCCAGCGTTTCGCGGCCTTTGGGGGAAGGGTTGGAGCGTTTGATTGGTAGCGAACCGGGCGGGATTCCGGGCACGGAGATCGTGGGCCGTCCCGATTCGGGCGTGCAGTACGCTTCGACGCGGGGGAGCGAATTTGAGGGGCAGGAAGTGGCCGACGTCCAGATCGTGGGCAATTCACGCAACTCGACGGAAAAAATCATGCAGCTCATTTCCACGCGAACGGGGCGTCCATTTCGTTCCACGGTGCTGGACGACGATATCCGTCGGATGAGCCAGTCGCGTCTGTTCGTGTTGGTGGAACCGTACATTCAGCGGAAGGATAAGGGGGTGGTTGTCCTTTTCAACGTCCGCGAGCGGGCCATCATGAAGTACCTGAAATTTCAGGGGAACGAGAAAATCCGTGTCGCCACGCTGGAGAAAGAGTGTGGGCTTGTGGTCGGTAAACCGGTCAGTGCGTACGACGTGGAGGAAGGCCGCAAGAAGCTGGAGCTGTTTTACCAATCCAAGGGGTATGCCAAAGCGGTCATCAAGACGGTTCAGGGGGACAAAAACACCGATCCCGGCGTCATTTATCAGATCAACGAAGGCCCGCGATTCCGTGTTGCGTGGACGAATTTCATCGGCAATACCATCGTGTCGGGGGGGCGGCTCAAGACGGTCGTCCAGAGCAAACCGGGCATTTTGTGGGTTTTTGGTGGGGAATTGCGAGACGAGACGCTAACCGACGACGTGCGGAAGCTGGAGGATTATTACCGTCGGCTCGGATTTTTCTACGCCCGAATCAGTCGCCGCGTGCAGCGTACCAGCGAAGATGGCTGGTGTGGGGTGACGTTCGTCATCAACGAGGGGCCGCAGGCCAAAATTCGGCAAATCCGTTACATCGGCAACGCCCAGTTCGACGAATCGTTGCTGCTGGAGGATATGAAAGTCCACCAGGACAAGCCGTTCAACAAAGACCGGCTCGACCAGAGCATCGCCAGAGTCCGCCGCCGTTATGGGAAGGAAGGGTACGTTTTCGCCGACATTACCGCCGAGGCCCGCGTGCTGGACGACCCGTCCCAGTGCGACGTGGTGTTTGCCATCAAGGAGGGAAAAACCTACCGTGTCGGGCGGGTGAACGTCCTGATTGAGGGGGATTTTCCGCACACGCAGGTTTCCACCGTGCTGAACCGGCTTTCCGTCAAACCGGGCGACCTGGTGAATGTCAACGAACTTCAGCAGTCGGAACGGCGTCTGCGGGCGTCGCAGCTTTTCGCCATGGATCCGCAAAACGGACAGGCACCGAAGATCGTCTATACCGCTCCGGAACTGGCCAAGGAAGCGGAAGTGGCCCAGCAAATCGGCAATCAGGCGAACGTCCCCAACGCGTCGGACAAGGGGGGCAAGCCGAAAACCGTCACCACCGCCGGACAGGCCGCCGTGAGCGGAAATGGTGCCGGACGCGCGGCAATCTACGGGCAGGGGAGCATCCAAAAGGTTTACAAAAAGACCGTCGCCGAGGTGGATGCCGATTTTCAGCTTGGCGAGAACGAGGAACTGATCGATTTGACGATTTACGGCGTCTGGAACGACGGTGCCGCCCCGAAACCGGCCGAATGCGTTTCCGTCGAAAACCCGGAGGAAATCATCGACCCGGAAACCGGCGAGGCATATCGCACGTTCGAGATACCGGAGGAGACCGACGTGGATTTGCAAGGACGTGTCAGCGTCTGCAACGACGACCCCGCTTACCAGGATATGCCGGTACGGGTGACGACCCGCCCGACACGCCGTCTGGTAAACTATGAAAATGGCGACGGAAGCGTTCCGCTCCAGCCGATTCCGGGATACACCACCGCCAAACGAACCGACGAATCCCCCGCGACCACCAGCGTTGCGACGGAAACGAACGCCCCCGCATGGGCTTCCGAGCAGACCGCCGAATCCGAACCGCCGGCCCAGATTGCCAACGTGAATCCACGCACCGGTCAGGAAATGTCCCCGCCGCCGCAGCCCGGTATCAGCAACCCCGATTTGACGCCGTACTCCCAGCACCTGGGCGACCCGCCGTTCCCCGGCAGAACGCTTGGCGATTCGCAGCGGTACAGCCTCCCGATTACCGTCCAGACCGAAGAAACCACAACCGGACGCCTGATGTTTTCGCTGGGTGTCAGCTCCGATTCCGGACTGGTCGGTTCGGTGGTCGTGGACGAACAGAACTTCGACTGGCGTCGCTGGCCCCGGTCGTGGAGCGAAATTAAAAACGGTACCGCATGGCGGGGTCGCGGGCAGCACTTCCGGATGGAAGCTACCCCCGGTACGGAAGTCCAACGGTACGCCATCAGCTTCGACGAGCCGTACCTGTTCAACTCCGAAATCGGTCTGGGAACCAGCCTGTCGTACTACGATCGCATTTACAAAAACTGGGATGAAAATCGGCAGGGCGGCCAGATTGCCTTAAGCCGTGCCCTGACGCACGACATGCGGGCATACCTCGGTTTTCGTGGATTCAACGTCCGGCTTACCGACCCCGATTACCCCATTCCCGACCGACTGTACAACGCGTTGGGCAACTCGCAGTTGTTCGGTTTCAGCTTCCGGCTTGTGCAGGATCGCCGCGACAGTTCGTTTTTGGCCACCGAAGGGTACTACGCTTCGCTCGAATTTGAACAGGTCATCGGAACCTGGAGTTACCCGCGATTCAACGCCCAGTTCAAAAAATACTGGCTGCTGTTTGAGCGGGCCGATATGTCCGGACGCCACGTGCTGAGCTTTACCTCCACGTTCTCCTGGACGGGCGACGATACGCCGATTTACGAATCGTACTTTGCGGGCGGCACGACCACCATCCGTGGTTTCGAGTACCGCGGTGCTTCGCCACGTCAGTATGGCATGGTCGTCGGTGGAAACGTCATGGTGTTGGCCTCCCTCGAATACCTGTTCCCCATCACGGCAGACGACTCCATCCGTGGGGTTCTTTTCTGCGATACGGGAACGGTCGAGTCGGACATCCGTCACTGGAACGCCAAGTACCGCGTATCCCTCGGTGCCGGTCTGCGTATTTCCATGCCGATGCTCGGTTCCGCCCCCATTGCCCTGGACTTTGCCGTCCCGGTCAGCAAGGAAGATGGCGACGAAAAGGAACTGTTCAGCTTCACCATGGGCCTGCAACGGTAGGCACCGTGGGCAATTCAAAAACCCACGGGCATGGGGGAACACGCTACTTCCGGCCGATTTTCTCCAGCGGAATGATCTGGAACTGCGGCACGCGACGGTGGATTTCCTCCTGAATCTTGAAACCGTCCGCTTCCGGAGTCAACGCGTTTGCCGGAAGCGGGTCGTCGCGAAAATCAACACGATCCGGGGTGAAATCCGCTTTCGTCTTGTCCGTGCCATAGTCGAACACCACGTTCCCGCTAAACGGAATCCGATCCAGGCACGTTTTCCGCACGTCGCCGTGCATTTGCAGCCACGTTTTACAATGAATCGCCACGTTGTTGCGAAATTCGTTGTGCAGCGGCAAAAGGGGTTCGTCGTCCAGAATGTTCAGCAAAAACGGATACCGTTCCTTCCACGGCGACTCTTTGTACCCCAGCGCTTCCAGCTTTCGCGGTAAACGCCAGCTCGGATCGCCCGTGTCGTCCAGCTTCAGCCGGGAAAGCCCCCGCACGTCCAGATGGGTCGCCGCCGTGCAGTCGAGGAACAGGTTGTTGTAAATTTTGTTGTACCGCCCGCCGCCGACGAACATCGACCAGCCCGTACGGTAGAAAATATTGTTCTGGATCGTATCGCCGCTGTCGCAGTCGTCCAGATAAACCCCCATGACCATCACGTTTTCCTTGAGCGGTTCGTAATTCGGGTTCAGCCCCCGTTCCTTCTGCCAGTCCACCCCCGCCTGACCGTAGTGGTGGAAATAGTTAAATTGCACCACGTTCCCGCAGGAACCCCAGTCCCGCCCGGTGTACATCCCGCCCCCGTCGCCCGCTTCCATCATGGCGCTATGGACTTCGTTGTACTCGAACAGATGTTCGTTGCCGCCATATTGTACACAGATATACGGCGTATCGTGGAACAGGTTGTGCGCAATGCGGCACCCGACGCCATGAAACGCAATGCACGCCCCCCCCGTCCGCTGGAGCCGACCGCAGTGGTGAATGTGGTTGTGGAGAACCTGGTGGTCGCATCGTTCCAGCGTTTTCCGGTTTCCGCCGCTGACAGACACCCCTAAACCCCCAATCTGCGAAATTTCAGAATCCTCCAACACGCAGTTCTTTCCCCCGCTAATCCGAATCCCTCCCGCCGTGGTGTTGCTCACGTTCAGCCGACGCAAAACGACGTTCTGGCATTGGCTCACCGTCACCGGCGCCCCCACCGAATACGCGAAACGAAGGTTTTCCAGCGTCACGTTCTGCGCATTTTTCAGTTGCAGCAACGACTGCTTCTGGCAGGCCAGAAAGACCTCCCCCAACCCCTCCTCTGGCGGATAAAAATAGAGGCGGTTCGTCGCTACGTCGAGGTACCACTCTCCCGGACTGTCCAGTTCCTCCAGAATGTTCAGGGCATAATAACGCCGCTTGGCCGTGTGCCATTTGCTCGAATTCCCAATACCGTACGTATGGACGGCTCCCATGGTGAACGTCTTTTTCTCCTTGTCGATTTGGGCGACCTGGAGCGTTTCGTTCGACCAGTCGTGGCACCAGAAACCATTGAGCCAAACCCCTTGGGAAACGTCCCACCGAAGCGGTTCGTCCTCGGTAAACTCGAACGTTCCCCCCTTGTAGCCAAACTCCCATTCCCCCGTCGCCCGATCCACCGGCTTCACGCCGCGATCAATCACACGCGCAATCTCCAGCCAGCCTTGGTTCGGAAACCGTGCCAGCGGCATCGCCTTTCCCCCCGCAAAAAGCTCGACATTCTCCCAGTTCCGAAACTGCTTCGGCAACGGCGGGATGGAATCCAGTCCCAGCTTCGCCAGATCGCAGCAAAGCACCTTCTCCCCCACCTGCGGCTTGAGCCGTTTCCGGATGCTTTCGTCCGTCACCGGAGTAAAATGTTCCGAAGGAATCGCAATTCCCCCGATGAAAAGTGCCCCGTCGCCAAACGTGCCGTACGTCGTGCCACTGTCTTTCTCGTTCAGCTCCAGCGTCGCTTTCGGATACGCAAACGTCCCGCATAACCGCACCGTCACCCCGTCGCGACGCTCCAACGCCCGGACAAAATCGCGAGCCTTCTCCACCGTCTGCCAGGGTCGCGCTTCCGAACCGTCGTTCGCGTCGTTCCCTTTCCGGGCATCCACGTAATACGTCTGCGACCAGGCCGACATGGCCCAAAGACAAAACAGCCCAACATACAAAATGCGTTTCATGGCAGGTTCCTTTCCATTTTTTTCAGGCAGGGGGTAGATAAAACAAACGTCGTCATTATAATAAAATTCCACCCCCACCACAAGGAGACGCGGAACATGCGATCGCAATTACACGCTCTTGCCGACGAAAAGTACCGAATTTTTCAGGAGAAAATCATCCCCGGCGGAGGGAAAATCCTTGGCGTGTATACCGCCGACCTGAACCGACTGGCCCGCGAAATCCTGAAGGGGGATTGGCGGAAATTCCTCGACACCCTTCCCCCCAACCCCTATTACGAAGAACTGGCCCTGGCCGCCATGGTGCTGGGAGCTGCACCGTTGGAAATCGACGAACGATTCGCGTATCTCGATCGGTTCCTGCCCAAAATCACAAACTGGGCACACTGCGACCTGCTCTGTTCCCGACTCAAAATCGTCCGCAAAAACCCCGACGAAATGGAAATTTACCTGCGAAAATGCCTGCGAAAAGGGCCATGGCACATCCGCTTTGCGGTGGTGATGTTCCTGAACTACTACCTGGACGAACGACACATCGACGCCGTTCTTGACACCCTGAAAACTATCCGCAACCCGGAGTATTACGTCCGCATGGCCGTCGCGTGGGCCATCTCGATGGCATTTGTCTCCTTTCCTGAAAAGACCGAAACGCTATTGCAGTCCCCCGACGCGTTGGACCCCACCACCCGAAAAATGGCCCTGCGAAAAATCCTCGACTCCCGACAGGTGGACGATGCGGTGAAACAACGGATTAAAGACGGGAGTTTTTTTAGACCGAAGTCTGGCAACATCTAAAATTTTTGTCCAGGGAAGCGGTTTTTAAGGTGGCGTCTGTTTGAAATTCCAGCTTCTCCAATCGTTGTTAAAACATCACGCCATCGTTTCAAAGACATCCCATTTCAGGAATCCCTCGAAGTTGGAATGCCCGAATTGAATTTCACCAACTTCTTCCAATCGATTCGGCCATCTTTCAGGGTAAAATCTTTGTCAAAAATCCGAGTAAAGCATGTTATTTTAGCACTATACAATTCCCAAAACGTGTCGTTCTTTTCCTTGGCGCGATAGCCGAGAGGTTCTATAATATCCAGATATAACTCAGGATTCCCTGAAATAAATTCCCAAAAACGTTGGCCACAGTATTTGTAATAGTCCGCTTTTTTGTACGGGGTATCGTCTCTGCCATAGCAGCAACCATTCACCGCGACGACCGTTATTTTGGAACGGCTGGTATGTAGAATTTTCTTCGCGGTCGAAAAACAATCAAGCATCTTCCGAACCTGACTGCTGTTTGCCCAGTTTGGTCCGGACTTGATCGTAACAATATACCGGGTAGAATCCTTATCAAATTCCAGATCAATGCCGAGAATTCCGGATTTCCACCCACCATAGACCTGTTTGTTGATAAAAATGGCCAAACCCTCCAACCAGTCGCCAAAAATAGTCTCCTCATTCGATGAAACAAAAGCATCCGCACAGGAGCGAACAATCGTTTCCGGGGTCAGGCAATTTTTTGCCTTAAACAGATAAGGATTCTTTTTTTTGAGGATATCCTTCAATTTCAACGTTTCAAGGCGAACCAATCGTTGCTGATGAAAACTTCCAATATTTTCCGCAACATACTGCACTACCGACTGAATATCAAGCGATTTCAACGCACTTCTCCGAAAATAAGTTGGTGGAACAATTATCGAAATACTCTTTTACCTTGTTATAATATTCCGGTAAAATTTCGATACCAATGGAATTTCTCGACATTTTTTCCGCGACGATATTCGTCGTTCCAGACCCCATGAACGGATCCAAAACAACATCTCCCTCAACCGTAAACAGCTTGATGAACCACTCGGGCAATGATTCAGGAAATGCCGCAGGATGGTTTTTGTTGCCGCATTCTGTCGCCAAATGCAACACGTTGGTAGGATAGGCCATTTTCCTTTCGAGCCAATTGGATATATTTTTTCCAAAACCACTTCCGACATGAGAATTGTCCCGTATTTTGTCCGTTTCACTCAGGTTTTTTAATCGTGATTTTGCCCAGTTGCCCGTGGGAACCATAACGGAATCCTGATACATGTTAAAATTTTTGGATTTATTAAACTGCAATAACCGTTCCCAGGAATCCCGAAAACGATTCGGCCATTTCCCAGGATAACAATTTTTTTTGTGCCAGATAAACTCTTCCGTCCACAGCCATCCCTGTTTCCGCATGGCAAGAATCAATTCCAGTACATAGGTACTGCGTTCCCCATGCAATACTTTTTCCTTTATGTTTAAGATAAACGTACCTTTGGGGTTCAAAACACGAAGTAGTTGACCGGTAATCGGCAGAAACCACTCGACATAATGTTCCGGACGGATTCCACCATAGGTGTTTTTTCGCTGATCCGCATAGGGGGGGGACGTTATCACCAAATCAACGGAATGATCCTCCAGTGTTTCAAGCACCTCCAGACAATCTCCTAAAAACAATCGCGTCGAAACTCCAAACGAACAAAACGTATCCATAATCCTGTACCTTACCTCGCCAGTATCCATTCCATGACGCCTTCCATTATATTCCCTAACTTCCTTTTTGACAATGGGTGGAAACCGATATGGATTTTCTCGTTCCTGAAGGCGTTGGGGTTTTTTCTTTCATTTTTCACACCCTTGACAATTTTCACATGGCGGGGTAAACTGGAAAGGTTTATTGGGCGTATACGATTTACAAGGTGCTCCAACGGGAACGGGAACGGGTTTTCAGCGTATCACGCATCTGGGAAAGGGAGAATATGGCCGAAAATACACAATCGCCGCTTCAGTCGCGGTCGTTTCGACATAAAGTGATGTATTTTATTGGAATTGTCGTGTTGATGATTCCGATGTTCTGGATTTCACAACCTTCGACCGTGGGGGCGGGGGGCGAGAAGGGAACGCCGGGCGGCAAGCTGGAGCAGTTACGTCGCGAATCGAAGATCAGCGAGGCGGATATCGGCGATGTGAATTTGGCGGGGGAGACGATTCGGCTGGGGATGTTTGGGCTGGACGGCGTGGCGACGCTGACCCTCTGGCAGAAGGCGGACGAGTACAAGAAAAAAAAGGACTGGACGAACCTTTCCGCGACGTTGAAGCAGTTGATTTTGCTGGTGCCGCATTTTGAGACGGTCTGGCGATTTCAGGGGTGGAATCTGGCGTACAACGTGTCGGTGGAGCACGACAACTACAAGGATCGCTACGCGTGGGTGATTGAGGGGATTCGGTATTTGGAGCGTGGGGTGCGGTTCAATCCCCGTTCGATTCGCGTGACGTGGGACGTGGGGTGGACGACCGCTCAGAAAATCAGCAAGTCGGACGAGAAGGTGCAATTCCGTCAGCTTTTCCGCGAGGACAACGATTTTAATAAGGATCGGCCGCTTGAAATGCGGGACAGTTGGCTCATCGGCAAGGAGTGGTACAAGCGGGCCGAGAACCTTCACCTGAAGGAAGGGGTCGATTTGCAGACGATCAGTCCGACGTTGTTTTTCTCCCATGCTCCGAATGCGCAGGCGTACTATTCGGAGAATCTGGAGACCGACGGCCAGTTCGAGCAGAAAACGCTCCATGCGTGGGAGACGTTCTCACGGGAGTGGCTGGAGTATGGCAATCGGGAGCATCCTTCGGCGACGGGATCGCTTTTGCGGTTGGAGGATGAGGAACGGTACGCGGAGTTGGGCGAAAAACTGCGTGCCGAGCTGGAGTCGCTTCAACCGGGCCTGTATCAGAGCATGGTGGATGCGAAGCGTGCGAAGCTGACCGAGGAGGAGCGATCGGCCATGGACAAACCGTTGGAGGAACGGACGGCGGACGAGCACAATCTGGGTTCCGAGGCGGCGGAAAAGACGCGGGTTTCCAATACGGAGTGGGCGACGGCGCTTCCGACCGACCTGCGGACGCGGGGGCTGGATTTGGCGAAGCGTCTGGACGAGGCGACCGAGCAGGAGAAGTTGATCCGTCGTTACCGCATGATCGTGAACTACAAATTCTGGCGGCTTCGCGGGCAGTTGGAGCGGACGCCGGAGATTGTCGAAGCGCGGCGGCTGGTTTACGAGGCGGATCGGGCATACGCGAACGGCGACCTGGTGGTGGCGAAAAACAATTACGATACGGCGTTGAATATCTGGAACGGCATGATTCGTACGCCGCAGTTCGAGGAGATCATCGACGAGGAGATGTTGGGAACCGATTTGCGGGAGCTGATCGACAAATACGAGATCATTCTGGATCAGCGTAACGAGACGCTGCCGGCGAATTTCCCGTTGAAGGAAGTGATTTCCAAGACGTCGCCGACCGACCCGGCGTTGCTTCAGGACATGCGTCGCGAGAAACCCTCCATGCCGGTGGTGCAGTAAGGAACCGTATCATGGATTGCGTTGTGCGGGGCCGGGAAGTCTTTGATTTGGAGGCGTCCGAATTACGTAAGGTTCAGGAGCGTCTGGACGTGTCGTTTCAGAACGTGGTGGAATTGATTTTTCATTCCGACCAGAAGGTTGTACTAACGGGAATCGGCAAGACGGGGATCGTGGCGCACAAGATTGCGGCGTCGCTGGCATCGACCGGAACGCATGCCATTTTCCTGAACGCGGCGGAGGCGGTGCATGGCGATTTGGGGATGGTCTGCAAGGGGGATATTGTGATCGCGATTTCCAACAGCGGGGAATCGTCCGAGGTGCTTTCGCTGATGGAACCGCTGCGGCAGGTGGGGTGCCCGATCGTGGCAATGACGGGAAATAAAACGTCCCGATTGGCGAAGAACGCGGATTTTGTGCTGGACATTCACGTCGATTCCGAGGCGTGTCGGATTGGGCTGGCACCGACGACATCCACCACGGCGGCATTGGTGATGGGGGATGCGTTGGTGGTTTGCCTGATGGAAATGCGCAATTTTCAGCCGGAGAATTTCGTGTTGTATCATCCGGGAGGGGCGTTGGGGCGGCGGCTTTTAACGCGGGTCAAAGACCGTATGGAAAAGAACGTGCCGTTCGTGCATGAAGCGACGCCGTTCATGGACGTGATGTATGAAATGACGCACAAGCGGCTGGGAATCACGATGGTGCTGAGCGACGCGGGGGTTCCGGTGGGGGTGATTACGGACGGCGACATCCGTCGTGCGGTGCAGCATTTCGACGACATTAAATCGGTATGCGCGGGGCAGTTCATGACGAAGAACTTCAAACGCATTTTGCCGGACACGCTGGTGAGCGAGGCGTTGGAGGTGATGGACATTCATAAAATCACGACGTTGGCGGTGGTGGAGGACGAGACGCCAACGGCGAGGATTTTGGGGATTTTGTCGATCCATCACGTGTTTGACTTTCGGAACGACCGGCTGTAACGGACGGCGAAATCCTCCGAAAAAGTCCGGTCGTGCAAAATCGGGCGGGGTTACGGCTTTTCTTTCTTTTTCTGGTAGTAGTCCCACTTGGCCCAATCGTCGGGGGTCCACGCGGCATGTTCGGTGTAGCTGCCGCAGTAGGGAACCAAAAGGTCGATCCAGAGGGCCAGTTTCTGCTTTTCTTCGGGGGAAAGACGCACGTCGTTGTGGGGGGTGTCCCCTTCAAACTGGGCCAGAAGCCCGCTTTGACATGCTCCGGCTTTGTATGGGGGCAAGAGGGCCGGGCCTTCCTGCACGTTGAGCCAGTTCACCGCCCGGTTGTGTACTCCCTGGGTACGATCCCGGCGTGCGGCCCCGGTCAGGTTCAGGTAGGAATCGCTCCAGAATCGCTTGGCGGTCTTGTCTTCGTTGAGCACGTTCAGCAGGCTGAAGGGGGCGTCGGACGTCGGGGTTTGCGTTTTGCCCCACTCGGCCAACGCTCCGGAGGCGTACGGCGGGACTTTCTCCCGATTGGCGTGGCAGCGAATGCAGTGCCTGTCCAGAATCGGCTGAATCTCCTTCTCGAAACTGAAACCGCGTGCCGGGCCGTAGAACGGTTGCAGTTCCTGCGGGCCACGACGCATTGCTTCGGTCGTGCCGGGACGGAGCGTGGTACCGGTGTTCTTATCCTCATGACATCCCAGGCAGGCGAAATTTTCCCCCGGCTGAAGCGTGCTCCACGACCGCATGGTCTGAATGCAGTACCCTTTTTTGTCGAGAATTTGAAAATAGACCGGCGTTCGGGCAGGAACCTTGAAGCAGGCGGAACCGTCGGGATAAATATCGGTGTCGCCCAGAATGACTTTGACGTCCCACGTCCCATGACCGATGGAGATGGGGGTGGAAACCAACGCCCCACCCGCCGGGCCGTGGTTGTGGTTGTCGCCAATCCAGCAGTCGCGGAACTGAAGCCCGACGACGCGGAGTTTTTTCGCTTTCGACCGGTCGATCCCTTTCAGTCCGGGGCCGAAAAAGACATCCTGGACGTAATACGTTCCGTAATCCAGCGACGTATCGACCGTTGAGGGACGCACCGGGACTTCTTCCCGTGGTTTCAGGGGGTACGGCTGATTGCAGTCCACGCGGGCGTCGTAGGCCAGAAGCTCGCGGCGTCCGTCGGCGTCCATCCAGAAAATGCCGAATTTGCGCGGTGGTTTGTTGCTCTTGTCGGCATTCGTGTAAAAGCCGACGAGGTACTCGGTTTCAGAAAGCGGGATGGGGTATTGGAACTGGTCGCCGAACTGTCCCCACATATCGGTAGGGGTGACGACCGTCGGACGCCGTGGGGAAACCATCTCGATTCCCACCCCCTCCTGACGCCCAACCGACGTGTCGATCAATGCCAGTTTTCCCCGTTGCCGCGTATGGTGGCCGGAAAGGATGGCAAGAATCTTCCGCGACCCTGGAACCCCCTGCGCGTGCAGGATGCTGGTGGGGAAGTACGAGTTGTTCCCGTAGCATTCCGTCTGGGCGGTACCGTCCATGTTCATCTGAAACAGTGCCTGCGGGTAAATCTGCCCCCGGTCGTTGTAGTCCCAGCGGGTGTAGATGACGCGACCGTCCGACAGCAGCGTGGGGTAGTTCGTGTGCACCTGATCGAAGCCGATTCGGGTGATGTTTTTTCCGTCGGCGTCGCAGCGGTACAGGTTGGAAACCTCCGTTTTCCAGCAATCCACCGCCTGAATGCAGCGGGTCGAGCTGAACAGGATATTCCCATCGGGCAACGGGCAGGGTTCGTAGTCGGCAAACCCCAGTCCGTCGGTAAGCTGCCGCACCGTGCCGCTTGCGACGTCGTACGTGTACAGGTGGTAATCGTCGTTGACGGAATGCTTTTTCCACGCGAAGAAGATACGCTTTCCGTCGAACGAAACGACCGGATCCCGGAAAACGCACTCGTTTCCATCAAGCAGATTTTTCTGAACCCACTCCCCCTTTTCATTCCCCTCCAAAAGGCAGAGTGCGGAGCCGGGAAGGAAGCACTTTTCGGCCTGCGCGTCGCTTAATCCTTCCGTGTAGGCGTAAAACGACGGGGAGAAGGTGCGTCGTTTGGTAAAGACGATTTTCGGAGCGGTTTTTTGCAGATTCTCCAGCCGCAAAACCCGTCGGCGCTGGCAGATTTCGCGATAAAAAGCGTCCCTTCGCGGGTCGGCATCCGATACGTTTTCCAGCTTCCGGAACGTTTCGCGGTATGCCGTCGTGTCGCTTTTCCGGGCGTCCAGCTCGGCCAGCACTTTTGTCACACGTTCCTGGAAATTCCCCATATCCTGCCGCAGCCAGTCCTGGTAAATCTGATTCGGCATTTCCCGGTTGGCGGTCTGGGCATCGTACGCGAACAGCAGCATGGGACAAAACAACGCGACAGCAAGAAAAATTTTTCGCATGAAAAACTCCAAAAGGAAGGAAGGGTGGCTTCTTCATGAAAGGAAGCGGAGGGGATCGGGAATCTTCCCGGAACGGTTTCCTTTATTATAAAAAAGAAACCGGTTTTCGCAAGAGGGAGTTGGAATTGCCCTGCAATTTAGGGGGCACGGCCGTTCGGAGGGATTCTCGCAGGAACCCATCGACGCCAACCTTGGAGCCGTGAACGAAGGGCGTAGCCCGTAGTTCCGGAAGAAGTGGAAAAACACTCGGCTGTTCTCCGGGACTACGCTTCGCTCCGTCCACGGCTCCTCCCGGTGATGTAGCAACCGGCGAAAAGCCGTAGTCGCTCCCGGTCGTACCGGGTCAAAAAACTTTTAGTGCGATCACTGCGTTCGCTTTTATTTATTTTTACTGATATTTATTTTTTACACAGCATTAATCCACGCCATAAACTCCGGGCGGGGCGATGTTGAACAACCGAGCGACGTTCCCCTTGCGACCAAAGCGAGGCTCCAGTGTGAAATGGAAACCAAAGTTGTCCGACGGTGCGTCGTAGGCTGCACCAAGGGTAAACAGAAACGATTCGCCCACCCGCGTAAACGAAAGCGACTCGCCAATGTTCCCCTTGCCGGAAATATCGAACGTGGTAATGAACGTGGAAGTCCATTTCGGCGACATGTAGTAATTGTAGCCGATTCGCATGACGACGTTTTCTATCGGGCCGGTCAAAAAATGCAGGCTGGTGAACAGCGACCCTCTGCCAGGACGATCCACAATACCACCGACATCCACCATTTTCAGGCCGTCGGAGAAGAAATCGAAATAGCCGGACGAAAAGACCGTGAACCGGTCGCCAGGGTGCCAGCGGAAATCGTAATCCAGCATTCCGATCGTCGAGCCAAAGTTGTCGCGGTTGGCGTCGGGATACAGGTTGAAGTTGGTGTCGAAGGTGATCCAGTCGATGATTCGCTGCTTGCCCGGCATACCACGCTTGGTCTGCCAGCGGTGGTGCATTCCGAAACGGATGAGGGCCAGGTCGTCGGCCAACTCGGTACTGGGCGACGTGACCCACCCCCCCAGATTGCTCCGGATGGCGTAGCTGCGGGAATCGAACGCCATGGGAATGGAATTGCCGCCGAAAATGGTGTTTTGCATATGGTGACGGAAATCGAGAATCGCACGGTCGTCGATCAGGTCGTATAACGGCAGGTCGTACGCGCTTTGGTTTGCTCCGGCGACGCACGCTTCCACGTCGAATTCGACTTTGTGCATGATCCCGTCGATATTCAACAGCTTGCTTTGCACGTCGTAAAGCTGCCAGAACGGAAGGCTTGCCCGGATGCCGGCCTGACCATACACGCGGGAGGTATCCTCACCGTACAGGTTCTCCCCCCAGTACGCCACTTCGCCCAGCGCGAACGGAACCACCTTCACCGGCCCGGCCTGGAACGGATACGAAATTTCATGCCGCGTCGAGGCTCGCCCCCCCTGTCGGTTCTTTTCCCATGGAAGCAGGTGGAACAGGGCCTTGTCGTTGGGGTCGGTCGGTTCCGTGTCGGGATAGAGGTGCGTGTATCCCGCCTGCGAATACGAACTCCACGTCAGCACGTCGTTGAACAGCGGCTGGCCAATCCAGTAGAACTCCGCCTGCGGCAAACGCTGCGTCTGGGTGTGAAAATCGTTGACGCGAACGTCGGCCCACAACGCCCAGCTTCGATTGAGAACCTCCTGCCGAAGCTCGAATTGTGTCGCCCGATCCGGTTCCCGATACCAACTGTTCTGGAAATATTCCTCCTGAAAGTTTCGGTCGCTGATCAGCCCGATTTGTCCGAGGAATTGCAGGTTGTTGCCAAATTCGCTACGGTGCTTGCCGATGAGCTGGTAACGCCATTCTTTGGAGGGGATCAGCTCGCGGCGGCCCAGACCCAAATTGTCGGTTCCCTTGTCGTAAATGCCGAAGAAATCCAAATATCCCTTCCGGTGTCCGCCGAACAGGTTCCGTGTGAAATCCTGATCGTACGCGAATTTGGAACCCAGCCCCGGCCCACGCTTTGTGTACCACAGGGCGTTGATGTCCCAGTCCGTCCCCTCGATCGGCTGCTGGAAACCGAACAGGCGGTACGCGTCAAACCCAATCAACGGCTGCCAGCCGAAAATGGAGTCTTTCCGTAGCCCCACCTTGTTGATGATTTGCGACGGGTTCTCCAACGGGGCTGCGAAGTACGGCATGTAAAAGACCGGAACGTTCCCGACACGAACCACCGTATCCCGACCGATAAGGTCGTTCGGCCCCTCCATGATCGGCTCGCCATACGTGTCCAGAACCGGCTCGCCCGTTACCGGGTCGCGTTTCGCCTGCTTCTGCGAACGGAGCATCAACTGCCCGATCTGGAACCGGTACATCGGATCCCCAATGCGGCTGGTCGTGACGAACGTATTGTTGGCCACCATCATCCCTTCTTCCGGGATTCGGATTTCTTCCGCCCGCAAACGGATTAGCCCCTCAAAATTCGGAATCGTCGCAAACACCTCCGCGTCCCGGATGATTCCCCGGCGGGAGTGGACGTCGAAGTACATCCGCTCGGCATGGACTTCCTGATTCCCCTGCCGAAACAGGATGTTCCCCTCCATGTACAGCTCCAGCGGAACCGACCCGGAACCGAAAGTATCCCCGTCGAAATCGAGCTTGTCAAAATCGCCCGTCACCCAGACCACCAACCGATCCGTGGCAATGTCGATGGTTCCAACCTTCCAATCCTCTTTGCCGGTTTCCGAAGCACGCTTCGTGATCGGATTGCTTTTCAGGTAATCGTCCGCACCGTCGATCAGGACGTTCACACCGCCGTCAAAAATCACGATCGTCTTGCCGGTCTGCCGATCCTTCAGCGAACTGATCTGCGGAGGAACGTCGTTGCGGGGATAGACGCTCACCCGTGGTTTTCCCGCTTGCGGAACGTTCGGGTCGAGGGCCGAGACGTCCCCCTGCGTCAGCACCGAATTCGTCGTCAGGACGTTCTGCGGTATCGTGTCCGACGGCTGGTTCTGGTACGAGCCGCCCGGAATCACCACCCCATCCGGAAACGCCTTCGGCGCTATCCCCTCCGTCGTATTTTCCGCCGGAACCTCCGTGGTAACTTCGGCGGGAACTTCGGCAGGAACTTCCGTGGAAAGCTGCGTCAGCAACGTTCTGGCTTCCTGAAACACCGCCGCCAAAGCACGCGGGTAGAACCCTTTCTTGGGGGCCTTGGTCAACGTCGTTTCCCGCTCCGCCTGAACCTTGACGATTCCCTCCGTCGTCAGTCGGCCATTCCACGTTTCCGCCCGCACCGTCGAGGTCGTCCGCGACGTGACAAACGCAATCCGAACCTCCCCGTCCAGCCACACCAGCACGTTCCGCTCCGGCTGCTCCTTTTCCTCGTTCAACGTCACGCTTCCCACCCAAAATACCGCACGATTCGCGGAAAACGTGTCCGAACCCTGCTGGAAACGTACGTTCCCCTCCAGCTGATAAACGGTGTAGCTTCCCTCGGTGAAAGTTTGCGACTGGTCGGCCTTCACCGAAATATCCCCCATTGCCGAAGAACGTGGATACGTTATTCCATGCTGATCCGTCACCGTCGGAACCCGGTAACGCGTTCTTCCTTCTGCGACGCTTTCCTCGGCAAAAGAGGTTCCCGACAGATACACTCCCCCCACCGCCAACAGGGCCAGACCCTGTACGCACTTCCACAAAAACGGCGATAAAGAGAGCGTCTTCTTCATAATCCGCCAAAGTATAGAGAAATTTGGCAAATGAAGCAAGAGCAATACAATAAATAAAGGGGAAAAGTCCCCTCGAAAAAATCCGGGAAAATCGTTTCAGGAACGCCGTTCCAACACGAGCATGGTGATGTCGTCCGACTGCTCCGCCCCCTCGGCATACGCGCGAATATCATCCCGCACAAATTTCAACGTTTCGGCCAGCGAAAGACCCTTCCCCGCTTCCGAATTGAGCACGTCTTGTAAACGGTCGTCGCGGTAAAGCTGCTTTTGGGGGTTGACCGCCTCCGTCACGCCATCGGTATACAAGAAAAATCGATCTCCCGGAGAAAGCGTGATCTCCTGCTGGTCGTAGTCCATGCCGTCGATTGCCGCCAGCACGAACGACGAGTGATTCCGAACGGAAAGAAAATTGTAACTTCCGGTTGATTTTTTGTACCACAGCGGCGGCAGGTGTCCGGCGTTCGTCCACGTCAGCTTGCCGGTCGAAATCTCCAAAACCGCCAAAAATGCCGTCACGAACATCCCCGTATCGTTGTTTTCGCAGAGGTAATGGTTCGCCCGATTAAAAATCTCCGCCGGACTCACCCGCGTACGGGCCAAATTCTTGATCTGCGACTTCGCCGTCATCATGAACAACGCCGCCGGAATCCCCTTGCCCGAAACGTCCGCCACCAACACCACCAAATGGTCGTCGTCCACCAGGAAGAAATCGTAAAAATCCCCTCCCACCTTCTTCGCCGTGTCCATCGTCGCGTACAGATCGAACCGCTCCTGCCGCTCCGGAAATGGCGGGAAAACGTTCGGAAGCGACGCCTTCTGAATGCTCCTGGCCAACTCCAACTCCCCATCAATCCGGGCTGCCTCCTTCGCAATCGCCTTCTTCAACGCGTTTACCATCGAGTTGATCCCGTCGGAAAGCTCCGAAAATTCCGGGTTGTTTCGGACGTTCACCACCTCGTTCAAATCCCCTTCCGTGATTTTTTCCAACGACCGGTTCACCCGGAAAATACCACGTATCACCACCCGATCCACCAACAGCGAAACCAAAACGAAAACCGTCACGAAAAGCACCAGATTGAACAGAATCAGTCGAATCGCCAGTTGGTTCCGGTTGACAAAAACCTCCACGTCCGGCAACGAACCGATGAGCAAAAATCCCCGAAACTTTTCGTAATAGCACTTTTTTTCGTTCATCGTGCCGGGATTCAGGTCAAATTCCCCCCGCAATTCCGAAATGGCCCCCATGGGAATGCCATATTCCTCCAGCGTTTTGCCCAGCCACTGCGGGTCATCCACGCTCACGATCACCCCGTCGCGAGCCACCAGAAGCCGCCCCTCCTGCCCAATCCGAAACCCTGCCGCAAAGTTCTCGATGGATGTGATTTTCATCGCCTTGTAGTAACGCTCCGGCTGAAAACCGATCTGCACGATTCCCGGCTTGTCCCGTCGTGCCACCCCGGCATACTGGCAGAGATTCCCGTTGATCCCCTTCGCCCGCACCAACTGAACGTACGCGAAATCCGGGTTCGTAATGGCCTCCATGAATTCCCGCGACTGCGCTTGCGAGTTCATGTCGTACCCCTCGTGGTTTTGCGGCTCCGAACAGATTAAAATCCCCTTTTCATCGGAAATGTGGTACTCATTAATATCCAAGTCCTTCCGGATGCCCTCCATTTGAGCACGGTCTTGCAGAACTTTCGGGTTCTCCTGAATCAGCCGTGCCAGTGCCCGAACCCTTGCCAACGCCTGCTCCCGAATGAACTGCTCCTGCATGTTCGCGTTTTTCTCGGATTGCAGGATTTCCGTTTTGATGTCCTTGATTTTCAGCGCGATCATTTGCGTCGCGTTGCTTTCCGCCTGCTGCGTCTGGGTGTAAAAAGAAAGGCTAAACGTGATCAGAAACGCTGTCGCCACAAACACAAACAACCAGAACCGAAAAATTTTTTGCATGATGCCCTCTCCTTCGATACACACACGCTTTATTATAAGGCGTACGAGCCACTCCGCACAGGGGGGACTCCCTTGCCCCGGGTACAAATTTGTAGGCACCCTTCTGGATCTCTGGATAAACGTTGTGGAAAGTTCATTGACAATTGTCATGGAACGTGGTAAAATTAAGGGAGAGTGATTTTGTCGTTTCGCGAAATCCAAAATTTCCCTGAATTTTTTTGTGTCTGCCACCTATGATACGACGCGTTCATACCGCTCCTCCCGCCTGGGAGTACCCGGAGTACCAGCCGGGACAAAAAGTCGCCCTGTTTATCCCCTGCTATATGGATCAGTTTTACCCTCACGTAGGGCAGGCGGTCGTTGAAATCCTGGAGCGTCTGGGCATTGCTCCCGAATTTCCACCGGAGCAGACCTGCTGCGGCCAGCCGGCGTTCAATTCCGGTTACTGGGATCAGGTGCGGCCCACGGCGATGGCGTTTGTCAGGGCGTTTCGGGGGTACGACTGGATCGTCTGCCCCTCCGGTTCCTGTACGGCCATGTGCCGCGTCTTTTACGAACACCTGTTTCCGGGCGACGAAAACGTCCGGGCGGTTTCCTCGCGGGTGGTGGAGTTCACGGAATTTCTGGTCAACGTCCTTCATCAGGTGGATCTGGGAGCGGTATTTCCGCACAAAGTCACGTTGCATATCGGTTGTCATGGGCGGCGGGAGTTGGGAATTGCCAGCCAGCCGGTAGAGCTGCTTGAGCATGTAAAGGGGCTGGAATACCGGGAGCTGCCACAGATGGAGGACTGCTGCGGTTTTGGCGGCACGTTCAGCGTCAAGTTCCCGAATCTTTCGCTCGACATGGGGCGGACGAAGTGCGAAAACATCGCCTCCACCGGGGCCGACGTGGTGGCGTCGATTGACACGAGCTGCCTTATGCACATCGGTGGAATCCTTCAGCTCGACCCGCAGAAAAAGCATATCATGCCGTTGCACATCGCTGAAATTTTGAATCACCGCGAAGGGTGAAGGGGATAAAATCATGTCAGATTATATTGAACAGAACGGTTTTCCGTTTCAGTCGAACGAAATGCACGACCTGTGCGTCTGTGGGGGTTCCCCGGCGACGGCACTGGCGGCGAAGCGTTCTACGGCGGCGTACGCGGAAATGCTGAAGCGAAATCCCAATTTCCAGACCTGGCGGGACGATGCCCATGCCATTAAGAAGTATGGTGTGGAAAATCTGGACAAACTGCTGGTGGAGTTCGAGAAAAACCTGATCGCCAAAGGAATCGAGGTTTTGTGGGCCGAGGATGCCAGGGAAGCGAATCGGCTGATTCTGGAAATCGCGAAAAAGCATGGCGTGAAGAAGGTCGTGAAGTCGAAGTCGCTTGTTTCCGAGGAGATTCAACTGGATCCGGCGTTCGAGAAAAACGGCATTACGCCGATTGAGACGGATTTGGGCGAATTTATCCTACAGCTTGCCCATCAGCGTCCGACGCACACGGTGGTTCCGGCGTTGCACCTGACGGCAGAGGAGATCGGGCGTTTGTTTGAAAAGGAATTGAAAGAACCGTATACCGCCGTGCATGGGGAGCTGACCGCCATGGCAAGGAAGCACCTGCGGGAGCATTTCCTGACCGCCGACATGGGGGTTTCGGGGGTGAATTTCGGGATTGCGGATACCGGGTCGTTTGTGGTGATTGAAAACGAGGGGAACGCCGGGCTTTCCACCTCCACGCCGCCGGTTCATGTGGCGATCATGGGGATCGAGAAGGTGATTCCGAGCATTGATTATCTGCCGCAGTTCCTGCACGTGCTGCCGCGAAGTGCTACCGACCAGAAACTGACGACCTACACGCACCTGTTCAACGGCCCGACCGAGGGACGCAAGATGTACGTCGTGTTGATTGACAACGGACGAACGAACGTGCTGGCCGATCCGGCGACGTTCTCGACGCTGTACTGCGTTCGGTGTGGGGCGTGCATGAACGCCTGTCCGGTGTATCATCGTGTTGGTGGGTGGGCGTACGGCTGGATCTATCCGGGGCCGATTGGCGAAATCCTCAACCCGCACCTTGTCGGGATGGAAAAAGCGGGGAAACTGCCGTTTGCGTCGTCGTTGTGTGAGAAGTGTGCTCAGGTCTGTCCGGTGAAGGTGGCGATCCCGGAGCAGTTGGTGCATTTGCGGAACCAATCGACGCAGACCCGTTCCCCGATGCAAAGCTGGTATCAGGCGATTTTGTGGAAAACGTGGAATTTTGCCTGCACGAGCGGGTTCCGGTACGCGTGGTTCATGTATGCCGTTCGATGGGGGGCGTGGGGGGCGAAATTTCTCCCCAGACCGTTCCATATTTTGGAGTTGGGGGCATGGACGCAGGGGCGGACGATTCCCAGGCCGGCGAAGCGGTCGTTTCGACAGTGGTGGCGGGCCAGGCAAAAGCAAAAATAGGGCCATGTGCTGCGCAGGGGCCAGGAAGAAAGAGAGCATTCAGGAGATTGGGCGACCAGATGAATACACGTGATAAAATTTTGCAAAAACTTCGGCAGGAGCTTTCCAATCCGGAAATACGGCGTTCGCATTCTGCGCCTGCCGTGCCGGAGATTCTGGCGCGGCAGCACCCGTCGCAGGAAGCGATGGCCCGGCAATTTTCCGAGGAGTTGAAGAAGTTGTCGGGGGACTGTTTTGTCGTGGAAAACGCGCAGGAAGCGGCGACGGTGTTCACGCAGCTGGCGAGGGAAAACGGCTGGAACGGGGTCAGCTCGGTGGACGTGCCGTTGTTTCACGAGGTGGTGGCGTTGCCGAATCCCTATTTTGGCGAGGCGAACGGGGAAACGGACAAGCGGAGGCTGTCGGAGATTCCGGTCAGCGTGGTCTTTCCGCAGTTGCTGTTGGCCGACACCGGTTCGGCGGTGATGTGCAATCGTACGGCGCACGAGCGGTTGAACTGTTATCTGCCGCCGGTCTGCGTGGTGGTGGCGAAGGGGTCGCAGCTTCGGGAGCACCTTCCCGCCGCGTGGCAGGAGATTGCCGACACGGTTCGCGACCCATCCCTGCGTGGGGAGTATGTTCTGATAACCGGCCCCAGCCGAACGGCGGACATCGAGAAGGTTTCCATCCTTGGCGTTCATGGCCCCAAACGGGTGATCGTCCTGTTGCTGGAAAAAGAGTAAGGAGAAACGAATGCGTGGTTTGCCCTGTTGTGTGTTGTGTTTGGGATTCTGGCTGGCCGTGCCGGGGATTTTGGTAATGGCGCAAGACGAGGAAGTGGCGGAAGATGCCGATTTTTCCTTCAGTCTGGGGGACGACGATTCCCAGAGCGACGATTCGGAAGATGAGGAGGGGGGATTCTCTTTCCCGGCGGCGGAGGGGGACGCGGAGCCTTCGGACACAAGCGTGGAGGATAGCGGATTTTCGTTTGGCTCAGATTCGGAGGAGGAAACGTCGGAGGAGACGCCGAACGACACCACAGACGACGCGGCGGAGGTGGATTTTGGATTTCCGCTGCGTGGGAGCGAAGCGGGGGAGCGGGCGGCATTGGAAATCGACGGGGTGACGTACCCGTTCCGGTGGTGTCCTGCGGGAAAATTCACGATGGGCAGTCCCCGGCAGGAACCGTTCCGCAAGGTGGGGGAAGTGCCGCACGAGGTGGAGTTTTCCGAGGGGTTCTGGATGTTGGAAACGGAGGTGACGGTGGAGATGTTTTCGCAGTTTGTGAAAGCGACGTCGTACGTTACCGACGCGGAAAAAAGCGGGGGATTCATGGTGGATTACAAGACGGGAGAGATCCGTGGCCCGGCGAAGGAATACCATTGGAAAGCGGTTGGTTTCCGTCAGCGGGCGGATTTTCCGGTGGTGAACGTATCGTGGCGGGACGCGCAGGCGTTTTGCGAGTGGCTGAACGGTCGCCTTTCGGAGAAGGCGGGGGGAAAAAAGGCGCCGTTGTCCGCGAATCTGCCTACCGAATCGCAGTGGGAATATGCGTGTCGCAGTGGCCAGTCGTGTACGTATGGGGTGACGAACGAAAAAGGAAAACTGAGCGAGTATGCCAATCTTCGGGACGAGGGGTTGGCTCAAAAGCGGAACAAGTACCCTGGCATGGAGCAGCTTCCGTGGACGTTGCCGGGAGAAGGGCCGTTCCTGTACACATCGCCGGGGAAGCAGTTTTTGCCGAACGATTGGGGAATTTACGACATGCTGGGGAACGTTTGGGAATGGTGCCGCGACGTTTACGCCCCGTACGACACGAGCGTGGCCGTGGCTAAAAATCCGAAGGGGCCAGAAGCGGGGGCGTTGCGGGTTTATCGTGGCGGTTCGTGGAACAGCAGTTTCCGATACGCCCGCAGTGCCGCCCGCGGCAGCAACCCGCCCGGTTGTCGCCACGTGACGTTGGGGATGCGACTGGTACTGGAATTTCCTCCGGAAGGGGAGAAGGAACCTGAGACGATGGCGAAAGAGGAGCAAACGGCGGAAGAATGACGACGAAGATAACGCTGCGTATATTGGATGGTCCGGACAAGGGGCGGGAGTATCACGACATTCCGCTGCCTGCCAGTATCGGACGGGAGCCTCAGAATACGATCCCTCTTTCGGACGAACGGGTGAGCCGGTATCACTGCCGGATTCAGGAGGATCATGGAAAGGTTCTCCTGACGGATGTGGAGAGTACGAACGGAACGAAGCTCAACGGGCAGAGCATTTGGCTGGGGGTGTTGTATCCGGGGGATTTGATTGCGGTGGGGCAGACGCTGATTCTGGCCGGGACGCGGCAGGAGATTCAGGAACGGCTGACGTTGTTGAGCGAAACCGGGCAGGTCGGGGCAGGGCGGCGATTCATTACGGATGAAAATTCCGAGCAGGAATTGCCGCCGTCGCTGGTTCGGGAAGTGGCATTTTTGGGCGACGACGTGTCGGGGATATTGACGCGGCTGCATGCGCTTATGCCGCCGAATCTGCCGGAAAATCTGACGCCGGGGCAGGCGGCCGATTTGGCGGATCTGCTTTTGTACGTTCAGCTTCGGCTCCGATTTTTGGTGGAGTCTGCCGACCCGCAGAAAATCACCGGTCGTATCACGTGGAGTGTCGAGGACTGGCAATGTATGTTGGATTTGTACTCGCGAATCACGGAATATTGCACCACGCTTACCAACCCTGGAGAGTAACCCCCATGCGTATTTTTTTGGCTGGAATCATGCAAGGCTCACGGCAATCCGCATCGTTGTATCCGCAGGATTATCGCGAGCGTCTAACGAAGATTTTGAACGAACATTTTCCCGACGTCGAGGTTTACGACCCGTTCGCGAATCATCCCACGTCGTTACATTACACGGACGAGGAGGGGAAAAAAGTTTTTCTGGGGCACAACGCACTTTGCGGCGAAATGGATGTCATTATCGCGTTTTTGCCGGAAGCGTCGATGGGGACGGCGATTGAAATTTGGGAGGGGTGGAAGCATGGGGCCGTTGTGGTCACGGTCAGTCCGATGACGTCGAACTGGGTGGTGCGGTTTTTGGGCACGCGGAATTACGAAACGCTGGAGGAACTGGAGGGAGCCATCCGAGACGGTTCGCTGCGTGACGTAGTGCTTCGTTCATGTTGTAAATAGCAAAACTTTTTACTACTGTTGCATCCATGTTATAAATAGTACAAAAAGAAAATAGACACTAATAACATAGCGAACGTAGTGAGCGCACGAAAAGTTTTTTGAAGCCCGGTACGACCGGGAGCGACTACGGCTGCCGCCGGTTGCCAAAAATCCGGGAGGCAGGCGCTGACGCTTCTGGCCTCCCTTAATTCTATCACGCTTCCAACCTCTGGGGGAACCCACCTCCCAAAACTTTTTACTACGCTCACTGCGTTCGCTTTTATTAATATTTATTTTTCGTGACAAAACAGTCGTATGCTCCCCACCCCGTTACGCTTTCGCGGCGTCGGCGACGTTGGTCAGGAATTCATCGACGTGGGAACGTTCCTCAAAGCCGACGATCATGACATCCACCGCCGACAGTCGGGCCACGGCCTGGGTTGATTTGCGGCGTCCTGAAGCGTCTTTGATGGTGCCTTCGCCCAGCACTTTCATGATGATCACCCCTTTCCCGTTTTGCTGTGCCCGCTCGGCGACGGCCACGTTGTCTTCCCACGCCCCTTCCATTTTCAGCCCCTCCGTGTTCAGCCGCATGTGCAGGGCGTCCACCCAGGGGCTTTCTGCGGCGGCGCGGGCTGCGGCAAGGGTGTGGCACGACACGCCATGAGCACGAATCCACCCCTTTTGCTTGACGTTTTCAAGGGCGTCCAAGTGGGGGCGGTATTCGTCCTGCCATTTCGCGCTGCTCATGCAGTGAATCTGTACCAGATCGATGTAGTCTGTTTTCAACTCTTTCAGGAACCGTTCCACCTGCTTTTCAGTGGGGATATTGGCTTCCCCTTCGGGCAGCCCACGTTCCCGGCACCAGATTTTGGTTCCCAGAGCGTAGCTTTCGCGAGGTTTGTCGGCCAGTGCTTCGGCGACCAGCCCATGCGTTCCGTACAGGTCGGCCATGTCGAAGAACCGGATTCCCCGGTCGTAACTGTAGCGGATGAGGTCCAACGCTTTGGCCCGCTCCATGCGGGTGAGGTTGGACTGCCGGTTCCAGCCGTGAACCCCCGTTCCCATACCGATACGGGAGGTGGTGATGTTCGGCGTCAGGCGGGTGAGGGCCACCGGGTCGGCGGACAGCGTGGTTCGAGCCTCCAGAATCCCCGGAATCCCGGCCAGTCCGGCTCCGGTCACTTTCAGAAAATCACGTCGTTTCATGGTTCGTTCTCCTGATGGGGTGTATTGAAACAGCCTCCTTATTATACGGGAATCCCCCACGAAAAGAACCCCCCCGGCTTGGATGCCTGCAAATTTAGTGGGGGGTTAGCGTCGGCCTTTGAAATCCCTAATGGTCTGTATCGGGATTTTCAATATATTCCCAGCCGTTATTGGGATGGTACCCTTCGCAGCGTTCCTTCTGGTTGGCTTCCCAGGCGGCATGTTCGCGGGCAGTAACCTTGCAGGCATACAGAAAAATGCTCCCCAATAAAAGAATAATAAATGTTCCAAACAATAGAGTGTGCACGATGGATTGAGAACATATCAAAAAGCACAGAAGAATCAACACACTGCACCAGAACCATTTCGGACAATGTACCATCATCAGACAAAGGATCGCCAGTAGGATAGCACCGCACCCCGCAGACGAGTAAATTATAATCGGCAACATTTCCAAACCTCCTTTCATTCTATTCTCTCATCATTATACGCCAGAATCAGAGAAAATCAACAGGGTTTTAAAAAATGTTCAAGGGTTCCTTGGTTTTCAAATTTGCCGCATTTGTCGAAATTCGGAACCCGGATTGGAACGCACCCATAAAAAGACCATGCGATTCTTCCGGAGCTACGGACGCATGAGGTCGGAGTCGAAATCCTGATACAGCGGCATGTAGCGGTAGTAAACCTCCAGAATCATCGTCGCCAGTGCCGTCGTGTAAAGGCGGCCGCCGGTTCGGTTGTGGACTTTCTTTTCCTCGTCGAAGTACCAGCTTCCCGACTCGTGCCCGGACAGCGACTGCGTGGCGATCAGGTAGTCACGCAGGGCCGGATTCCATCGCTCCCACCGCTCCCCGCCGTAATGCCGCAAAAGCAGGGCACCGTAGTAATCGTAGTACAGATCGCTTCCGGAGTAGCCCCATTCGGAAACCTTTTTCGTGCCGCGATCCAGAAAACGGGCTTCCTGTTTGGCGCCGGTGAACATGCGGGCCACCAGCCCAATGGCACAGGTGGACGGTTCCGGTTCGCGTCCCGGCTGATAGCAGTATTGCGCATTGTCGTCCAACGCCACGGAGTTCAAAAACCGCTCGACGCCGATGAGTGTATAGGACGGAATCTCAATCCCGCATTCCTTCGCGCTTTTCAGCGCCATGATCATCCAGGTCGTGACGGTGACGTCGCCAGCTTCTTTGGGTTCGTAACGCCAGCCGCCCGACACGGGGTCTTGTGCCCAGAAAATCCATGCGCACGCTTCCTTGGCCAACTGTTTCAGGCCGTCGTCTTTCCCGTTTTGTTTCTCCATCGCGTACGCCTCGCACAGGGCCAGCGTCGCCAACGCGTGCCCGTAAATACTCCCTTCCCGCAAGTCCAGACCAGGAACCCCTTTACGGCGAATGGCCCGCGTGCTCAGGTAATAAAGCCCCTCGCGAACCGACTGTTGAAATTCCCCTTCCTGCCGGGTGTTGCCGTGCCCCAGCATCGCCAGAAGGGCAAGTGCCGTCGCCCCGGTGGTGGATGGACTTTCCCCAGAGTTTTTACACGTGCAGTACGGTGCCCGCCGCAGGTCGAAATTCCAGCTCCCACGGCTCTTTTTCATCGATTTGTCCGCCTGCTGGTGGGCGCAAATCCAGTGCAGGCCACGCCGCACCGCATCCTCGCTGCCCAGGGTCGCCCCGTCTTTCATCAGCCGGGCGCGAAGGGCCGCGTCGGTACGTCCCTCGTACCCCCCCGACGTGGGAAGCACCGCTGCTATTCGGGGTTCCTCGTTGCCCGTACGGTACACCTCGTCGCCGATTTCCGTGGGGGATGGCGTGCCGGTTTCACTTTCGGGAACTTCCGGTGCCACGTCCAGCTCGTCCGGGAAAAGGACGTCGGGCGTCGGGGGTTCTTCCGGAACAACGACCTCCTCGACCTCCTCTTTCGGCGTCGATAGGTCGGGAGTGGTTTCGATATCGACCGAATCTTCTTCCGGGGAGGTCTCCATTTCTGAAAGCGGTGCCTGCACCAGCTCCGACGTGATCGCAATCCCTCCAAACCCGACCGACACCACCTCCCACCGCCAGAGCACCAGCACCAGAAGCAGGATCAGGTGTATCGAAAAACTTGCCAAAAAACCAACGCTGGACAAGAAAAAGGAATCGTCGTCGCGTTCCTCGTCCTCCGTTGGGGTGATGGGGATGTCGGGAAAATCAGTCATGGCAAAGTATTCTATTAAAAAGTTTTGGGAAGTGGGGTCCTCCCCAGAGGTTGGAAGCGGCCCGGGTGCGGGCGGCACACTACGGCTTTTCG
>JAUNBJ010000117.1 GCA_030535245.1 Planctomycetia bacterium | reverse complement strand
TGGCGCTTCTGGCCTCCCTTATTCTATCGCGTTTCCTCTCAAAAGGTTGGAAGCGAGGTAGTTTTCACTATCACGCTTCCAACCTCTGGGGAGGAACCCTTTTGAAAAAGAGGTTCCTCCCCAGACCCCACTTCCCAAAACTTTTTACTACGCTCACTGCGTTCGCTATGTTATTAGTGTTTATTTTCTTTTTATTCTGTTTATAACATGGACGGAACTATAGTTTGGCGAAACCGTGTGTGGGATTCCCGACTGGCCCTGCGGAAAGTGGACGCTTTTCTGAATGCCGACGTCCGCAAGGTTCCGGTTGCAGGCGGTTTCCACCCAACGACGCAACTCCTGCGGGGTGTCCGACGCGGGGCCGGTTTTTACGGTTCGCGTGACGTTGTTCTTAAAGAGGTTCCCCCGGTTTAAGCTCCGGACGAAACGCCTGCCGTTGACCGTTTCGTTGTCGTAAAGGTAGTTTCGGTTGGGGAATTGGTCGAGGGTGTCCAGGAACGGATAAACGCCCAATTTCTGGTAGGGTTCGATATGTTTGGGGAAACGCTCGAACACGAATTTCAGGTAGCGATCCTCCGCCCAGGGAGTGAAGCTGACCCCAAGGGTGCATTCGGCAAACAGGTTTCGGGCGACGATGTTGTCCTTGCCGCCATGAATCTGGATTCCACCGAAGATTCCGCCGGAGCTGCGGTAAAAGACATTTTCCGTCATGACGACCCCGGAGATGGAATCATCCAGACGAATCCCCGCCTGCCCGCAAAGCGCGAAGGACGATCCAATATGGTGCCAGAAATTTCGGTCGATCACGATGCCCCGGTACGTCGGGTCGCAGTAAATATCGATACCGCTCTGGTCGCTGAAATCATAGACGACGCTATGGACTTCGTTGCGGGCCACGAGTTGGTCGTTCCCTTCCACACGCATGGCATGGTGGGGGGAATCGAACATAAGGTTGTTGGTAATGCACATCCCCACCCCGATGGCATGGGCCGCAGGCGCGTAGGCCCGATCGATCCGGCTGAAATCGTGGATGAGGCAGTTGTGCAGCAGGTAATAACAGGGTTCCAGCGTATCCCGATTCCCTCCGTACATCCGCACTCCGCAGGAGCCGACGTTCCGAATTTCCGAATCGCAAAGGCCGTTGTACCTGCCGCCCACGAACGCCACGCCGCTGGAACCGAGCTGGGCCAGTTCGCAGTTTTTCAGGTAAACGTTTTCGCAGTGGGTAAAATGGAACCCCCCAAGCTGGCTGTTCTTGAACGTCAGCCCGTCGAAAACCAGATTCTTTACCCGTTCCGCGTCGAAAAAACGTTGCCGGAATACGGGATATTCGACTTGTGCATGGCGCAAATCCCCTTCGGGAATCAGGTAGAGCCGTCTCTGAACACGATCGATGTAATATTCCCCCGGCCGATCGAGTTCTTCCATCACGTTGAGGAAGTGGTAGGTGAACCGGTTCTTCAGGTTGCGGAAATCGACCTGAATCGTGCGTGCCTTGCGGTCGATTTTTTTGACGGGAACCGTGCGGGATGCCCATTCGTACTGCCACAGACCGTAGGCCAGGAGGTCGTCGCTTTCCGCCCAACGATCGGGGCGGTCGAAATCGTATCGGAACGTGTCCGGTTCCGCGACGCCCGGTTCGGAAACCACTTCGCCGATGGAGAGTTCCGGTTCGTCCGCATTCGGCCAGCGGGCCAGCGTCTGGGCTTTTCCATCGACAAACAGATCGCCCCAGGGGGTATGTTCATTGTTGCAGCCGTAGCCACGGGCAAGACGTTTGCCCAATTCCGGGACGCCCGCCTGCTTCAGGTCGCAGACCAAAATTTTGTCACGGACTTCGGGCTGGAAGCGGTTCCTGATTTCCGCGTCGGACACCGGTGTGAAATCCCGCAGCGTGACGCCCCCGTTAAAAACCGGTTGGGCACCCTTGGCGGCACGGACCAGAATTGTCGCGTCGGTTTCCGGGAGCACGGCATTTTTAACCACGAACGTTTGCGTGACGAAATACTCCCCGTCAGCCACCTCGACGATTACCGACGTCCCCTCACGCTGCAATTCCAACGCTTTTTCCAACGCGGCGGCCAGAGAAGCCAACGGTTTTTCCTTCGTGCCGTCGTTTTCATCGTTCCCGTCGGGGGCAAGGTACAACTTCCTGGCATCGGGATTTTTCGCGGTGCGACAAACGGTCTTAAAATGGGCACGAGCGTTCTTTTCAATCCCGGCGACCCGCTGCCGCATGGAGGTATCCAACGCATGAATCTGCGCCAAGTACGCCACGTCCGCCGCAAACTTTTCCCGAAGTTTCCCGGCCGTCTCCTTACATTTCTTGACGTCGCCGAGCTGGTCGAGAGCTTCCAGCGTTTCCCAAAGTTCGCTCATGCGGACGTTCTGGTCGGCGAGTTTTTCCTCCTGGGGAATTTCCGCGTCCAGAAGTTTTTTCGCTTTGGCAAGAACCAGAGGGGCGGCTTTGGCAGGGGTTCCTTCGGCGAGATACTGCTTCCAGGTGGCGTCCTGAACCGACCGCAGGAGCGTTTCCGAAATCCCTTCGATCTTGGAAATCATCCTCAGTTTTTTCGTGGGCAGATCGAGATTCACGACATTTTCAGGAACCCCATACGTACGGAGCAGGGAGATTTTTTCCCGCTCCGCCTTGGGATGTTGGGCGTAACGCGCCTTCACCTCCTTCTCAGTACATGCGCGGGGGAGGTAATCCAGCACCCCGAATTTCATTTTCGTCGAGCCAATTCCGTAGTCCACATACCCCACCATCAGGGGAGCGTTTTTAGTGTCCACCTTTACCGACGCTTCGCGGCTTGCCGATTCCTCGCCGTCGAGATAAATTTTCATGGTCTGGCCGTCGTACGAACAGACCACATCGTGCCAGACACCGAGCGTTGCTGCCGTTTGCGTGGAAAGACCCACCGAATGCCCAAGCTGTGCGTCGCCAAGCTCAAAAGCAATCCGATGGTCGGTGTTGCCGAAATGGACACGAAAACCATTGTCGTAACCACTGGCTACGGAAACGAGCATACCGCGTCCGGAAAAGGTTTTCACCCCCTGTCCCAGAGGACAAAAACGAAACGCGACGGTGAACTTCCCTGTCGGAAGATACGGCACCGGCCCCCGTGCTTTTCCATCGTCCAGAACCTGATTCACGGGAAAGGACTGCGACGGCCCCTGCGCGAAAAGCGAAACGGCGACACAAAAACACAAACAGGGGAGAAATAATATTTTTTTCATCGGAGGACTCCCAAAGGGATTTCTACGGATTCCATTGGAAATTGCAGCTTTCCGGAACGCTGTTGTCGCTTCATGATTTCTTCTCGCAAAGAAACGTGCGGCACCTTCATGGAGTTGATTGTAACATCAATCATTCGCGTTGTCAAGCAACGATTCCCCGCCCGAAGTGTATGCGGGTGCCGGCAAATTTAGTGGGAGGGGGTTGTTAGCGTCGGCCTTTAGGCCGTTCGTGTCGATTCTCGGAGAGCATGGCAGTGAAAATCCATCGCTTTGGATGAGTGAACGGCCTAAAGGCCGACGCTAACGTTACATGTATTCTCAAGTACGCCGATTCGCCGCATTTTGTCTAAATTCGTAACACGGATTTGAAGGGCTGATTCTACCCCAGGCGGTGGCCGATTCTGAAAAGACAGACGTCGGGTTCATACGATTTCATTGATTTTTTTTACAAATGGGCCCCAAACTCCCTTGACATAAAGAGTACGGAAGATTAAACTAATTGTCCTATGGGTTTATAGAACCCATGATTTCGCTTGACGGTACGGAAACTTAGACACTTTCATTCGTGAGCGAGTGACAAGACAGGACGCCTTCAAAGAACCGGAATGGGGGTTTTTGAAGGTGGTCTGCGTCCCTTGAGGATGCCAGGAACGGCGTTTGCCTGTTTCTGTAAAATACAAACTACAAACACAAGAGCGTAAAGTCTCCTTTGGGAGGCGTTGCGTTATCTGTGTTTGTAGGTTCGTCTAAGACCTCCGTACCGGGATGCGTAACGTACTCCCTTTTCTCTGGTATGGAGAACAGGCTTTTACCGGATCGTTTCTGGCAGCATGGGTTAAGGCTAAATAAGAATGCTTGGCATACAACTACGATTTTTGGGCGTTCTCCTTTTCCTGACAGGTATGGGCATGGCATGTTCCCTTTGGGAAAGTATCCCAACAGGGGTGGGCCTTGTGGAAAATGGCAGTGCTTTACGATGGTCGTTGGGGCAAAACGTCGGTATTTTCATGGAGGATGTTTTGGACGACACATCTTCCGAAGAAGGGATTTCGCAGGAGGTACTGGAGGCTCAGAAGTTCTATTTTTTCTTTTTTTCGATTCTTCTGAGTCTCTGTATGCTCTTTTTCATCGTTCTCACCGCATACAATATCTACTACTGGTGGTGGTAAATTCGGGGAAGGCGTCTTGACAGGGTTGCCTTTTTCTCGTATAATGGTAAAGTAAATGGGACGTTCTCCCCTCAAACAATGGAGAAAAATTTGATTCGATTCCTTGCCTCACGAGCGATTTTAGGATTGGCCTGCCTGATGATAGTTTCTGGCGGGCAGATGCTCTTTGGGGCGGATTCCATCCCGTCGGAAAAGAGGGCGGAATCGGAATCGACCTCGCAGGAATGGACGCTTTTGCCGGAAACCGACATGCCGCGACAGGTCGAAACCTGCGTGGCGGAGTTCCATTTTTCGTCCAACGGACTTCTCGAAAATCAGTCGAGAACGGCCTCGAACAGTACCCTTCCCCTAAAACGGGAAGTACGTCCCATCTTCTTTGCACGAAAAGGGCAGACGCCTGAAAAGTCCCGAAACGTTTGGACCGTTTTCGTCCAGACCATCTACCTGCGGATTTGAATCTCTCCCCGGCCTGTCGTGAAAGACAGGAAAAACGTCGTTTTCTGAATTTTTTTACCTTTTTTGCGTAACGCTGGAGCGGTGCGGAAACATGCGCTTTTCCAGCCATACCGGGAGATTTCTAATGCACGAGATTTTGATTCAGTTGGGCACCACGGCCGTTTTGTTTGCCGCAGTGATTGGAACGATGTGGGGCGTGGGACACGTGTTGAAAAAGATGAGCGTTCCCCATCAAAGTGACGATCTTATCGAGTAAACACCGAAAAGCGTCAGGGTTGAAGGGCATGGCCGGGTTCCCAAACCTCCGGGGGAACGTAGGCCATGCCTACTTTTATGGACGGACGCTGGCGACCGTAATGGTGCTCCAACACCACGTCCGGCAGAACAACGGCCTGGGGGAATTTCTTTAGCCACTCGGTCGGCTCGTCGGCCTCTCCGTAATAAAGGTCGGTTCCATACCAATCTAAAAGCGAATACCTCCGCGTGGGGGCCTCCGGGGTCGGCTCAATCCAAACCAGCATTCCTCCCGTCCGACCAAAGGTTTCCTCATCCGACCACAGCGAAGACCAGACACGGGGCCGGCTGGAAGCATAGACGCTCACACACCCCGCCGTCCAGTGATCGCCACGCACCCACGCAAGCGGGGCGTCGGTCTGTTCCTGCCACGCCTGTTCGACTACTCCGGCAAGCGCCTTTCCCGGATAGAGAATCCGCGAAGTACCCGTTCCCCGCAACGCTCCAAGAACGACGACCGCCACCGAAAGCGTGAATAAAAAAAGGATGTTCGCAAAACAGAGCACCACCGCCCGACGATACGCACTTTCCTCCGTCCGAATACGAACGACGCTAAACAAAAAAATCAGAAAAAAGAGCCAGTTCTGACACCCTTTGCCCGAACTGATGCTCCCCCCCGTAACCATGCCGGTGCCCAGCTCCACCAAAAGCGGTACCCAAAGCAGCAAAAACACCAACCGTTGCCGCGAATTTCCCCAGATTCCCCGCTTCCAACGCCAGTGGAATCCTGTCAACGGCAACAGCGGAAGCACGATGGTAATCCACGACAGCACTTGTGCCCCCAGGAATGCCAGCGGATGTACCAACCGCCCCCCGATTCCCCCCGCGTCTTCGGATATCGAGCGCCGGGCATGTTCCAGCTGCGGGAAATCGTTCTGGACAATCCAGACAAAAAGTGGTAAAAAGAGCAAAAAACAAACGCCGGTCGATACGTACGGCCCCGACGTTTTCCAATATTTTCGCGCGTCCGGGTCGAGTGCCATGTAGACCAGAATCGTCAGCACCAGCAAAAACATCATCAGGTTGCAGTACAGCCCTGCCGCCAGGCAAATGCCTGTCAAAATCCAATACCGCAGCCGGTTTTCCTCCACCGCGCACGAAAGAAAATACGCCGCCCAAATCCAAAACGCCCGATAAAACGATTTGTTATTGTACTGAATACTCTCATAATTAAAATAGTAGAAACCGAGCATGGCAATCGCCACAAGAACCGCGACTTTGCGCGAAAAACATCGGGATGCCATGCACCAGATTCCCAACACCGAGAACACCACCGATAACTGAGCCGCCAAATACGGTGTCCACTCGGCATGATGTGTCAGCCATCCGAGTGATTCCACAATCCACGACTGCATCGCGGGGTGTTTGTTTGTTGACAGAACCCAATTCTGACCAATCACCAGCATTTCGACCGTATCCAGCCGATAATTGGGCAGAAAAAAAAACGGCCCAAACGTCCACAACAAAACATGCAACAATACCGCAGACCCAAAAATCCACCGTACCGCCGGAATCGACCAATCCCTGCCTTCCGACACATTCTCCATTTTCGGCCTCAGAATTCTTTACTGATAATCGGTCGGATCGGCCCCGGAAATGTATTTCCGCCACCCGTCCAGAAGCGTTTTGGGAAGATTGTTTTCCCGGTTAAATTCCTCCGTGATCGCCGCGTTGATACTCGGAATCTTGACGTTCACGTAGAGTCGCCCATCCGGTTCATACCGAAAGACCACCTGAATCTCCGTCCCTGCCGGCAACATCGGCGGGAGTTGCGGAATGCGGCAGCTTCCGATGAACGTGCAGTTCTCCGGCGAGGAACTCTCCCCCTCCACGATCTGCACCAAAATGCTTTTCTGGTTGGTTTTCTGCGTTCGGAAGGTACGGCGTACCGCTTTGGGCAACTTGGAGTTTCGTGGAATCAAAACCCCCACACGAGGCAATCGCGTGGCCGGATCCGTACCAATTACCCCCAGAGAGTGCGAGTTTACGTTCCGAATTGCGAAACTCGGCGCGTTCCCTGCACTGAGCGAAAGCAGGTTCCCCGCATGAATGGCCGCCCCCAGCGCCACCGCCTCGTCCGCCGAGGAACTGGCATCCGCTTCGCGACCCGTCACCTGACGAAGCATGTCTTTCACCATCGGCATACGGCTCGACCCGCCCACCAGAAGCACCCGATCCACCTGACTCCATTCCAGCCCCGCCGCCCGAACGGTCTGCTCCGTCGTAAAACGCGTCCGATCCAGCAGGTCCTGCGTCATGGCCGCAAACTCGTCACGCGTCACTTCTACCCGCTTGGTAAATCCTTTGAACTCACACGTAATGGTCGCTTTCATCCGTGCGGAAAGCGTTCGCTTCGCGTCTTCGCACTCCCGCCACAGCTTGCCCCGGGCACAAATATCTTCTCGCGGATCCAGATAAAAATCCTGCACGAACAGCTCCGCCACATGGTCCAGCAACCGATGATCCCAGTCGTATCCCCCCAACTGCACGTCGCCATCGGTCGAGAGCGTCGTAAAACTGTTGCCGCAAATCCGCATGACCGTCACGTCGAACGTACCACCGCCAAGGTCGTACACGACGAGATTCTCCGCCTGCGTATCTTTCCCCAAAAGCCCCGCCGTAAAACCAAACGACAACGCCGCCGCAGTCGGTTCGTTGATAATGTCCAACACCTCAAAACCGGCCATGTACCCCGCGTCCTGCGTCGCTTTACGGCGAACCTCATCAAAATAAGCCGGGACGGTAATCACCACTTTGGAGAAGGGGCCGATCTGAGCCACCGAATCCTGACGCAGCTTGTTCAGAATAAACGCCTCGATAACCTCCGGCGGATACTGCTTGTTTTCCAACGCCTGATGGAACACCTTGTGCCCCATATCACGCTTGGCACAAAGCGCCACCGAGTTGGCGTCCGTGGAAATCGCCTTGAGCGCTTCCTTACCCACCACCGCCTGCCCGCCTTCAAACAGTGCCACGCTCGGCGTAATGCGATCCCCTTCCGCATTTACAAGCGTTACCGGACGCCCCGAATCGTCCAATTTGGCGACAACGGAGAAAGTGGTTCCAAGGTCAATACCTACAGCAGGAGGAAGTCCATTCATCGTGTTATGATTTTCCGCTCAAAAATATTTCGTATCTTGATATTCCGCAGTCTTTTTTCAACTGCTTTCCATTATATCGTAATTCGATACGTTTGACAATAGTTTCCCCCCACATTTCTTTAGAAAAGTCGTAAGGAAAGGGTTTGCTGAACCATCGGCTCCTCCAAATAACGACGCACCGCATGCGACGGGAGCTGAACGTTTACCATCAATAATTTCCGGATGGATTCCGAATCCAACCCCTGCGTGGCCGGCCCCACCAGCCCCATCGCCTCTGGAAGTCGCCCGGTCAGCCCGATTTCCGGGTATAATTTCAATGCCGTGTCGCCACGGTTTTGCGTCATGGCAATCAACTGCGCCGGATCCAACGCACGCTGAAACCGTCCACCAGGAATCAAATCCGTACGATCCGTCGCCGCAGCCACCAGAAACGCCCGTATTTGCGATGGTGCCTTTCCCGTGGCCGAATCCAACGGACGCCCCGCGTACATCCCCCCCCCCAACAAATGGAGCGACGAAAGCACCGTTCGGCAACCAAAGCTGTGCCCTACCAGCCCCACCGGAGATTCCACCTGCATGTTCTGAAGCATATAGGAGAGGTAAAATCCCTGATAATCGGCATACACCGCCTTCGTTGCAAACTCCGGACGTGGACGCCGCGAGACCCGATCGGCGTTCCAATGATAAACCACCAGACGCACCTGCGGCAACGCGGGCACCCGACGCAACACCGAAAGCGCCTCCATCAACGCCGTGTCGGGCGTCACACGATTCCCATGAATAAAAAACAACACCGGCTGGCCGGGAGCCTGGGAACCGTAAAAATCCTCCAACGACGTACGCTCCCAGTCCGAACCCCGCCAGCGATGCACCACGATACGCGCCGTCTGCGAGGCGTCCGGATTGACCAGCGATGCCGCGGAAGTGTCCACCTGCCAAATGTCCGCCACGGCCCCCGCCGCAAGCGATGGAGGAGGCGCAAGACTCGGTATTTCCGAAACCTCTGCATCTTCCGGAGCACACGTTTTCCCCGGCGCCGACGTAAGTACCGAAGTCGCCACGGGAACCACCCCCGTCGCCAGTGACTCCACAACCACGTTTTGCGCCACACGCGGCGAAATGGCCGAAAGCGACGATTCGTACCCTGCGATCTCTTTCGCCAAAGTTTCCGGAGCGATTTCCATCGACGTGTCGAAAACATCAAAAACCGTCGTGTCCGAAGCTGCCGAAACCGTTGGAGTTTTTTCCTGTGGCCAATGCGACACATAAATTCCCGCCAACAAAATCAGCGGCAATACTCCACATACTCCACGAAAAAAAATCTTTTTTGTATTCACCGTAAGCACCCACGCCGTCCATTCTCTGATTCCCGACCCAAACCCCGACTCCCCACCGGAGAACCGAAACCAGGGTTTTCAAGAGTTTGTATTTTCCCCTTATCGGCTACTTTTTCCCCGCAACTTCAGAAAAATCCCTACAGGCGTTAAAACCTTCACGATTTGTACTGAAAATCCTTTCCCCAACGCCCCGGTGATTCCCATTGCAGAGAAACAATAAATATGGTAAAATGCTTTCATAGAAAATACAGGTAGCGTGTTTTTTGTTCCTAATGAAAGTAGTCATGAATCCTACAAGAACTGTCATCACCGGAGTTGGCCTGGTCTCCCCGTTTGGTAATACCCTGGAATCCTTGCACGACGGACTATATTCCGACCGTTCCGCCATCGTGCCGCTCCCCGAATCGTTTTCCGATCTTCAGGATATTCTCCACTTTGGGGCCCCCTGCTCCGAATTTACCGGACATATCGACGACTTTTCCGTGGAGAGCAAAGAAATCAAACGGAATATTCGCAAAAGCCTGAAAATTCTCTGCCGCGAAACCCAAATGGGGATCGCCTCCGCCGAAAAAGCGTTGCGGGACGCAGGTTTGTGTTTCGACGGGGAACCGCAGCCCCGCGCGGGAATCATGTTCGGAAGCGACTACATGCTCTCCGAACCCACCTCTACCTGCGGCGCGTTCCGTGCCTGCATCGACGAACAGGGGGTTTTTCATCCCGAACGTCTGGGAACCGACGGACTGCTGGGGGTCGCTCCGCTCTGGCTTTTGATATGGTTGCCCAACATGCCGGCTTGCCATATCTCCATCCTGAATCAGCTTTTAGGCCCGAACAACTCCATCACGACCAACGAAGCGGCCTGCAACTCCGCCCTGAAATACGCCCACGCTACCATTACGCGTGGAATCGCCGATGTCATGATTTTTGGGGCTACCGGAACGCGGCTTCAGTCCATTCGTACCTTCCAGGTCGGTATTTCCGAAACGTTGGCCGACAAGAATCTTTCTCCCGAACAGGCCAGCCGTCCGTTCGACAAAAACCGTACCGGACAGGTTCTCGGCGAAGGTGCGGGGGCCATGATTCTGGAATCGCTCGAACATGCCCAGCAGCGGAACGCCAAAATCCTGGCCGAATTCCTCGCCGGCGCCGACACGATGGCCGGAACCCACACGTCGGACCTCTCCCGAAATAATCTCGTTCCCAACTACCGCCTCGCGTTTGCCAACGTGCTTCGCCGCGTGCTGGAAATGTCTGGGAAAACGCCCGACGAAATCGGTTTCCTGCACGCCCATGGTCTGGGAACGCCGGAAATCGATCGCGCCGAAGCGGAAGCGATCGACGAAGTGTTCGGAAATCGTTCCACCCCCCTTCCGGTCGTCGCTGCCAAAAGTGCGTTCGGCAACCTCGGTGCCGGTAGTGGGGCGGTTGAAATGCTCGCTGGAATCGACGCATTGAACTGCGGCAAACTGTTCCCCACACGGAACTTTGAGAGCTTCGATGCCGATTACCGTTTCCGCGTCGTCACCGATTCCGACACGCCGGCCGGTGATTGTTTCATCAACCTGAGCGTCAATTTTGCCGGCCAGACTTCCGCCGCCATGCTTGGGAAATTCTAAAACCTGGAAGCTACATCCAGGTTATGGGAACGATGATGTCTGGAGCCGTGGACGAAGCGTAGTGTTTCGTCCATGTTATAAACAGGATAAAAAGAAAATAAACACTAAGAACATAGCGAACGCAGTGAGCGTAGTAAAAAGTTTTGGGAGGTGGGGTCTGGGGA
>JAUNBJ010000116.1 GCA_030535245.1 Planctomycetia bacterium | reverse complement strand
ATATCTTACCCCGTTCATGCGCCAGCCCTGCTTCAAAGAAGGGGAATTCGTACGGCATGCAGAAAGTTTGCTCGCACCCTTGGTGGGGAAAGGACGCAAGATTCCCCTTGCAAAAAGTGGCCGAGTGCGGTATAATAGGTGATGATTGAGGCGGGGAGGTTCCCTGTTTCGGAATTCATTTTTCAGGAAAGAAGGAGTTTTGAATGGCCGTTAAAGTTGATGCGGATGCCTGTGTTGGTTGTGGAACGTGTGTGGACGCTTGCCCGCTGGGAGCTTTGGAGATTGTTGACGACAAAGCCACGTGTGATGAGAGCAAGTGCGGCGAATGCGGCGGTTGTGTGGACAGCTGCCCGACCGGCGCGTTGAGCATGTAATTTGCGAGAAATACGAGGGGTGCGGTTGTTTCGCAGCCGGCCCCCAGGGTTCTGTTTAGCGTTGGGAATTTCCGACGCTAAACAGAATTTTTTTTGGGGTTAGAACACCATGCGGTTTTTAGAAGTTGTCCATTACTGGTAATTGGGATCGACGCCCATGTTGGTATTGAACGTGTACCCGCATTTGTTGTCGTTGGGGGCCATGAGGCCGACGTAAGTCTGGTAGTAGATGTTATTATTCACCCCTTTGACGCTGCCGTCGGCGAAGGCCATGACGTTGACTTTGCTGTGCTGGCTTCGGGGGAAATAGGGGAGGTACTGCGACGGGGTAGTGGCACTATTGCTAATTCCAGTGGACCAGGTGATTCCCACATGACGGCGGGACTCGGCTTCGTTACTGTAATTGGTGGTGGTCCACCAGTAATCGGACGGTTTGTACGCGTCGGTGATTCCGGTTTTCTTGGTGTTTTCAGAGAGCAGAATGGTTTGCGAGGTGCCATCGACGATACTGGAGGCGGTTTTCTTGACGCTTTTTCCTTTTCCGCAGTAGTAGAAAAACAGACCGGAGGCGCAGAGTTTGGTGTTATTAATATCGCCATTGACGCTGGAGGTGGTGATGGTATCGCAGCCGACGTTGGCAACGTAGCTGATACCCTGGGTCGTGGCGTCTCCACTGGGACATTTGAATTCGGGCTGATTGGTGCTTGGGATGTTTCCTTCCGCGACGGTGTTCGCGAGTTTGGCAAGGCCGAGTTCGTCTAAAATCTGGGCGTGCCAGGAGTATCCATTGCGCATGGAGTAGGGGTAGTGTTGTTTATTGAGTTCGTATTGGATGACGGCTTTGGCGAGGTTTTCCTGTCGGTTAATGCAGGAGGCCATGCGTGCGGAGGAGCGGGCGTTCATGACGGCGGGCATGAGCAGTCCCATCATGATTCCGATGATGGCGATGACGACGAGCAGTTCGACGAGGGTGAAGCCCTTGCGGGCGGCGTATTTTTCTCGCAGCATAGAACGTTCCTTCCGAGTAATGATTCTGGTATTGACGGTATTGTCGATACGAATAGAAAACCGGTTCGGTTTCCCCCATAGTGTCATTTTCACAATTTCGGAAAAAAATACCAGCCCCCTGTATGGGAATTTTTTTAAAAAATGGTAAAATTTTAGGAAAAGGTCTGGATTTATTTTGGCTTTTGGTGCAAAATAATACGTAGAAGCGTTGAGAGGCAGATATTTTCAAAACACATCCGGTTGGGGAGAAGGGTTCATGAGTACCGAATTGACATTCTTTGGAGTTGAGGGTTTCCTGGGGCGTAGTGCAGGGAGTGACCGTAGAATAATACTGCCCGCACCCGGGCCGGAGGCCGTTCGGAAAGTAAGGGAGGCCAGAAGCGTTAGCGCCTGCCTCCCGACGCCATTGGCAATCGGCGGTAGCCGTAGTCGCAGCCGGTCGTACCGGCCGGGGCAGGGCTTCACGCTTGTGGAGTTGTTGGTGGTGATCGCGATAATAGGGATGTTGATGGGTTTAACGATACCGGCGGTGAACATGGCGCGTGCGACGGCGCGTCAGAGTCAGTGTATGAACAACATGCGGCAATGTACGTTGGCGGCGATCAGTTACAACGTATCGGAGCGGTTTTTACCGTATTCCCGGCAGAAATATCCGCAGTCGTTGGGGAGTTGGGCGGTCGCGATTTTGCCGCAGTTGGAGCAGAAGGGGATTTATAATGGTTGGATCAATGGCGAGACGGAGAATATGTATCGCAAGTTGCCGGTATTGGTATGTCCGTCGCATCCGGAGAAGTTGAAGAGTCAGGAGACGGACTATCAGGCGCCATTGTCGTACGGGGCGAACTGTGGAATATATCACGATTCTGGAAATTCGGGAAGTCTGATAATTCAGGACGGGACGGTGAAGGTCGGGGGCGTAGCGGTGAAGGCTGCGGACTGTGGGGTATTTGTATCGGCGGTGGACAACAGTGAGAATTTTCTTCGGAATTTACGGAATTCGGTGGATCGGATAGCGTCGTTGGATGGAACGAGTTATACGGTGATGTATGGGGAGAACAATCAGTGTCGGCAGTGGCGGTATGCGAGTCACAATTTTTACGATTGGGGGATATTCTGGTTTAGTTCGGTTGAGAATAGCGGACAGTTGCAGTTTGGTGATAAACCCAATGCTACGGAATCGGATGCGTTCCATGCGCGGCCGTCGAGTTACCATCCTGGGCAGGGGGCGAATATTGCGTTTGTGGACGGTCATGCGGCGTACCTTTCTACGATATCGAAGCAGGTGTATTCGCAGATTATGGCTCCGAACGATGCGAAAACGGGGGTTGCGGAGTTGAACACGACGTTGAACACCTCCTCGCTTGGGGTGCGGTAGGGGGAATGGGGATTCAGGGGGAGACGCGACGGATGGAGAGGTTTTGGATTTCCAGCTGGGAGGCGTCGTAACCAGGTTTGGGGTCGGCGATGAGGTAGAGGAAATCTCCTTTTTGGACGGGAGTGGGGGGGATTTGGAACGTGCCGCATTCTCCGGGGGAGTAGGTTTTTTGGAGGAGGGGTTGGTTGTTGTGGGCCAATTCGAGGGTGATACCGTCTTGGCCCTGAAGGGGGAGGACGTTTCCGGAGAGGGTGACGGAGCCGTCGATGGGGCTTTTCCAGCCGAGGATGAGGAGGGCGTTGGTTCGGGGACGCAGGAGGAGGGTCCAGGTTTTATCGTCGGCCTGCTTTCGGGCGATCCATCCATGGACGTTGGGGTACATGTCGTCGCGGGCGGGGGAGAAGTGTGCCATCTGTCCGGCGTAGGGGACATTTTGACCATGATATGGGCAGGGGAGGTAGTTGCCGTCGTGGGGAATCTGTTCGCGGGGGCCGAGTTTGTAGAGGTAGTGCCAGACGGGGGAATCGTGGGCGTCGCGGTCGGGCTGGAAGCTCAGGCCGCGGGCGTGGATGGCGTCGAGGGTCCAGACTTCGTGGGCGTTGTAGGGGGTTTGGGGGACGGTCGGGTTGGTTTGGTTCTGGTACTCTTGCAGGTTGGAGAATCCGTCGTTGTCGGGGTCGTCGTGGGGGAGGGCGGCGGTTGCGGTTTCGAGGCGTGGGAAGGTTCCGAACCAGTACATTTCCCAGAAATTGGGTAAACCGTCGGCATCCAGATCGCCGTATTCGCTGTAGTGCAGGGGGGGAGATTGGGGGAAATCTTTTTTCCATTCGGCATCGAAGTGGCTGGAGAAGCAGACCATGGAGACGTCCCGTCGCAGGGGGTTGTCGGTGACATGTTCGGGAGCGGCGACCGTCAGGACGGTCTGTCCCTTGCGCAGCAGGCGTGCCGAGACGGGGCCGGTTTTCAAGGGGACTTGGCGGAAAAAGATACCGGCGGGGGCGTCGTATTTCAGGCCGTAATCGGGGACTTCCACGGTGCCGGGTTCTTTGAGGAGCGTCAGCACTTCCAGCATTCCGGGAGGGGTAATGGCGGGGCCGTTCATGCCGTCGCGGGCGAAGGGGTAGGGGGTAGCATCCCAGAGGTGGCGGCGGAAAATGACATGGATTTGTTCTTCGTCGGGGAGGGTTTGGCCGGTTTTCCAGAGGTTGACGTAATAGCGATGGACACTTGAGAGCGTGTAGCCGGTTGAGTACCCCGGAGCAAGGATGGTATCCTCCCCGTAGTCGTTCCAGGTGATGAACTGGAGGAGGGTGGAGCGGGTCGCGATGGCGGCATTCCAGCGCTGTCGGAGCTGGTCGAGTCCGTTCCCGGTCTGGTACATGTACGCTTTATTGACATATTGATAAGTCATGGGGGTTCCCCATTCGGCGGAACCTTCGTGGATGGCGGCGATGATTTCGGGCTGATTCCACCAGGTGCCGCCGAGGAACCCGCCTATCGCGTCGAAGTGTTTCGCCAGGAATCGGGCCGCATCGACCGGGGCGTTGGGGGGGAGCTTGGCGGGGGGAACGTTCAGGAAAAACGTGTCGAAGCAGAAATGAAAGAACAGGTCTTGCCCGACGTTTTTCTCAATCTGGCGGTAGGCATCGACGATTTTTTGCCACTTTTCGGGGGTTTCCGGCAGGTCGGCAAGGTGGGGCGTTCGGTAAAGGTCGCGGGAATGGTAGCCGAAAATCAGCACCTTCCCGTTTCGGCGAGCCAGTTTGGGGCTTTGGCCGTAGTTGTCCAGAATCCATCGGATCGTGTCGGAGTATGCCGCGATATGGTCTCCGGGGCGTTCCGGGTCGGCAGGGTGGCAGTTCGCGTCCATGCAGACGGTGATTTCAAACGGCACGTCGAGTTGCTCGGCGGCACGAATCAGGTTTCCAAAAACCTGTCGCGCTCCGTCGCCCCCGGCCCAGGCATCCACGGCAAACCCGTCGATTCCGGCACGCAGGGCACGTTGGATTTCCAGCGTGGCGCTCTGTTCGGGCGTGAGGGTTTCGGATGGGGGTGTCAGCGGGAAATTCACCATGCGTCCCCCGACGGCTGCGGAGCTGTTGGAGGAATCGTGTCGCAGTTCTTTTGCCAAATGGTTGCGATGGTAATCGATCGCCCCATAGCCCACCGGGAAGCAGCCCATGTAGTGTGCGAAGATTTTCTTTTCCGGCATGGAGTCGGCCGCGAAAAGGAGTTCGGTAAAAAGCAGGGCCGCGCAAAGCGACACGATACGGAATGTGGTACGGCTGTTTTTCATGGGGATTCCTGTGGGCCAAGTGCGTACGGCGCGAGCGTTCGCTCTATATATTGATGTTTATTTTCTTCTAACATGGATACAGGATTAGTCCGGCATTTGGAATTTTCGTCCCGATTTTTTGGCCGCGTGCCGTGCTTTGTCGTCGAGCCGGCGCACCACGGAACCGCGTGTCGGTCGGGTGGGGATTCGACGCTTGGGTTTCCGCAGAGCATGTTGGAGCATGGACTGCAATTTTTCAAGACAGTCCTGTCGATTACGCGGCTGGTCACGGGTGAGTTGGCTGGTCAGCACCAACGTTCCGTTTTTGCTGAAATACGATGGATACATCTGGTGCAAACGGGCGATGGCGTCGGGAAATTGGGAGAATACGCCGCTGGTTTCCGGGTTCCAGAACAGGGTGACTTTGCTGGAAACCTTGTTGACGTTTTGCCCTCCCGGGCCGCCGCTACGGGCGTAGTGGAATGCAAATTCCGAAGATGGAATAGCGATTTTTTCTTGTATTTCGAGTAGGTCCTGCATGGGTTTTCTATCCTGATTTTGCAATAGTGAGCCGTCACGACTATCCGGAACTACGGGCTACGCCTTTCGTTCACGGCTCGCACCACCCCATTAACCATTAACCATCAATTATCAATTATCAATTAAAAACTACCAAGCGATTCTCCACGACTTTCCGGAACTACGGGCTACGCCCTTCGTTCACGGCTCGCACTGTCCCATTAACCATTAACCATTAATTATCAATTATCAATTATCAATTAAAAAGCACTAGCGTGTCAGCCGTTCGACCAGTTCTGTGTTCGTGATGTTTGGGGTTTCGGAAAAGACGCAGGCCACCAGGGAGGAATCGACCGCATAGACCAGCCGTAAATAGTGCGTGCTGGCTTCGCGGGAACGTTCCAGGGTGTCGAAAAACGCCACGTATCCGGCATATGTCACGCCGTCGAGCGTTTTTTGCGTGTCGGCGTCGTCGGTGGGGAAAAGGTAGGGGAGGATTTTCTCTATGGCGTCGTTTGCCGTTTGAAGTTCCCCGGCGCAGTAATCCAGCTGGCGGGCCAGTGCGACGGCACGGCGATGTTCCTCGGAACCGGGGGTCAGGCGATCCAAAGCGAATCGGAAATCACCGGTTTTGGGACGTGTCGTTGCCAGCGGCAAAACGGGCGGTTCTGGTGAGGAAAAGTGTTGAGGATTCATGGCATACCATTCGTTCCATGCCGCGATTTCCAATCCGAGCTGGTCTGTTTTCAGCGAAAAAACGGCTTTTTCCATATGCAATCCCATCCGTTCAAGCGACGCGTCCGATTCGGTCGAGGCGTTCAGAATCCGCCCTCCGATGATGTCGAGCATTTTTCGCTGGTGGTCGAGAATCTGCCGTTGGGCCTGAATGACGGCGTACCGCCAGTACGATCGTGCCGCTTCCTGCCGGTCCGAAAAACCAGCCTGAGCAAGATGATCGCCCAGCGAAAGTTCTTTCGGACGCGACGCCGTACCTTCTGGCAAGGTCTCGGCAACCAGGCGGAACGGGGTGGGCCGGTTCACGCTTCCGGAGTCTCCGGGGTTGGGAATCGGCAGGGGGGCGATCGGCGGCAGGGTGGATGTGCTTCCCGATTCTCCGCCGATGGGTTGAAAATCACTGGACGGCGGAGCGGTTTCCACTGGCGGCACGGCGGACGCGGCACCCGGCACTTCCGGCTCCGGCGGCAGGGTGGGGATTTCCGGTTCCGGCAGGGGGGAGGGCGTGGTGGAAAGGGCGCTGGTTTTTTCCTTCTCGTCGGTTCCGGGGGCGGGGGCGGTTTCAAACGTCTTTTCCTCAACGGCGGGCTTGTCTTTCGGGTCGGCGGGGGTCAACGGCATGGGGGCCGCGAGGGACGGAATCGTGTAATTATCCGTGGGAACCTTGGGGGGCATACGCACCAGAAGGCGGGCCAAATCCTCCCCCCGTTTGCTGCTGACCTGAAGAACATAGTCCAGAATATCGCGGTTGTACGCTTCCAGAATATCGAAAAAGCGGTCGCGGCGTTCGTTTACCGAGTCCATGGCCTGCAGCACGACCCCCAGCGTCGCCCGATTTTTCAGCATTTCCTGAAGGATGTATTCGCTGGAACGGTATGCGGCGGCGGCATTGGAGAGCTGTTCGTAACGCAGTCCAATCCGCTTGTCCAGAAAGCCGGGGTCGGCGACGCCATACGCAGAACCGTAATAATAACTCCCCGCACCGGCGGTATAATTCGTGCTGTACGAACCGGCATGTGGAAGCGTTTCGGGCCAAAGTTCCTGCTGTGAACCGGCCAGACGCCCCAGCTCCACCGAGGAAGCCCGCATGGAAACCATCGCATCGGCCCGGGCGGTCTGTGCCTGCGACAGGGCGGCCTGGTACAGTGGTTGTTCCGTCGGCCCTGCGGGGGTAAGCTGCTTGAGCACATCGTGACGCTTGGCCCAATACGACACCTCGCTTTGCACCGTCGCACACTGCCAGAAAAACGAGATCGCCTTACGAAGCTGTTCGGCGTCGCCCGGATATTTTTCCAAAAACGTGGCAAGCGAAACCCGTTCCACCCCTTCCAGCACGTTGTCCGGAACCTTCACCAGCAAGGGGAGCAGGTCGCGTGCGGCGGACTTTTGGGGCGTATTTTTATCCCCAAGCGACGTGGATTCGGCAGCGGGGGGAAGCTGTCGCGGAATATCCAGCAATGCCGGTTCCTCCGGTTTTGCCTCCGGGGATTCCAGCACGCTGGCAGGCTCCGGCAATGCGGTGGCAGGCTCTGGCAATGCACTGGCAGGTTCTGGCGACGTGGCGGGAGATTCCCCGAGATCAGGCGTCGTCGGCAAACCCTCCGGAGCGTCCAGCAACGTGGCGGGGGTTTCCGAGGTCGGCACTTCGGGAGCTGGTGTTTCTACCGCAGGGGTTTCCGGTGCCGGCGTTTCCAAGGGTGGGGTTTCCAAGGGTGGGGTTTCCAGCGCAGGCGTTTCTGCCGCCGGCGTTTCGGGAGCCGGGGCGAAAAGGTCTTCCGACGCAGGGAGTTCTCCCGCTTCTGGCGTCGGGGCAGGGGGGGTCTCCGCGGGTACTTCCGGGGCTGGTGCTTCCTGGGCCGGCGTTTCTGGGGCCGGTTCGTCCGATGGCGGAACGTTCGAATCGTTGCCGAGCGGATTTTTCAGCAAATCTTCCAGCTCCGTATCGTCGGCGGGGGGAAGCTCCACTCCGTCCAACGAATCCATGGCAGGAAGTTCGGGCGTGGCGGGCTTTTCGGCGGGAACCTCGTCGGCGGCAAAGCAGACTCCGGTCAACAAAAATGCCGCAGCGAAAAGCATACGGCACAAAATTTTCTTCCTGAACGACATGTTACAATCCCTGATTTCAATGGTCCAACCGGCACGGGAAGGAGGGAAACGGCGTCTCAACGCGACCCGTTTCCGAAACCTTTTCCCGTGAACAAAATCTATTGATTCTCGATTTTACCACTTTCTTCAATATTTTTCAACATGGGGTCCACATAAGTTTCCAAATCGGCGGAAATCGCCTTGGCTCGCTGGAGGGAAGCGGTCGCCTTGTCGGTCTGCCCGTCGGAATAATACATCACCCCCGCCAGCAGTTGGAGGTCGCTGTTGTCCGGACTGGCCGCAACCGCTCTGTCCATCGCCGCCAAATCCGCCGACTTGCGAGCCTGATCCCCCTGATACATGTAATCCAGCGAGAACGGACTCGACGGCCACTGCTTCGCCGCCTCCATCCCCTTCAGGCAGTTGTCCATCGCGGAACTGTAATCCTTCAGCGACATCTCCGCCACCGAAAGCCGGAACCAGGGATCGGGCATCCCCTCCATCGCCTCGGCCACCTGACGGTAATTCTTCACCGCCTCGGTCGATTTCCCCGCCGCAAAGAGCGTGTCCGCCTCCTGGATCGTCTTCCACGAATCGTCGATCTGCTCCTTCGTGATTTGGGTGAAGTTCTGGTCGCTCGAAAGATTCAAATCCTTCCGCAAAATCGACTGCTGCCCCGTATCGGCCTGCGTGATGGGAATCGGTTCCAATACCGAATCCAACACCGGTTGCTCCATAGGTTCCGCCGCGGCAACCGCTCCCTGTGGCTCTTGAACCACAATGGTCGTGTTGTTTTCGTAAACGACCGTCTGGCCGTTCGTGGGGACGACGTACTCCGGATAGTAGTAATAATACGGCTGCTCCCACGCTCCCATCCGGTAGCCGATCGCCAACCCGGCACCAAATTGCGCAATGCCCACCCACCAGGGATAGACCGGACGATAGTATCCCGGCCGGCTGTGCCATGGATGGGGGTCGTAATGCCCCGGCCCACCCCACGGATGATGTCCCGGCCCACCCCCCGGCGGCGGAGGCGGAGGCATGAAACCAGGATGTCGATGATGCGGATCCCCAGGATGCCCCCCCGCCCATGCGTTTCGCGGCGGCTCTCGACGCCCCATGTCCCGATACGACGGCTCCCGACGCTCCGGAGGACGTACGTTTTCCGAAACTCGCGACGGCTCCCGCCGCTGAACCGTACGGTTCGGGTTGCTCTCCGGACGTGGGCCTCGCTCCCCGCCCCCCATCGGTCGCCCCACATCGTATCCCCCCATCGGTCGCCCTACGGACGAACCCTCCCTTGAAGCAGGAGCACGGTTGGCCTGCTGACGTGGCTCGGCAGGACGTTCGGCAGGTCGATTTACGGTACGCTCAGCAGGACGCTCGGCAGGGCGATTTACAGTACGCTCCGGCGCTCGAGCCGCGGGACGTTCGGCAGGTCGCTCGGCAGGGCGATTTACGGTACGCTTGGCAGGACGCTCGGCAGGGCGATTTACAGTACGCTCCGGCGCTCGAGCCGCGGGACGTTCGGCAGGGCGATTGGCAGGACGTTCCGCACGACTTGGCGTGGCTCGGCTGGCAGATCGATTCGGGGTTGAACTCACCGCATTCCCCCCCACAGGGCGTCCCCTGGAAGGCGCTCCCCCCGCAGGTCGCCCCATGGCAGGAGGATTCCCTCCTCCACGCTGCGCGTAAAGGGATTCTACGCCAGGGCCCATTCCTCCCCATACGAGAATCAGCGTACTCACACAAATTCCAAATGCTCTTTTCATGGTAGCCTCCGGGGTACTCCCCCCTTTTTCATCTGAGGAAGGGAGGGGGAATTGATAATTGATAATTGACCATTAACCATTGACCATTACCAAATAAATAGTTATTATCCGTAGATAGTTATATTAACGTAAATATTTGATGAAAAGTTCACTTCAAAGGCGTTTTTATTGAAAAAACGTGTGAATGTTAAAGAAAACGTAAGGATTTTCCCATTTACGGAATGCCTGATGGTGGAAAGAAAACCGTGGCATAAATCTTTAAATGCGACCGTAGCTTCCCCCGCCTTGCGAAAAAATTTTTTTCAGAGATAATGAAGGTGGTTTCTGAAAATGCGAGGGAAAGTTCATGGCAATTTCCAAAAATGGCTTTGTAAAACAGGGGGAGAGCGGCTTTTGGCGAAGCGGGGAACCGCATTGTGCCGAATCCCTCTCTCGAAGTTTCCGGGGGACGCGAAATCCCCTCCGGACGTTGCTTTCCCACCTCGGTTGCCGTGCGGGACGGAAAAAAAGAGGAAAGTTTTCCATCCTCTGGATCATCATTGTCACGCTGCTGGTTCTGATGCACTGGAAAAATCCGACGTGGGAACCCATGTCGTCTCCCCCCGTCCCGGAACCGGCGGAACAGACCACTTCGGGAACCCTCCACGGAATTGCCTGCGACGTCCGCGATGGCGATACGTTCTACATTCAGGATTCCAGCGGCAAAAAAACCAAAATCCGCTTTCAGGCCATCGACGCGCCCGAACGCAACCAGCCTGGTGGACTGGCGGCGCAGCGGCTTCTGGAGCAGCTCGTTTCCGGCAAAGAAGTTCGTGCGGAAATCGATAAAATCGACGCTTACGGACGTACCGTTTGTCATGTTTTCGTGGAGAATATGGATGTTGAGGAGCGGATGCTGCACGAGGGGTTGGCCTGGCATTACAAAAAATACAACACCGACCCGCGTCTTTCCGCTGCCGAAGCGTCGGCCCGCGCAGGACGCCGTGGTATCTGGCAGGAAGAACACCCCGTTCCTCCATGGCAATGGCGGCGAAGGTAGGGCTGCATCCATATTATAAATAGTATAAAAAGAAAATAAACAATATAGCGAACGTAGTGATCGCACTGAAAGTTTTTTGAAGCCCGGTACGACCGGGAGCGACTACGGCTTCCGCCGGTTGCCAAAAATCCGGGAGGCAGGCGCTGGCGCTTCTGGCCTCCCTTGTTCTATCGCGTTTCCTCTCAAAAGGTTGGAAGCTCGGTAGTTTTAACTATGACGCTTCCAACCTCTGGGGAGGAACCCTTT
>JAUNBJ010000229.1 GCA_030535245.1 Planctomycetia bacterium | reverse complement strand
AATTCAATTCCGTGCGAAATGTCCTGCGGGAAAATGATGGTTTTTAGAAGATGCCTTACGAAGGTTTGCGTAGAGGATTTCTACTCGATTTTACGAATCAGTTTCGGAACGGGAAACCGTTGGCCGTAAATCCGCCCATGTTGGGCCACAAGCGTAGCATAGTTGCAGTGAAGAAAATCATACAATTCTTCGGGGGGCTTTGCCGCAAGCCAAAAACTGGCAAGCGATTCCGCCCGTCGGTCGAAATTCTTTTGGGAGCCGGAATGGGCGTAACAGCGTCCTTCAAAACGTCGGATGTCGCCGTCGAATTTCTCACTGATATGCAGCAGTTCGTGAACCGTGGTGATCAATTTCTGCCGAAAATCGAGTTCCAGAAATCGGGGCGCGTAAAAATTTAAAAGATAAAGATATTCTACCCCTTCACTGTTGACAACGCGTTGAAGGGTGTAGGTTTTGCCGCGGGAAACGGTCGTCAGGCTCCCGTTCTCGAACCGCATGGGAGTCAGGGAGGCATAAACGCCGTAGGAAGAACGGTTTCGGGTTTGATGAAAACCAACGCCGACCCGCTCCATGCGAATATGACCCAGCGCCGCGACGCGCTGAGTCATGTCTTCGCATATTTTTCGCATGTGCTCTGTGTAATTAAAACCCGTTTGCACACGAACCTTTCCCATCACGGACCCAGAGGACGAGGATTCGGTTCCTCAAAATCGCGAGGGCTGCGAACCGTGTACCCCGTATCGGGAAGCAGACGCGGATCGCCATGGTGATGGTGTTTTCCCATGATGACCGGACGCCCCAGGCGAGCGTGCCCCATCCGAATCGGAGTTTCACGCACGACCGGCCCGCTCATGCCCGTACCGGGAACAAAGTCCGCACGACGCGGATAACGATCCGGTTTCTCGAAATAGGTGTAGCACTGCTGGCACGGAACCCCCGTCGCAGCAGGCGCGGCAGCGGGAGCCGCCGGGGCCGTAACCACAGCCGGAGCCGGAGCTACCGCAGGAGCCGCAGCAGGTTCCGTGACGACGGAGGTCTCCACCGGAACCGCTTCCAGAGCGGGTGCCGGAGCGATATCTTCGGATTCCACCAACGGAGCTTCTTCCGGAAGGACGGCGGCGGGAGCCTCCGCAACAGGGGCCGGTTCGGGGGCGACTTCCACAGCCGGAGTTTCCACAACCGGTTCCACAACCGTTTCAGGAGCGGCTTCAACTATGGGTTCAGGTGCAGCTTCCACAGCCGGAGCTTCCACGACCGGTTCCACAGCCGGTTCCGCAGCCGGCTCGGGCGCCGCTTCCGTAATCGGAGCGTCCGCTTCCACGACCGGAATATCGACGGCCGCGTCCGCTTCGGGCTGCTGGGCGACCAACACAGGCTCCACGTCCGCTTCCACGGCAGGCAGTGGCGCCAACGCATTCCTGTTTTCTACCACCGACTTGGGGGCGTCGTTCGCGCTTTCCGCTGGAATGGGGGTGATGTCGTCCTCCAGTGCCGGAAGCGCATCGTCCAAATCCAAGTCCTCCAGAAGCGGCGAAATCTCAAACGCGTCTTCCGCCATGACCGCCGGCCCGGAAAGCGTGATCGCCGCAACGGCAGCCATCAACAAACGGCCAATTTGTACTTTTTTCATGAGGTTCTTCCTCCCTCCCTGCATATCTGTTACAAAGGATACCATAGCTTTTACTTGCAAATGTGGAAACACTCCTACACTTTACCTTTAGTAGAATCGGTTTCTGGTTAAAAGCAATCTAGCATATTCGCCGATTTTGTCCATTTTTACGATTATGCCAGAACGGATGGTAACGATTAGGAAAGATTTGCGTCTGGTACGGCCCAGCCCCGTAAAGAATTTGCCCCGTTGGGGTAGGATAACCCTACCCCTCAGAAAACGGGTTGAACAAAAATAATTATCAATTATCAATTCCATGAAGCTCTAGTGCTACGTCCATGTTATAAACAGGATAAAAAGAAAATAAACACTAATAACA
>JAUNBJ010000115.1 GCA_030535245.1 Planctomycetia bacterium | reverse complement strand
ACCCCTCCGAAAACTTTTAGACGAATATTATTTATTTTTTGGACACAGCACTAGGAAAGCGTTCCCTACTTCGGAACTACCCCCCGCCCTGACGGGCGTACCCCCTTCAAAGAAGGGGAATATTCCCCTCACGAGCCGTGAACGAAGCGCAGCGTAGTTCCGGAGAATTGCCGAGCGATTTTCCACTGCTTTCCGGAACTACGGGCTACGCCCTCCGTTCACGGCTCGTAGTGGAATCGGCAAGGGAGGCCAGAAGCGAAAGCGCCTGCCTCCCGGAGATGTATCAACCGGCGGAAGCCGTAGTCGCTCCCGGTCGTACCGGGCTGCTTTCCGGAACTACGGGCTACGCCCTTCGTTCACGGCTCGTAGTGGAATCGGCAAGGGAGGCCAGAAGCGAAAGCGCCTGCCTCCCGGAGATGTATCAACCGGCGGAAGCCGTAGTCGCTCCCGGTCGTACCGGGCTGCTTTCCGGAACTACGGGCTACGCCCTTCGTTCACGGCTCGTAGTGGAATCGGCAAGGGAGGCCAGAAGCGAAAGCGCCTGCCTCCCGGAGATGTATCAACCGGCGGCAGCCGTAGTCGCTCCCGGTCGTACCGGGCTGCTTTCCGGAACTACGGGCTACGCCCTTCGTTCACGGCTCGTAGTGGAATCGGCAAGGGAGGCCAGAAGCGAAAGCGCCTGCCTCCCGGAGATGTATCAACCGGCGGCAGCCGTAGTCGCTCCCGGTCGTACCGGGCTGCTTTCCGGAACTACGGGCTAAAGCCCTCCGTTCACGGCTCCCTAATTAACCATTAACCATTAACCATTCTTCTGGCGTGTTTCGGTATGCAGAAGGTTGGATGGTATTCGATTTTCCTGTACCCCTTGACAGGTTTTCGGAAAAAGGCTATACTATGACTCAATCGCGGGAGTAATTCAGTGGCAGAATGCTAGCTTCCCAAGCTGGACGTCGCGGGTTCGAGTCCCGTCTCCCGCTTTTTTCTATTTTAAAGGATCACCAGAAATGAGGGTCGTCGCGTTACAATCCGGCAGTCAAGGGAACTGTATCTATTTGGAGGCCGGGAACACACGTCTGTTGTTTGACGCGGGAATCAGCGGGCTTTGTGCCCAGAATCGGCTGGCGTATCATGGGATTGATATTCATGACGTCGATGCTCTTTTCATCACGCACGATCATGGCGACCATGTTTCCACGGCGGGCGTGTTTCATCGTAAATTCAAGTTACCGATCTGGATGACGGAAAAAACCTACCATGCGGCGGCCCGGCGGATGGGGAAACTGCGATCGGTCGAGCACTTTCGTTCTGGTACGACGTTTCGTTTTCAGGACGTGACGATCGAAGCGATTCCCACCCCGCACGACGCGGCGGACGGCGTTTGTTTTGTGGTGGACGACGGGCGGCGGCGTTTTGGAATCTGCACCGATTTGGGACATGTGTTTGACGAGCTGAAGGATGTGGTGGCGTCGCTTGACGGGGTACTTTTGGAGAGCAATTACGACCCGGAAATGCTGGATAACGGCATGTATCCGGAAGATTTGAAAGACCGGGTTCGTGGAAAACGGGGGCATTTGTCCAATTTCGATGCGGCGGAGCTGTTGGATCAGTACGGCTCCCGGCTGCAAACGGTCCTGCTGGGGCACATTTCCGACGAAAACAACCGGGAACCGCTGGTACGCGAAACGCTGCATCAGGTGGTGGGGAACCGGTTTCCGTGTGAGCTGGCGCACCGTCATACTTCTTCTAACCTGCTGGAAATCTCATGAAAAACGAACTGCGACATCAGGATTGTATCGAGGGAATGAAATCGTTGGCTGCGGGGTCGATTCCGTTGGTGTTTGCCGACCCGCCGTTCAATATTAATTATAAATACGATTTTTACAAAGACAATCTGTCCTACGAGAAGTATCTGGACTGGTCGCGTGCGTGGTTGCGGGAGGTGTTTCGCGTGCTGGCGCCGGACGGGACGTTCTGGCTGGCCATGTGCGACGAGTATGCCGCCGAGCTGAAAATGATCATGCAGCGGGAGGTTGGTTTTTTCTGCGAGAACTGGGTGGTTTGGTACTACACGTTTGGCGTCCAGTGCAAACGCAAGTTTTCCCGGTCGCACGTCCACCTTTTCCAGATGGTGAAGGATCGCAAGAATTTCACGTTCAACGCCGACGACCCGGAAGTGCGGATTCCGTCGGCTCGCCAGCTTTTATATAATGACCGTCGGGCCAATCCGAAGGGCAAACTGCCGGACAACACGTGGCACTTCAATCGCGTATGCGGCACGTTCAAGGAGCGTGCGGGGTGGCATGGGTGCCAGATGCCGGAGCAGCTTTTGGGGCGTATTATACGCGTTTCCAGCCGTCCGGGGGAGTTGGTGCTCGACCCGTTCACCGGCAGCGGCACGACGCTTGTCACGGCGAAAAAACTGGGCCGGTGCTATTTGGGGTTTGAGATTTCGGAAGAATACATTCAGCGGGCCAGGGAGCGTCTGGATCAATGTCAGGCGGGCGATCCTCTGGCCGGGTCGGCGGGGACATGAAGCGTGCGTTGCTTTTTTACGGTTTCGGAGCGACAGAATCCATGGACGACGTGGATGCGTTTTTCCGAAGCGTTACGCGGGGGCGAAAGATCGCGCCGGAGCGTCTGGCCGAGGTGCGGGAACATTACCGAATCTTTCATGGTACCAGCCCGCTGGTTGCGGCACAGCGGCATGTCGTCGGGCGTTTGCGGGAAGCGGGGGTGCCGGTTTATCCTGCCAATCAGCACAGTGCGCCGTTTTTGCCGGACGTGGTACGTCGGATGGTGGAGGATGGGGTGGACGACGTGACGGTTTTCCTCCCAACACCGTTTTCAAGCGTAGGGCAGATGGCGTCGCTGGTACCTTTCGCGGAATCTTTCAGTCGGTGGACGGTGCTGGAACCTTACGGCAGCCACCCGCTTTTTATCGAGGCACAGAAAGAGGCGATTTCCCTGCTGGCCGACGGACGGGACGCGATTCTTTTTTCCGTGCATTCCCTGCCGTTGTCGATGGCCCAACAGCGTTACGAACCGGAAGTTCGGCGGTCGTTTCACCAGATCGGGGAGGCGCTTGGCGACGCGATTCCGAAATATCTGGCGTGGCAGAGTGCCAGCAGTACCGGAGCGCCATGGCTGGCCCCCAGTGTGGAGGAAACGCTGGAAATGCTGTCGCGAGACGGGCGAAAGGATCTGTTGCTCGTACCGCTTGGATTTTCGCTGGACAACATGGAGGTGGCGTACGATCTGGACATTGCCGCCGCCGCATTCGCCCGGAACCTTGGACTGCGAGTGACCCGCGTCCCGACGATCGGCACGACCGAGATGTTCCTGCAAATGATTCTGGAAATGGGAAATTTCCAACGTGTCGAAGCGTCGTAAAATCCGCAGGAAACGGCGTCATTCCGGGGTCTTGGAAAGGTTCTTCTGTTCCGTGAGTATCTGTTCCCCTTTTCGGCGACTGAACGGATGTTCGGTGAACAAAAGGGAGGGAAGCGTCTTGCGGGTTCCCGCATCGGATAATTGGAAAAACCACTACATCTTGTATTTTTGTTAAAATTGAACCCAAAATAGCCGTTTTACTTGCCAAACGAAAAAAAATTATTATAATTGGGTTAGATTTGCACTTCTGGGCAGCCTTTAAGGGGGCTGCGTGAAAGGAAACAGGTGAGAGCGGCTTAAAAAATTTTTTCAAAACCGGTTCAACAGAGAGTCCCTTTGGCGGGAAGAGTGCTGGCTCTTTCGGCGGTTTGGGTTCCTGTTCATCGTAGGGATTGCAGGGAATTTTCACAAGGAAGTGAAGGGTTCTCTTTCGTTTTCTACGATGCGGCGGCAAAAAAGTTTTCTTCCCTTTGGAAAAAAGTCGTTTTCCCATCACGAATGGTTGTTCAGGAGGAAAAATGCAATTCGGAAACAAACCGTTGATTGGCTTGAATGCGGACTTTGTGCAGGCACGGGGAGAGCAGGACGCCTACAGTTTCATCTGGGCCGGTTACTATGAGGCCATTCTTCGTTCGGGAGGGATTCCTGTCGTGATTCCTCCGATGGAGTCGGAAAGCGATCTCCGTCAGATTCTGAGCGGATTGGCTGGAGTGGTGCTTACCGGTGGTGGTGATCTGGATCCCAGGCGAGATGGTTATGTGTTGCACACCACGGTTCGTCCGATGGCGGCTCGACGGGAAGATTTCGATCGAATGCTGGTGCGTATTATTGTGGAGGAGAAGATTCCGGTCATGGCGATTGGCGCGGGGATGCAGCTTCTCAACGTCGCGATGGGCGGAAGTCTTTATTTCCATATTCCGGTGGATTGTCCCAAAGCGATGCCGCACTTCGACCGTCACACGCCGGTACACCGTCACACGTTGGACGTGGTTCCCGGCACGATGATGGAAAAGGTCTATGGCGATTCTGAAATTCGCGTAAACAGCAAACATCACATGGCGATTCGTGAAGTCGCGGAAGGCTTTGTGGTTTCTGCCACCTCTCCGGACGGTATCGTCGAAGCCATTGAAAGTGATCTGGACGACTGGTTTGCCATTGGCACCCAGTTTCATCCGGAGAGTTCCTGCGCCACGGCGTTGGACTTGAGAATTTTTGAGGAATTTGTGGTGAGTGTGGGTGGGAAGCCGTGCGAATTTTCGCTGGTTGCCTGATTCAAGCCCCTTTTTCCCCTTCGTACAATGAAGGAAATCGCGCCAAGGAAGGAACGCCCAGCGGGACACCGCCGGGCGGCGATTTTTTAAAGGGACGAAACGGACCCGTGCGGTGTAAGAAACTTTTACTACTGCTGCGTCCATGTTATAAACAGGGTAAAAAGAGGATAAACACTCATAACATAGCGAACGCAGTGAGCGCACTAAAAGTTTTTTGAAGCCCGGTACGACCGGGAGCGACTACGGCTTCCGCCGGTTGCCAAAAATCCGGGAGGCAGGCGCTTGCGCTTCTGGCCTCCCTTATTCTATCGCGTTTCCTCTCAAGAGGCTGGAAGCGAGGTAGTTCTAACAATCTCGCTTCCAACCTCTGGGGAGGAACCCTTTTGAAAAAGAGGTTCCTCCCCAGACCCCACCTCCCAAAACTTTTTACTACGCTCACTGCGTTCGCTTTTATTAATATTTATTTTCGTGACAAAGCACTACGCTCACTGCGTTTCTTTTTTACCCAGCACTAAAGGGATTCCAAAGAGGATTTCGGGAGGTGGCGATCCTTTTCCACGCCCAACTCCAACAGTCCGGCCAGGGTGTCGATCATCGTTTCCACCTGACGCCACGAGGTGTTGGGGCAGGCGGCATGTTCGTGATTCCAGCGTCGAACCCCCTCTTTGAGCAGAATATCGGAGGTTTCCTCACGTACCGATTCGGGGACGGAAGCCATGATATGGCGGTACAGCTGCGTTACTCGACCGGTCGCGACAGGGTTGCCGTGCAGGGAATCGGTCACCGCCGTCAGGTAACGGTCGAGCGACGGAATCGGCGACGTTCCACAGACGGGGGGGAGCGTTTTCGAGAGTTTGTCTTTCGCGTCGTTTACGGAGCTGGCCGAGGTGCGGATGATTTCGTAAGTCTGATCTTCCAGGCGGTGATTTTTTCGGTTTTCGCGAATGGCACGATAAATGGCGTCCAGCCCCAGTTGCCGGAAACAGCTTCGTGCCAGCCGTGAGAGGTTGTGCAGGCTGGACATGGATTCCGTCATGGCGATTTCACTCCATTCGACTTCGCGACGCTGCTCCAGAATCGTGGCAACCAGCATGGCCCAGCGGTTTTTCAGGGGAGGGAAATATGGCTCCGACGCCTGCGGTTTGGTTTCAGCGGCGAATACCGGTATCTGGAAATGGTTCCGAATGCGTTGAAGTTCCCCGGCGCAGTACCCCATGCCGACCACGCGAAACAGCCGCCGCAGAGAAAATTTCAATCCCGTGGAGAAGGAAACCTCTTTCCGGCATTCGACCGGCAGGACATCGAGCAGGACTTCCAGAAAATCGGGCAGGCGTTCCCCCAGGAAAACGGCCGCCTCGTTGGTCAGCACGGCGTCTAAAAGGATGGCGAAACGCCGGATTCCCAACGTTTCCACGAACGCCCGGAGCTTTTCCGCATGTACCGGCTCGCGCCCACCATCCAGCGGCAGCGTTCGGAGCACCGGCACCAGTCCGTTGTGTAAGGGGGTCTGTCGTGCGTCCAGAATCTGGCGTGTCACTTCGACGCCCGCCCGCCAAAGCCCCTGCCGTTCCAGGTGCGTGATGAGGGAAACGGCGTTGTTCGAGTAATTTCGCAGAATCTTTGCCGGCACCAGAAGCCCATGCGTGTAGAGCGACGCTCCCAGCCGAAACGTCCGGCTCACGCAGTGGCACCCCGACGGCAGCGGATGAAAATTCCAGCTCTGTGCCTGCGGTGTGTCGGGAATCAAATCCCCCTCTCCTGCCGACCAGTTGATGATTTCCAGCAGGTCGCCGCTTTCCACATCGCGGCTGATGGCCAAAAATTGCCCGTTTTGTCCAAGGAGAAATTGCCTGACGATATTCATTCGATGTCCATTCGCAATGACAGTGCCGTTTTTGACCGCTCCCAGCGGAAATGATTCCTTCTTTTATTAGTATAACACAAGAAAACCGAAAAGTCAAAGATTTTTTCCAAAAAAGGTTTTTAAAACGCGTTTAAAGGAGCTGGAGCGTCAGGAAGGCGTACGCCACCGGTGCGGAAAGCAGCAGGGAATCCAGGATGTCCAGCACGCCGCCAAAGCCGGGCATCAGGGTGCTGGCATCCTTCAGTTCGGCGTCGCGTTTCATGAGGGATTCCGCCAAATCGCCGAGCATTCCGATGAAGCCGAGCATGATTCCATACACGACCCACCATCCACTGAACGGGCGGGGAATGGGCTGGTGGAAAATCCATGGCTGAAGCACCGCGTAGCACAGGCATGCCGCCACGCAGGAAAACAGGATCGCTCCAAACGCCCCCTCAATGGTTTTGCCGGGACTCAGACCGGGAGCCATTTTGTTGCGTCCGAACAGACGCCCTACGGTGTAGGCTCCAATATCGCCACTTTTCACGATGGCCACGAAAGCGATCAGCGAAAACAGCCCGAAACAGAGACGTAGAAGTGTCAGGAACGTTGCGAACAGGCCGACGTACACCATCGTAAAAATGGTATATGCCATGCGGATATTCACCGCTCCGGGCCGCACGAACGAGTACATTTCCTGAAGAAAGACCAGGATCGTCACCAGCGCGAATGCCGACAAAGCCCAATTTCCCGGAGTCATGGTCTTGAGTTGTTCCCACAGATGCAGCGTTTTCGGGTCGGGACGCACCGACGGCATATCGACCGGCGTTCCCGGAGCCGACATGACCGGCGTGGGGGGAGGCAGTTCCGTTTCGGGCGGCTGCGAGTGCTGGAAAGCGAACGTGGCCCAACCGCTCAGGAGGATCAGGAAGCTCCCCAGATAGGTGATGTACGGAACGGGATAGACGTGGTTTCGGTTGGCGAAATGCAGCATTTCACGGCAGGCGAGCATCGACAGCAGCACCAGCAGCGGGAACAGGGCCAAACCTGGAATCTGGCAGAGATGTTCCAGAAAAACATCCAGGGCACAGAGTCCTACGATAATGGCTGAAATCATGCCTCCCAGCAGCAGCCGCCAGTGTAACATAAAAAACCCCTATCCGTCCAGGGAAACCTGTCCGTCCGATGAAAAACGACCTGTCCGATAAAAACTTTGTGAAACTCCCAAAAACGCGAGCGAAGCACACCATGCCGTTTCCAGAGCCGTCGGTTTTGAAAAATTTAAAAAACGAGGCGGGGAAAAACGACGTATAATCATTATATCGGATTTTTTGTCGGGTGTCCATAGCGCTCCCACCTTCCCGGGGGATCGGAGGGAAAAATTTTTCCGATTTGTCCGAGGTGGCCTTGCTTTATTTGACAAAATGAGTAGGATAGTAGTTTGAAAAGTAATCGTTTGTCCTGAGGTTTTACGGAAAGAATAGTTATGAAAAACCATTTTGCCTCTGTTTTCACTCTTTTTCTTTGTAGTGTGGTTCTGGCTGGCGGTTTCGCGTTTGGTGAAGTGACCGAACCTTCCAAGCGGGATCGCTACATCACCTTGACCGTCACCGCCCTGATGAAACGCGAGCATATCTCCAAGCGTGCTATCGACGCGGAGATGTCGGAACGGACCCTTTCCAACATGCTGAAGATGTTGGATCCGCAGAAGATTTATTTCTACCAGAGCGACGTGGACACGTTTGCAAGCCAGCAGACCAAGCTGGGCGACATGTTCCGCAACGGTGAAATCAAAATCGCGTACGTGATTTTCAAAACATTCCTGGCGCGGGTGGACGAGCGGGTCGCGGTGATTCAGGAACTGATTCGGATGCCGATGGATTATACGGTGGACGAGGAGTTGGTGACGGATCGAGACGTTTTGACGTATCCCAAAACGGCGGCGGAAGCGCGGGAGCGTTTGCGAAAACGTGTGAAATACGACTTCCTGCTGCTCCAGATGGACGATTACAAGGACGTCAAAAAGGATGGGAAAAAGGAAGAAACGCCCAAGGAAAAGGAAGCTCCCAAGGCGGAAGAAGCTCCCAAAACTCCGGAGCAGAAGCACCAGGAGTACGTCGAGAAATTATCGAAACGCTACAGCAGTTTTGCCCGGCGGATGCACCAGCTGGACAACGACGAGCTTTTGGAGATGTACCTGACGGCCATGACGACCAGTTTTGACCCGCACACGTCTTACATGGCCCCTTCGACGTTGGAGAATTTCGACATTGCCATGCGACTGGAGCTGGAAGGAATCGGTGCGACGTTGACTTCCGAGGATGGTTATGTGGTCGTCAAACACCTGGTTCCTGGTGGTGCGGCGGAAAAAGAGGGAACGCTCAAGGTGGACGACAAGATCAGCGGCGTAGGGCAGGGCGAGGATGGCGCGATTGAGGATATCGTGGACATGAAGCTGGACGACGTGGTGAAGAAGATTCGTGGTAAAAAAGACACGATCGTTCGTCTGGAAGTGCTTCCCGCGACGGGCGGAGCGAAGAAGATTGTGAAGATCGTCCGTTCCAAAATCGAGTTGAAAGACAGCGAAGCGAAGGGCGAGGTGTTCCAGGCGGGTAAAAAAGCGGACGGCACGCCGTATAAAATCGGGGTGATCAACCTGCCGAGTTTCTACATGGACATGGCCGGAGCACGCAGCGGTTCGTCGGACTACAAGAGCACGACCCGCGACGTGCGGAAGATTCTGGAAGGGTTTAACCAGCAGGGGGTGGACGCGATGATTCTCGACCTGCGAACCAACGGTGGCGGTTCACTTCCGGAGGCGATCAACCTGACCGGTCTGTTCATCGACGAGGGAACGGTGGTTCAGGTGAAGGATCCCTTTGGCAACATCATGCCGTACAAGGATACGGAGATGGGGGTGGTCTGGGACAAGCCGATGGTGGTGGTGATCAACAAACTGAGTGCCAGCGCCAGCGAGATTTTGGCCGGAGCGATTCAGGACTACCAGCGTGGTCTGATTGTTGGCGACAAAACGACGCATGGCAAGGGAACGGTGCAGACGCTCATTGACATTGGCAACGTGTTGTTCCAGTCGGCCAGTAAGCTGAAGCTGGGGGCGTTGAAAGTGACCATGCAGCAGTTCTACCGTCCGTTGGGCGACAGCACGCAGAACCGCGGTGTGGAATCGGACATTGAAATTCCGTCCATCACGACGCACATGGACATCGGCGAAGCGGATTTGGATTACGCCATGCCGTTCGACAAAATCGAGTCGCAGCCGATCCAGCTTTCCGGCAAGACCGCGCCCGAGATTGTGGCGACGCTTCGGGAGAAGTCGGCCAAACGTATCGCGGCGAACGAGGAATTCCAAAAACTGGTGCGGAAGATTGATTTTTACAAAAAAATGAAAGACCGCAAGAGCGTGACGCTGAACCAAAAGCGGTTCCTCGACGAGCGTGCCGACATGCTGGACGAGGAGCAGGAAAACCTTGAGAAAAAGGAGATGCGCAGCGACAACGAAATCGAGCGTGATTTTTATCTGGATGAGGTGATCAACATCACGTTGGATTACATGGAGTCGCTGAAAGGCGCGGCGAAATGAGCCGCCTTTATCTCGGAACGAAGCGGTTGCGGAGCGTTGCGGACGACGCTCCAACGGCCGTTTACCTTGCGGATTTTGACCACGGCGCGTTGAACCTTCAGCGGGCCGTGGCCTTTTTGTTGGATCCGTCGTTTTTGGCATGCCACCCGCTCCGTTCGGACATTCTCTACGCCGTGGCGGAGTCGTCCGACGGTTTTCGGGAGGAGAGCCTGCTGGCGACGTGGAAAATCGAAGCGGACGGCTCCCTGACACTGTTGAAAACGCTCGGCTGCGGCGGGACGTGCGGGTGTCATTTGTCCGTTCATCCGTCGGGAAAATTTCTTTTCGTCGCCTGTTATGTGAGTGGCCAGCTTGCGATTTTTTCGCTGGACGCATGGGGCGTTCCCCAACGGCGGACGCAGTTGCTTTCGTTTGTGGGGCGTGGTCCGCACCCGGTCCGGCAGCAGTCGCCGCATATCCATTTCGTGCAAAGCGATCCGGCGGGGGAATACGTCCTTGCCACCGATTTGGGGAGCGACCGGATCGTTTCGCTGGCGCTGCGAGAAGGCGTATGGGAACCGGTGGCGACGTGCGTGTGCCGTCCTGGCTGTGGCCCGCGGCATGGGGTCTTTTCGGCGGACGGAACAGGTTTTTTTGTGATTAACGAGCTGGATGGTTCGTTGGATCGTTACAGGTACACGCACGGGATTTTGACGCTGGAAAAGACGACCCGGATTCCAGAAGGGGGTTCCGGTGGGGCGATTGCGACGACCGGGCGGTTTCTTTACGTTTCCCTGCGTGGAACGTCGGAAATCGGGGTGCTGGATGGCGATTTACGGTTGCTCCAGCGGGTCTCGTCCGGGGGTGTCGAACCACGTTTTGCGGGGTTGACGCCGGACGGTGCGTACCTGCTTGTGTGCAATCAGGGATCGCGGAACATCCGGGTGTATCAGGTTTTGGAGGAGGGAACGCTCCAGGCCATGGAAAACGACGTGGAAATTCCGTGGCCCGCGGCGGCGCAGTTTGTGGAGAAACCGTAGCGACCGGGAGCCTTCTGCCTGCAAATTTCAATGTCCGTGGCAGCCGGCGCATCCCATGCTGGGTGGAAAGAGGGGATTTTCGATGGCAAACCCTTCGCCAAACTCCCCGATTTTGTAATCGATGACGGTGCCGTCGAGGAACTCGGCCATTTTTTTACGAACGACGATGGCGATGCCTTCGGTTTCGTAAAGGACGTCGGTATCGGGGTGAAACTGGCTGTCGAATGCCAGCCCGTATTTGAAGCCGCTACACCCGCCGCCGGCGATGCCGATTCGGAGGAAACGGTTGGGTTCGATGTTTTGGTCGTCTTTGGCCTGCTGCACTTTGTCGGCGGCGACGGGGGTCAGGGTAATCATGATAAGCTCCCTTGCGAAAATTCTAAAAACAGGGGGAAAACAACATAAGGATTATAGCATTTCGCAGGGAGATGTCAATGAACCTTTCCATGTTGCCGCAATATCGGGTGCGATCAAATTTCCTTGCGAGTTTGGGCGAGATGGGGTAATTCCCCTCTTT
>JAUNBJ010000114.1 GCA_030535245.1 Planctomycetia bacterium | reverse complement strand
GGAGGAACCTCTTTTTCAAAAGGGTTCCTTCCCAAAGGCTGGAAGCGCATGGCCATTCCCCCTATTCCCCTAGGGCGTTGCCCCAGGCTATTGAATTTGCCCCGTTGGGGCACGGGAGGAATAAACGTTTTTTCCTATTCCCCTAGTGTTCCGTCCCTCTTATAAATTACGGCAATGTCTACGGAGGGGTGGGCGTCCTCGCCCACCCAAAAAGGCGTTAGCCTTTTCCTAACCTTTTGTTAGGGCTTACGCCCTAATGGGTGGGCGGGGACGCCCACCCCTCCGAAAACTTTTAGACGAATATTGTTTATTTTTTGGACACAGCACTAGGGCGTTGCCCCAGGCTATTGAATTTGCCCCGTTGGGGCACGAGAGGAATAAACGTTTTTTCCTAATCGTACGACGTGAACGGCCTGAAGGCCGACGCTAACGAATTTGTATCCGGGGCAGGGAGGCCAGAAGCGAAAGCGACTGCCTCCCGATGATGTAGTAACCGGCGAAAAGCCGTAGTCGCACCCGGTCGTACCGGGCGGCCTAAAGGCCGACGCTAACGGGGTGGGAACAGAAATAATTATTAATTATCAATTCTTCTTCTGTTCTTCTTTCCGTGTCCGGATGACTTCTTCCTGGAGGTATGCCGGCATTGGCTTGTAGCGGGAGAACATGAGGATAAACGTTCCCTGTCCTTGTGTCATGCTGCGCAAGTCGGTGGAGTAACCAAACGTTTCTCCCAGCGGAACTTCCCCTTCGATACGGACGTTGTTCTGGATCATATCGGTGCTGACGATCAATCCACGTCGTTGCGAAAGGTCGCCCACGACCGTTCCCTGAAACGCCTGGGGGCATTCGATGGCGATTTTCATTACCGGTTCCAGAAGGCATGGTTTTGTTTTTGGGAAAAACTCACGGACGGTCGTCTGGGCACAAATTTGGAACGACATATCGGAGCTGTCCACCTCGTGGTAGGAACCGTCGTTCACCTGATAGTGCAGGTTGACGATTGGGAAACCGGCCACGGGGCCTTTTTCCAACGTCTTGCGAACCCCTTTTTCAATGGCGGGGAGGTACTGTCGTGGAATGCGTCCTCCCACGACATGTTCCTCGAACAGGAATTCCTCGTCGGAACCTTCCGGAATCGGCCCCAACTCGCCGACAATGTGGGCGTACTGGCCGGAACCGCCGGTCTGCTTTCGGAATCGGTAGTCGAATTTGAACGGCTCGGTTGGTGCTTCCCGGTAGTTGACGCGTGGTTTGCCCACCTCCACCTCGACGGCATACTCCCGCCGAATCCGTTCGACGTACACTTCCAAATGCAGCTCGCCCATGCCCGACATGATCGTTTCGGACGTCTCCTGGTCGGTCGCAATGAGAAGTGTGGGGTCTTCCCGGCGGAAGCGTTGGAGTGCTTTGCCAAGCCGGTTGGCATCTTCGTTCTTTTTCGTTGCAATGGCAACCTGAATCACCGGGTCGGGAACGTACATGCTCTGGAGCGTGCAGCACGGATATTCCGAGCAGTACGTGTCGCCGCTGGCACATTCCAGCCCCAGCACCGCCACGATTTCCCCTGCCTGTGCCGCATCGATTTCCGCCCGCTCGTCGGCGTGCATACGGACGATTCGGCCAAAACGCTCCTTTTTACCGGTTCGTTGATTGTAGTAACTTTCCCCCTTCTGGAACGATCCCTGATAAATCCGCATGAACACCAGCGACCCGTACGGATCCTCCACGATTTTAAACGCCATGGCCACCGTCGGCCCCTTGGCGGTTGGGTCCAGCTTGATTTCCCGGTGCGGCTCCTCAAATTCCAGTGCCGTCGGCTCCAGGTCCAACGGCGACGGGAGGAACCGGACAATCGCGTCCAGAAGCGGCTGAATCCCCTTGTTGCGGTACGCCGTGCCCAGGTACACCGGCGTCATTAAGTCGTGGTGAATCGCGTCGGCCATCACGCGGTAAATCATCTCCTCCGTAATATTTTCCGACTGTTCGTCCAGCAGGATTTCCAAAATGTCGTCGCTGAACATGGAAAGGGCTTCCAGCATTTTGTTCCGTGCCGCCTTCGCCTCCTCCAAAATTGCTGCGGGAACCTCCTCGTAACGGAGCTTTTCACCGTTTTTACCGTCGAAATAGATCGCCTTCATCGATACCAGATCGACCACCCCTTCAAAATGCTGTTCCCTGCCGATGGGATACTGCATCATCACGGGATGACACGCCAGTTTTTCGTCGAGCTGCCGCACCACCGCAAACGGATCCGCTCCGGTACGGTCCATCTTATTGATGAATGCAATGCGAGGAACCTTGTACCGTCGCATCTGGCGGTCGATGGTCAACGACTGGGGCTGCACGCCACCCACCGCACACAAAACCAGCACCGCCCCGTCCAGCACCCGGAGGCTCCGCTCCACCTCTACCGTGAAATCGACGTGGCCGGGCGTGTCGATCAAATTTATCTGGCAATCCTGCCACCGGACGGTCGTCGCGGCACTCTGGATGGTAATTCCACGCTCCCGTTCCAAATCCATGGAATCCATTGTCGCCCCGGCACCCGTGGCAATTTCGTTGATACGATGGATACGCCCGGCATAGAAAAGAATACGCTCGCTCAGCGTTGTTTTGCCCGAATCAATGTGGGCGGCAATACCAATATTGCGAATTTTCGCGATGGAACAGGAATCGTTGGACATAATACTTTCTTTCTGAAATAGTCGGTAGAAAACAGTGGCGGCCATTATATCGCTCTCCCCGCTTTTGTCAAGAAGCACCCGAAAGGAAATTTCCTGCCGAGCGTGCCCAACAGGGAAAGCACACCATTCAAAAAACGGCCTGAACAAAAAAATTATCAATTATCAATTATCAATTCAATAAGCCATTAGCGTTTTTCCCGCAGCATTTTATCGAGCATTGGCATGACGGTGCTGCGGTAAAGGGTTTCCATGAGCGGATTTTGCTGGATCATCTGCATGGTTTGGTAGAGCGGTTTCCCCTGGTCGGGGGGCAGCTCAACACGCATGCTGCGTCCTTGGGCGTCGCAAAGAATGGCGGTGTAGCGGTATTTTCCGTTTTCGTCGGTGGCACGGGCGACGTCGTGAATTTGGGCGGTATCGAAATCGAACGGGCCTTCGGGGGGGAGGAATTCAGGTTCGGAAGCGCGTTCTTCCAGTCCGTACCATTGGTGAATCTGTTCGGCGACCTTTTCGACCGATTCTTCCGTGGCGAATTTCTTTAGTTGCTTTCCCTGTTGGGCAAGTTCGGCGAGGTTTTCTTCGTGGGATTGGTTTTGGGCTTTTTCAGCGACCTTTTCGAGAACGGTTTCGGCGGCTTCCCTGGGGGGGAGTTGGGGGTTGGGAAGGAGTTCCTCGACGGCCTGTTTTTTTTCCTCTTCCGAGACGGGAACGGCGGTTGGGGGGGATTTTGGGCGACTTTCAGGAGAGACGAATTCCCGGATTTCCTGCCGATAGACGGTCAGGGAGAGTACCGTCAGGAGGGTTCCCAGCGTGGCGAGGGAAAACAACATGGCGCGGCGGTTCAGGTTTTTGTGGGTCGGCGTGGGCATGGGCAGGACGGCGAAAATGCCGGGACAACGTAAAGGACTCTTTTTCTCCAGACTTCCCTATTTATCGGCAGAAAACCGGAAAAGTTTTCGTATGGAGAAAAATTTCCATAAAATTTCAAATTTTTTCAGAAAAAAGAGAAGGAAATACTTGAAATTACCGCCGGGGATGATACAATATAGAGCGAACTCAATGCTTTTCCTTATTGGCTGTAGTTTGGAAATGTTTTTTTGGAGTGCCCGATTGGGTGACTGGAAAGGATTCCTGGAAATCACAGGGGCTTTGCGCCGAGAGTTTGCCGTTCGGGCGTGAACAATTTGGTGCGAACGCGAGTAAGAACCTTGGAAAAGGGCTTTACTCCGTGAAGGATTCAAAAGGAATATTTTCCAGTACGGTGTTTAAGTTTTATTTTTTTGTGCGAGCGAACCGGGAAGGGTATTCACGGGGCGTTTGCCGGTAAGGGGTTTTTACCATGACTTCTCAAGCAACTTTTACTCAGAAATGTCCAATTTGTGGTCGCCGCCTGCGGGTGCAGGTACGGTATTTGGGAATGACGCTTACGTGTCAGCATTGTCAAGGGCGTTTTGTCGCCAAAGACTCCTCCTCCATTTGGGACGACGAAATGGAAGATGTGCGGGTTGAGAATGTCCTTCATCGATTGGAAGATGATTTGGAGAAGTCAGGAATCCTTTCCCATGCGGGGATTCATTAGTCCGCAGGAAGTCGGGACAATCAGAAAACGTTCAAAGTTTTCACTTTTGAATAGCAAGAACCGGAGCGGGAACACTGTTCCGGTTTTTTTACGGAATGAGGACAGGCCGTGGCGTTGCGAGCGGTTGGGAGATTTTAGGAAGTGGCCGGGAAGGTCGAGACAGTGAGGTAGAACATGCGTTTTTTTCAAGGAATGGCAGCCGTCTTTGCGACGGTTTTTTTGTGTCTGGCGGGGGGAGCGATGGAAATCATTGCCACGGACGAAGCGGTTTGCGACGTGTTGGTCGTGGGGGGTGGAACGGCGGGCGTTCCGGCGGCGGTGCAGAGTGCGCGGGCGGGGGCGAAGACGATTCTGGTGGAGATGGGTTTTCAGTTGGGGGGAACGACGACGACGGCGGGGGTGCGGTATCCCGGACTTTTTCATGCGTGGGGGAAGCAGGTGATTGCGGGGATTGGCTGGGAGTTAACGCAAGCGGCGGTGGCGTTAAACGGGGATAAAATGCCGGATTTTTCGGTAGATAATCGTTCCTTTTGGTTGCTGTCGATTCCGGTGAATCCGCCGCTGTTTGCGATTTTGGCGGAGGAGATGTGCGTTCGTTCGGGGGTGGCGCTGCGGTATTACGAGACGCCATGTGCGTTGGAAAAGACGACGGAGCATGGGGCGCATTGGAAGGTGACGACCACGACGATGGGGCAGTTTCGGACGATTTGGTGTCGGGAAATCGTGGATGCGACGGGCAACGGCACGGTGGCGGCGATGGCGGGTGCGGTTCGGCTTCGGGAGGAGGAGACGCAGCCGGGGTCGATTTTTTACAGGATCGATAGTGGCATTGATTTTTCCAAAGTGGACTGGGACGACATGCAGGTGCGGTATCAGAAGGCGATTGCGGACGGCGTGTTGCTGCCGGAGGATATGTTCGGGGGAGTGAAGCGTTTTTTGACGCGACCCCGACCGGCGGGAAATCGGACGTATGTGTACCATGCGGACAACGCGACGGGGCCGGGGCGTACCGATGCGAATATTCGGGGGCGGGCGTCGATTTTGCGTTCGTTGCGATTCATCAAGACGCTTCCGGGGGGCGAAAACGCGAAGCTCGTGGAGATGTCGGCGGAGACGGGCGTGCGGGAAACGTACCGCATCCAGGGGAAGTACGTGATTACGGAGGAGGATTATCGGACGGGTAAAGTCTGGCCCGATTCGGTGGCGTTTGCGTTTTACCCGATAGACCTCCACACTTCGGACGGCGCGGCACCCAAGCGTTTGGAGAAGGGGGTGGTTCCAACGATTCCGTATCGGGCGTTGATTGCGGACGGTGTGGAGCATTTGCTTATGGCGGGGCGGTGCATCAGCAGTGACCGGCAGGCGGGGTCGGCGTTGCGGGTGCAGTCAGTTTGCATGGCCAGCGGGCAGGCGGCGGGTGCCGGGGCGGCGCTGGCGGCGAAGGAAAACGTTTTGCCGGAAAACGTGCCGCTGGATCGGTTGAAGGCGCTGCTTCGCGAGCATGGGGCCATCGTGCCGTAGTAACGCAGGGCGTTCCGCTTCAAAAAATCACGATTCAAAAAAGCAGTCCGGTTCCGGGCCGAGCCAGTCTCCGGTGACGGCGTAAGCACGAGCGCGACTGCCGCCGCAGAGGAATCGATCGTTGCACTTTCCGCAGATTCCGTGGTAGTTGTCGGGATTTTGCAGGGCGCGGAACACGGGGTGCGTCTGGTAGGTTTCCACGACGGAGACTTCGGGGAAACGTCCGCAGTCGATGGGGAGGAAGCCGGCGGGAAAAATGACGCCGTTGTGTCCGACGAACTGGATGCCGCGACCGTCGGTGATTCCAAGCGGTGCGCGATATCCCTGTCCACGGTTCATTTGGGCGGCAAATTTGCTGTGGGATTTCGGCGGTGCGAGCGGGTCGCCCCCCTGTTCCAGCACGTACCGGCGATAGAAGGGGGCTTCGGTCGTCTTAACGCCGTAGGGTTGGGTCTGGGCGTGGTGCCAGAGTTTCTCGAAGGCGATTTTGTATTCGGGCGGGGAGATACGGATTTCTTCGACGCCGCGACCGACAGGGACGAGAAAAAAGACCGACCACATGGCGATTCCCCGATTGGCGAGCAGTTCGGCGATGGCGTCGATCTGGTGGAAGTTCCGTCGGGTGATGGAGGTGTTGACTTGCACGGGCATGTCCAGTTCCAGTGCGTACTGCATGAGTTCGAGGCACTTGTCGAAGCTGCCATCAAGTCCGCGAAAGGCGTCGTGTACGGCGGCGTCGGCTCCGTCGAGGCTCAGTCCGAGGGCCTGAACGCCGGCATTTTTCGCTTTCTGGAAGGCGTCGAACGTGGCCAGCGGTGTGGCCGAGGGGGTCAGGGCGGTGGTGATTCCCAGGTCTGCGGCATGACGGAGCAGGACGAACAGATCGTCGCGTTTGAGCGGGTCGCCCCCGGTGAAGCACATGTTGGGTTTTCGGGGGAATCGGGCCACGTCGTCGATAAGGGCCATGGACTGTTCGTGCGTCAGTTCGTCAAAGGCGGGGTCGGGCTGAGCGCTTGCGCGGCAGTGCTTGCAGGCCAGATCGCATGCCTGGGTGACTTCGTAGTAGAACATGAGCGGATTGATTCCAAAATCCTCCGCAGTATAAGGGGCGTGACGCATGATTACAAACCTCGTTCCGTTTCGCGGAAAAGTTGAATGATTTCGTGGGGGTTGGAGAGCGTTCGGAGGGTTGGCAGGAAATCGGGCGACGTGATGATTCGGCTCAATCGGGCGAGCGTTCGTAGGTGTTGGGTATCGTTCGTCGAACAGATGAGGAAGAAAACGTCGGTCAGCACACCATTGTCGGCAAACGGGACGCCGGAGTGGGTGATCCCCAATGCAATGAACGGGTCGGCGAGGATGTTGGTCATGGGGCGTCGCGGGTGGAGCAGGGCGACGCCGTTGTCCATGGCGGTGGGGTACATGTTTTCGCGTTCGTGAACGGCGGTAATCATTGCCTTCTCGTCCCAGAGCAGGTTGGTGCTCATGGCCGTTTTGACGATGGATTCAATGACACGTCCCGCCGTTTTTCCTTCCAGCGGCACGGTGATCCCCTCCGGATGAAGCAGGTCGGCGACGGGGCATTCCTCGACTTCAAACCCGGCTCCGAGTTGATCCAGAATCTGTTCCAGCTCGACCAGTCCCGATTCGTCGGCCGTCCCGACGCGTTCCAGCAGCCAGCCACGCAGTTCCTTTCGGGAAAAACGCCATTCTCCCCCGATACGTTGTGCGGGGATTTCCTCTCGTTCCGCCATGCGTTGAAGCTGGCGTGTCGTCTGATTCAGCAGCGGTGCGAGTTGGTCAATGTTAAAATATTCACGTGTCATGATATCCTCCTTTTTCTGGTATTGTACCCGATGGAGTCCTTTTTGTAAAGCATGGAAAGCGTTTTTCAGGAAAAGTAAATTGCCGGCTCAATGCCGCGTTGCTGGCAGTATTCCTCAATCTCGGCTTGGCGGGCGGCCCAGTACCCTTCGGCTCCGCCATGTAAAAAGAGGTACTCATAAAGCGGAAACAGTTCGGGATAGTGGATACGCACAAGGTTCAGCACCTGCGTTCGGTAAAGGGTGCGGAGTTTGAGGTTCTCGAACCAGAATACGTTGGAAATATCGCGAACCGATTCGATGAGGGCGCGAAAATCGGTCAGTTCGGGGAACGTCGGGGATTGGAAAATGCCCGTGACGAAGCCGTCGTCGTGGAGCGTTTTCAGGGCGTTTCTTCGGCGTTCGGGGGAAATGGCGTGCGGCTCAAAAATTTTGCGGAAGGTGTCGTCCAGGCTGTTCATCGAAAACATGATTCGGACATGGGCGATTTTTTTCAGCACGTCGCGATCCCGTAACACCAGATCGGACTTGGTGAGGATTCCCACGTGAACGTCCTCGCATTCGGCGAGAAATTCCAGGATTTGCCGCGTGACGCCGTAGCGTTTTTCAAACGGGTTGTAGGGGTCGGTGACGGTGCTAATCAGAACATGCTTCCCACGCAGGCTGGAGGGACGGGGGAAGCGATCGCACCGTTTGACGTCCAGGAAATCTCCCCACGGCTCGGAGTGGTGGGTGAATTTTTTCATAAACTCCGCGTAGCAGTACCGGCATTTGTGCGGGCAGCCGACGTAGGGGTTCACGACAAAATCCGCCAGCTTGGACGGATTGAAAAAACTTCGGACGTTGACTTCATGAACTTTCAGCGACATGGTATCCACAAAAGGAAAAACGAAAATGGACAACATCCATTATAACGGGTTTGAACAAAAAAGGAAAGCCCTGCACGCAAAATTTCATCGTACCGCATTGCTGGGAATGGGGGGGTTTAGAATTTTTGGGTTCCGGGTATAATGAGGAAAAAGAAATTGGACAGGAGAGGTGAATAGACGATGGCGACGGTAACGTTTCGAGAAGAAAAAATTGATTTGAAGGATCCGTATGTCGCGGCGTTTCTGGCGTGGATGCTTCCGGGGCTGGGGCATTTTTACCAGGGACGTACGGGGAAGGGGATTCTTTTTTCCGTGTGCATTTTGAGCCTGTTTATCATCGGGGTGTACCTGGGGAGCAGCGAGACGTTCGGCGTGGGGCGGGATGTCTATTTTTCGCTTCGGCAGGGGGATCGGCGGTTCCATTATTTTGCGCAGGTTTGGACGGGGCTTCCGGCGTCCCCGGCGCTGTTGCAATATTTGAAAGACCCGACGGGGCAGAAACCGCTCTTTGGCGGATTCATGGCGCCGCCGCTTTTGGGGACGGAAGCGACGCAATCGGCATATGGGCTTTCCGGTGGTTCCGGCGGGCAGCCGAATGCGCCGACGGTGGACAACATCCGAAAGCGTCTGAATCGTGGGTACGAGCTGGGTTCGTTTTACACGATGGCGGCGGGGCTTTTGAACCTGTTCGCGATTTTCGACGCCTGGATGGGGCCGGTCGATGCGGAGGAGGAAAAGCGTCGCAAGGCGGCTTTGAAGGCGGAAAAAGCGGAAAAGGCGAAGAACGCGGAAAAGAAGTGAGGTGAACGATGTCGGTGTTGGCTTTGGGGTTACCAGATTTTTTATATGCGTTGCCGTTGATTTTGGCGATCGGTTTCGTGTATGCGGCGACGCGTGACGAGAAGATGTCGCGCATCCTTGCCAACGCGATACGGATTGTGCTTTGGACGATTGGCTCCATGGCGGCGATCTTCCTGTTCATGGTTGTGGTATTCTGACGGAGTATTTATGCGGATCGTCATTTTGGGAGCCGGCACGGTCGGTTCTTCGATAGCTCGAATGCTCTGTGCACACCGACACGAGGTGGTGTTGGTGGACGACGACCCTGCGGTGGTGGGGCCGTTGGCGGATACGCTGGACGCGATGGTGTTGGAGGGGAACGCTTCACACGCGGCGGTGCTGTTTCAGGCCAACGCGATGAATGCCGATTTGTGTCTGGCGATGACCGGTTCGGACGAGGCGAATCTTGTGGGGGCGAGTATCGCGAAGGCGATGGGTTCGCGTCGTGTGATTGCGCGGGTTCACTCGACGTTGGCGCAGAATCTTGCGGCATTCGACTATCGTTCGCATTTCCGGATCGATCGAATCCTGAGTCTGGGGCAGCTTACGGCGATGCGGCTTTCTCACGAGATCGACATGTTCAGCGAGGCGCTCAGTCTGGAGGCGTATTTCGATGGGGATATCGAGTTGATGGTAATGACGCTTTCCGCGGGGGCGAAGTGTCTGGGGCGACCGATTCGGGATTTGGCCTTTCCGTCGAATGTTCGGATCGGGTGCATTCATCGGGACAAGACGTACATCATTCCGGGGGCCGACGATACGCTTCAGGCGGGCGACAAGGTGACGCTCATCGGGGCACACGACAACCTGCTGAAGGTTCGTAAAAATCTGGGAGGGGATCCGCCGGAAACGAAAACGGTCGTGATTGCGGGGGCCGGGGAGACGGGGCTTCATTTGGCGCAACTGATTCACAAGCGTCACAGGGTTCGGATTTTGGAAACGGATCGCGAACGGTGTTTGTGGCTGGCGGAGCTGATGAAGCGTGATGTGGAGGTGGTGAACATCGACGTTCAATGCCGGGCGGCGCTCGAGGAGGAACGGGTGGGAAACGCGGACGTGTTTGTCGCCTGCACGGGGTCGGACGAGACGAACATTCTGGTTTGCGTCGAGGCGAAGGAGCTGGGGACGAAAAAGGTTTTTTCCATCATCAACCGGCCGGATTATGGGAACGTGACGAAGAAACTGGGGATCGACGTCAGCGTCAGTCCGCGTGAGGAAGTTTCGCAGAAGGTGATGAATTTTCTGAACCTGGGGGCGGTGATTTCCAAGAAGTCGGACATTTTTGGCATGGGGGTGTGTCTTTTGGAGTTGGAGGTGCAGGCGGGGTCGCTGGTGACGCGGGGAACGCTCATGGAGGCCAAACTTCCGTCGCAGTGTGTGGTTTTGGGTGCGATTCATCAGGGGACGGTGGTGGTTCCGGGGGCCGACTACCGTTTTGAGGCGGGGGACACAGCCATGCTGATTACCACGGACCCGGTGGTGGAGAGGGTGCTTCGCAAGTTTGAAAGTGGCGTCTGAAAACTTCCGCGACGTTCGATTTCCCTGATTGTGAAAGAATTGGAAAAATTATTATGGACAACAAAGTACGAACTTTTATCGCGTTGGAAATTGCCGAAAAATCCCGCCAGCAGGCGTTTACGCTGGAGCAGAAACTGATGGAAACGGAGGCGGACGTTCGCTGGGAACCGGCGTCGAAGTTCCACATTACGCTGAAATTCCTGGGCGAGATTCCGAATCCAGAAGTTTACGAAATCTGCCGGGACGTGGCGGCGGTTGCGAAGCGGCACCATCCGTTTATGTTTTGTCTGAAGGGGGTGGGGGCGTTTCCGAACGTGGAGAAACCGCGATCGGTCTGGATGGGGGTGGACGACGAGGGGCGGCAGGCGATTACGGAGTTGGCGGCCGACGTGGATCGGGTGATGCAGCAGCGTGGTTTTCCCAGGGAATTGAAGCCGTATTTCCCGCACATGACGTTGGGTCGGATTCAGCGGATTTCGCCGAAACTGGGCGATTTGTCCGCGCGGATTCGGCAGTACGAAGCGTACGATGCCGGGAAAACGTTTGTCCGGCATTTGACGGTATTTGCCAGCAAAATGGCCCGTTCGGGGTCGAATTACACCGTTTTGTCTACCGCCGAACTTTCCTGAAAAGGGGGCGTTTCCTCAGAACCGGGTGCGATCAAACTTCCTTGCGAATTTGGGCAAGATGGGTAATTCCCCTCTTTTTAGAGGGGTGGCAGCCGTAGGCTGACGGGGTGTTTTGACCTGGGAAAGCGTTCACCACTTCGGAACTACCCCCCGTCCTAACGGGCGTACCCCTTCAAAGAAGCAGGGCTGGCGCATGAACGGGGTAAGATATAA
>JAUNBJ010000113.1 GCA_030535245.1 Planctomycetia bacterium | reverse complement strand
AATATTTTTTATTAATATTTATTTTCGTGACACAGCACTATTTCCATTCCACCTTTTTGGGGAGAGCGGGATTGTCCCTCTTGGAACGTGGCGCCGCCATGGCGACGGCCGCGAGGATGTAGAAACAGAGCATCAGCGGCATTCGGTATCGCGCACAGCAATCGGCACCGGAAAGTACCATGGTAAGCGCGAAATATCCCGCATAGCCACCGAGGAAAAGCAACATGATCGGCGAATAGCGCTTCCGAAACCAGCAGATAACGCCCAAAACGGACAAAAGAAGCAGCGAAGTCTGGAAGAAAACGCTCCAAAAGAAGAATGGGGCGAGTGCGCTGCGCTCCACGTGGTTTATGTTGTTTCGGGGGATTTGGACAAGATACGATAAAGAACCCGTTTCGTGAGCGAGCAGCGACTTGGGCAGTCCGATCATTCCCGACCGAAGCAGAGCGAGGGGATATTGGGTAAGGATTTCCCGTTTGTGGCGTCGCAGCTGCGCGTCCACCTCTTGCGGGGTGATGTCGAATGCGTTAATGTTATGGCATATCACGACGGGGGGAAGGCCATACTCTTGCTGAATCCTCTGCTGCGCTTCTTCCAGAGTCCCGCCGTGCTGGGTTTGCCATGCCCCGCCGCCAGTGTAATAGACCAAAACGATATTCTCATTTCCTGAGAGGGCAAAAATACCGAACGTCTGGTAGTTTCTCAACATCCAAAGTCCCGGCAGTATGTAGGAGGTCAGGAAAATTCCCAATGCAACCAAAGCACGCGTTTTACGATTCCTGCGATCGACAAACATCCAGAGAACGAAACAAATCAGCAAAACGAGCGGCAAATATAGGCCTGTGGGACGTGTCAAAATAGCCAGTCCGAGCAACGTTCCTCCTGCCAGAATACGCGTCCAGCGTCGGGAGGATTGCGTCGGTTCCAACAGGACAGGCAGGAGGAAAAAAAGGCCTGCGGTAATGAAAAAAAGGAAAGGCACGTCGGACATTGCCTGAAAATTATACATCCAAATGAGCGGGTCCAACGCAAAGAGTAATGCGGCCATCCAGCCCACTCGAGAGCCGAGGAATCGGGAAACCAGGGAGTACAAACAGGCACATGTGAGCACCGACATCAGCACATTCATCCCAAAAATACCCCGTGCACGCAGCGCAAGGTCGCACGCTCCTGCAAGCAGCGGATAGCCGGGTGTCCAGCCAAAGTCTGCTTTATAGGGCGGGTTTGGATTCCGGGAATATTCACCATGGAGCCAGATGTTTCGCCCCAGGGCGACATACGTGGGGGCGTCCGGGTTCTGCGCCAGGCGATAATCCTCAAGATAACTCGTATTTCGCAAAGCAATTATGGCATAAAGAAAACCGTTAAGGAGAAGGCAAATCAGGAGGGGAAGGGACTTCTTCATCATTTGGCTTACCTTGCGAATAGACCGTATTTCAGGATGCACCAAATGGCCTTGCAGCCGTCGCGCCAGCCGATTTTCTTCCCCTCTTGATACGTACGACCCGAGTAGCTTACCGACATTTCGTAAACTCGAAAACCTTTGCGAGCAACACGAGCCGTCACTTCCGGTTCAAAACCGAATCGGTTTTGTTGCAATTCGGGGAGAATCTGCTCCAGCACCTCGCGTCGGAACAGCTTGTAACACGTTTCCATATCTGTCAGGTTGAGGCCCGTGAAGCAATTGGAGAGTGTGGTAAGGAATTTGTTTCCCATCGAGTGCCAATAAAAAAGCACGCGATGCGGCTGATCGCCCAAAAAGCGGCTTCCAAAAACGACATCCGCCTTGCCGTCGAGAATCGGTTTCAGCAGACGCGGGTATTCGTTGGGGTTGTACTCCAAGTCCGCGTCCTGGATGATAACGACATCCCCGGTCGCATGAGCGAAACCGGTACGCAAGGCCGCCCCTTTTCCACGATTCACCTCGTGGTATTGGAGGGACAACTGATTCATGGGATCGTCGTGATACGTTTCCGCGAGTTGTTGCATGACCTCACGCGACCCATCCTGGCTGCAATCATCCACCAAAATAATCTGCTTGCGAATGGGCACCTCCGCAACCGCTTTCAGCAGCACAGACAGCGTTTTTTCTTCGTTATAAACCGGAATAACGACCGACAAAAGAAAGTCCTCCGGTATGGCAAACAAGCCGAGCATCTCGCAGGCAGACTTCCCCAGAATACGTACCAAAGACTGGTACCAGGTCGATGAAAAAGGGACCTCCACCGCAGTGAAATCATTACTCATTGTATCCTCCAGGGAAATTCATTTCGTATTCCCTGAGGTTAAACAATAAGCCAACCCCATGAAAAAAGGGAGTACGTCAAGCGCATCCCAGCACGGAGGTCTTCGACAACCCACAACAACAGATACGCGACGACTCCCAAAGGAGCCGAAGACGCTCTTGTTGTTGTAAACTGTCGCGAAACAGAGAAAGTGTCGAAGTTTCCGTGCTGTTAAGCGAATTCTGGACAAACAAAGTCCTATGTCGGCCAGCCATTATACCTCCAGCCCCAACCCTTGTCAAGAGTGCCAGTGCCCCTTGAAAATCAAGAGGAGGAATGCTATATTGGATTCTCCACGGTTCCTCAAGCAGAGTTCAATTATTTTGGAAGGAGTTTTCGCGATGTGTAAATTGCCCTCGTTTATGACCAGTCTCGCTTTTCTCACGGCGATGGCTACCAACACCCTGACAGCCAACGATGCCGCGGTTGACGTCACTCCGTGGGGCAGTCTGCCAGACGGCCAGGAAGTTTTCCGCTACACCATGACCAACGAAAACGGTTTCTCCGTGACCATTACCAATTTTGGCGCACGGATCGTCAACCTGATGGTCCCAGATAAAGACGGCAACGTGGCGGACGTCGTACTCGGATTCGACCAGTTGGAGGATTACCTGAAAGAAAACCCCTATTTCGGGGCGGTCGTGGGACGCTATGGAAACCGTATCTGCAATGGTCAGTTCGCGATCGACGGACAAACCTTTCACCTCACCAAAAATGAAAAGGGGATCACCTGTCTGCATGGGGGAAACGTCGGTTTCGACCGTAAAATCTGGAGTGTTGAACCCATCACCTCCGATAACCTCAAGCACGAAAAAATCGATCACGATGCCATTCTCGGTTTCCGTGCTTTGGGCCGAGGATTTCACGACGCTTTTGAAACAGGCTTCGTCCGAAACCGTTCCCCATGGCCCGTTTTCCGCCCCGATTGTCGGCACGGAGCAGGCGTCGGGGAAAATCCTGATTTTGAAACCGGAAACCGACTGGGATCGTCCTGAATCGGTCGTCTGGCAGTGGCATCCGTCGGAGTCGTCGGTCATTCGACCGGAACATCGCGTGTGGTTCCATCACCCTTCGGAATGCAAGCCGGTGCGGGGAACGAGCCATCTTTTAATGGTCGCGTCGGGGGGCGGGGTTGCGCTGGTTCGGCTGGCGGACAAGGAGGTTCTTTTTTACACGTTCGCAGGGGGGAATCCGCATTCCGCCGCGTTGCTTCCCGATGGAAATATCGTGTCGATTTCCAGCGAAGGTTTTTTCACCGTTTTTGCCGTCCCGGAAAAAATCGCGGGAACGGACGTCCTCAACGTTCGGTATCCCATCGTGGGGGGGCATGGGGTGGTTTGGGAGAAGGAAAACCAGCGGTTGTGGGTGTTGGGATATACCGAGCTGGCCGCATACCGGTACAATTTCGACACCCAAAACCCGGCCATGACGAAAGAATTTTCCATTCCGGTACAGGGAACTCCGGCCGAGGGGGGGCACGATCTGTATCCGGTTCCGGGGGCCAGGGCACTTTTCGTCACCGGGCGGGCAACGGGGATCTTCGACCTTTCCACCCGCCAATTTACGTTGCTTCGGGAGATTCCCCGAATAAAGAGCATCTCCCTGTCGCCGGAGGGGACGTTCATCGTCCTTTCGCCGGTCACGCAGTGGTGGAGTCCCACGGTGACGTTTTTCAACACGCCGCTTTCGCCCCTTGGAACCCGCACGGGAGCCAAATTTTACAAGGCCCGGTGGTGGGTTCCGAACCCCTTTTCCGAATAGCGTTTGCATTGAATCCTGCAAGGGTTACTTACCAATCTGTGTTGCGGGTTTAGGCAAAACGCGGCAAATTGACAAACCTGAAGAAATACGCAGAGTTAGCGTCGGCCTTTAAGCCGCTTGCACCGTGCGAAGCGATGGATTTTCACGGCCATGCACCACGAGAATCCATCCTAAAGGCCGACGCTAACGACACCCCACGAATTTACAGGCACCTCATACAAGGTTTTTAATGGCCCCCCGGTTGACAAGGTGGGGGTGTTTGACTTAAACTTAAGTCTTCATTGGGTAATGTCGATGTGAAACATATCCCGCCTTGTTTTGCGTGTCGGAATGACGCCGACGCGTTCCCGCCATGGATTTACGGTTTTAACATGAGAAATACAGTATCGTACAAAGGTTCCTGTGTCGTTTCGGACACGTTCGACGTAACGCATATGCTGGTGGCTGCGGTTCCCTCGGTTCCAGGTGGGGAGACAACGTTCGACGAGCAGCTGGAGGAGGCGGAGCAGCGGGTTTTCGACTGTATTCAAAAAACCGGCAAAACGGGATACGTTCTTCAGCAGACGATCTTTCTGAAGGATTTTTCGCAAAAAGAACATTGCCAGCAGCTTTTGCGGAAGAAGTTTGGGAAGGATATTCCGGTGAACGTCTATGTTCCGCAGCCGCCGTGCGAGGGGCAGATGTTGGCGATGGAAGTGCTGGTAGCGCTTAACAGCGGGCCGGGGATGTTCGTGACGGAGCGAAAGCGGGAGAATTTTCTGGCGGTTTGCCATTCCGGGATGCACCTGTATTTCTGTGCGTGCCATCACCCTGCCGAGGACGAGCGGAGCATTTATTCGCAGTCGGTGGAATCGTTTCAGAAGCTGGACGAGGCGTTTGAGTCGGAGCAGGTTCCGTTCGAGAACGTGATTCGTACGTGGCTTTATTTGGGGAACATTACGGAACCGGCGTGGAACGAGCTGGAGGGGGAGACGCAGCGGTACAAGGAACTGAACCGGGCGCGTACCGATTTTTTCCGTGGGATTCGCTTTTTTGAGGGGATGATGCCGGTCACGCTGCACAATCCGGCATACCCGGCCAGCACGGGGATTGGGGGGCAGGGAGACACGCTGGTGATGAGTGCGCTTGCGGTGAAGTTTGAGACTCCGGAACAGGGGGTGATTTTACCGTTGGAGAATCCTCAGCAGATTTCCGCGTTTGATTATGGCGAGGAATACAGTCTGAAAAGTCCGAAATTTGCCAGGGCGTTGCTTTTGGCAAGCGGGGAGCGGGGAATGGTTTTCGTATCTGGCACGGCGAGCATTACGGGGGAGGTCACGCGGCATCCGGACAATCCGGTGGCTCAGACGGAGCAGACGCTGGAGAACATCGCGGTTCTGATTGACGAGGCGAATTTATCGCGTCATGGGAAGCCGGGGTTTGGGAGTCAGCTGGACGAGTTGGCGGTGGCGCGTATCTATGTGAAGCGGCGGGAAGATTACGAGAAGATACGGGCGGTATGCGAGCGTCGAATGCCGAACGTGCCGAAGATTTATACGATTGCGGACGTCTGTCGTCCCGACCTGTTGGTGGAAATCGAGGGGTGTGCGTTCTGCGGGCGGTAATGTTGCGTCACAAAATCTTTCCCGGGTGGAATCCGGTTACAGCAGCCTGTTGCTTGCGTTCCTGAAAAAGGTCGCTGCCGGGTTGGGGAAAAACGGGTCGTGACGTTTCCGTTTCGAGGTTTCGGCCCATGTAGATTTTCTTTCCGCCGACGTTGGTGTAATATTCGCTTTGGGCGTTCAACTTCAGGGAGGGGAGTTCTGTTTTTTTTGTCGTTCTGTTTTTGCAGTGTCAAACCACAGGCAATTTGGGGAATAAAAAAAGGTTTTAACTCGTAAAACACGACTCAAAACCTATAATTGGGCGCGACAAGATTCGAACTTGTGACCCCCGCCTTATCAGAATCTAAATCGTGTTAAATATTTTTCTTGTTCAAGATGTCAAAACACTGCAAAAAACGCGTTAAAAACGCTGTTTTCGGCGACGTTTGCCGAAATACGATTTTTACGATTATATGCGTTTTTTTCTCTTTTGTAAGTGGGGGGGGGACAGTGTTAACGGGGGTATTAACGGGGGTATAGATTCAAAACTCCCACTGGCAGGCGAAAAGCCACGTGGTTTCGTGACCGACTACCGAAAGGCCGCAGTGAGGGGTGCCATTATCTTCCCAATGGGTTGGGATGGAGGATACGTTGGGGAGATAGGCGGGAGGAAGTCCAACGGTTATGTCGTTGGCCACACGAGTCAAGAATCGAGACAAACTTTGTTTTATTTTTCAATGGTTTCAATGGTCGGCAATCGCCGTTGCATTTTTGTGCGATATGTCAGTCCAACCATCTTGATGAACCGTGCGGCCCATGTTGAAATTTTGCCCAGCTCTGAATTAAAATCGTCTTTTGTCGTCATGCTTTTAAGAATGACATCTTGGTGAAAATCGTCCCATTCGTCCCGTGGGATTCCTAACCTTTTCGCTCCATCAAAAATGAGACCGGTATTTGCCATAAGAAACCGCGTCCGTTCTCCAATGGATGGCGACTTTTGCGGCGTTGGTTTGCGTGGAAAAACCGGACGGTGAAATATCATGGGAATATCGCGGTGGTCGAACTCGATAGTGTCGCCATAGAACAGAATATTGCGTGGTTGAAGAACCTGCACGGCCATATTCATTCCCTGAATCCATTTTTCCCGGACGGTCGGATTCTTACAACACCCAACCGAGCTAACGGCAACGGTAGAATGTTTGGGTATCCCATCGAAACAGAATTGAAAAGAACGTTGGGAACTCCAATTCAGTGTGGGAACGACGGTCAGACCGCGATTTTGCCAGAACTGTCCAATAAGTTGCTTCCTGTAGTGATTCCACATCTGCATGACCTGCGGCATGTCGGAATACATTGAAAAATCAGGTGTTGTTACGCACGCGAACCCGTCGAGCATTTGGGCGTATCGCTCTGGCCGATTCCAGACCCGTTCAAACTGATAATCATCCAAAAAGAAGTGAACTCCGATGTTCGCCCTATCCCCCCGAAAGGTTTTCACCTGATTAAAGGGAATGAGGCGGTTGGGTTCCACATGTATCTCGGACCACATGGCAGGAATATCTAGTTCGCTTTCAAGAAAATTAAAGTCAACTTTATCAAGATGTAGCAGGTTTCGGGTTTCGTGTGGACGCATTGTGCCATTGTGTTACATAATCGAAATGTCTTTAATGTCCGTTTTCCGTATAATGTCATTTAGACATTGCCCATCGGGAAGCACCTTGGCGGACAATGCCTCCTCGGCGCTTGCGTATCCATGAAAAACGTGTGCTGTTTTAGTATCATTCGGATCGTCGTCCCATCCCACGCTGAAGTCGCGTTCGTCATCAGCCCAGAAATAACAGTGTATTCCGCATGGGGAGAATATTTCAACCTCGCTATAATTCGTTTCGCTGAATTTTTCCCAAAATATGGCTAAATTATCTTTCATAGGTGAAACCTCCTTTACCGTCCTCTACTTTGTATTGAACATTATCCGGGAAACCTGCATTTTTTTTCAACTTATCATATTCCGCACGTGTTAAAGCGCAGTGGGCTTTTTGCTTGTCGTCCCCGTTCCATATGTGCTTATGGACCGTCTTTGCTGGACAGTCATCTTTCTTCCCGGAAAGGCCATCCCATTCATAGGATACTTTTCTAGTTCGGCTTGTGAATCCATGTTCATCTTCCGTTTGAGGGTTAAATAATATAATTTGGGAAACCTGATTTTCCCTATTCCTGACACGATATCCGTCACTAGAATATGCCCTTAAAGGGGCACCTGAACCACCATCCTTACTTTCAATGTCACGAACGACAATGCTTTGCCCTGCGATCTCGACTTGAAAAGACGTTCCACTGTGTTTAAATCGTCGATTTTTTGAAACGCTTAACTCCTTTCCTCTTCCTCCCATTTTCTCCTCCTATTATACCATGTCATTGTTGAAAAGTCAACTCAATCACCATGGCAAATCGTCCGCCAAGTCGTTGTTGGAGATTTCACGAATTCCAAAGTAAACATAACAACGCTCCGAGAGGTTGATTCGCACCCTGCCTCTGTGTACCGATTTGAATTTACGTTTCAATTCCTTGCCAAAATTGCCGCTATTGAGAGCGTGTAGACCGTTCGTTCCGCACCACTTCACGTACATTTTGTAAACCTTGTCGGTTGCGATATTACAATCCGGAGCTTCTTCAAGATACTCCGAAAAGAACGTTAAGGCGGGGTTAATTTCGCAGGCATAATCGCTTTTGGCGGATTCGCTTTCGGGGCACGATGTCAGCCGCATACGATTTTGAATCAACCGCATGAGGCCGCGCAGGCACCAGTTGAGGATTCCCGGAGCGTGGGATTCCCAAAAGCTCCGGTCGCAAAACTCCGGGCGTTTTTCTTCGTCCGTGACTTGGTGCGTGAACGGGATAATCTCGATTCTCCGTTGGATTCCGTTCGACCGGTCGTTGAATCGGGGCCGGTTGTTGGTTCCGAAAATGAGACGGGCGTTAGGAGTAAAAGAAATACTTTCGCGGTTTTTTCGATCGGTACTGATTTCCATTCCAGACACGATACTTTTGAGCCGTCCTTCGCATATCCGGTCGGTTTCGGTGAGGTCGTCCACAACATTCACTAGTTTTCCACGCAAGGCGTTCATGGCAAACTTATCGCCGAACAGGTCGAGGGAAATGTTGGAAGTGTTACGGTTGCCCATCATCACGGAAAAACCACACAAGACGGCGGATTTTCCGTTACTTCCTTCCCCTTCGAGAATGAGAAATTTTTGTAATTCGTTGGACGGGATCAGACAGTAACCCAAAAATTCTTGCAACATAAACAATTTGGAAACGTCCCACCCGCCTTGTCCGTCAGGTTTCGCAAGATTTTTCTGTACCATCTGTTCCCAGTCTGGACTATAAGCGTTGGGGTCGTAATCCCATGGAATGGCGTTACACACAAACAATCCGGGCGAAGACGGTACAAAATAATCCTTGCGTCCGGATGCCATGCGTCCCACGTGGAGGATTCCGTTCCGGCAAGGAATGAGCATTCGAAAATTGGTTAAATCGTTGTCGGGGGGAGAGAATCTCCAAAATTGTTCCGCCGTTTCTTCGGTGTTTACCAAGGATTTGACGGCGTTCGTAACGTTCGCCACCAGAGCGGTTGTCACGCTTCGTTTGTGGGGAATGGAACTACTACCGGATGTCTGCCACTCTTGGAACTCACTTTGCCAGTCCGTTTCAAATTGTTGGTCGCAAAAACGCGTTAAATCCGTTTGCAGCCATTCGGAAGAAACCGCTTCGTACGCCCCATCCTTCCATCGGAACCACCCTTGCTTGTGAACCAACGTCCACATGTCATCCTTTTCGGGAAGGGGATGTTGCGATTGAAGGTACAGTTTGGCCAGCCGGTGGGGATTGTCGGCGGACGTGATGGAAACCGTGGAAGATTCGGTTTGTGTTTTTCCGGTCGTTTCTGCAAGCTCGAAAAATTCTTTAACGGTATGGCCTTCCGAAAAATAATCCTTGAGGTCTTTCCCATGGTTTTCAGTGGTGGAGAAGGGAAGCACAACGTTCCGTACCTCACGGGCGATACCTTGGAGCCAGTCGCACCATACCTTGGCACCTTTTTGTCCGGACGGGTCGAAATCGTGGAACGCCAGAAAATACGATTTCTGTGGTTTGTCGAACCGGTTTCTCTTTCCGGTTTTCAGGGCAGGTGGCCATCGGAGACCTTTTTTCCATTCCGCAAGTTTTCTGATGAACACCCTGAGATTTACGGGCTTGTAATGGCGTGTCCAGCACCAGCGAAGGTAGCCTTCCCACAAATACTCCTCCGTACGGTAGGGGCAATTCGTGAAGCAGGGAACCATCAAGAAAAATTTAATGAAATAATCGGCGGAGGCTCCGGCGTCTTTGGCCAGACGCTTTGGCTCCGCCCGTTGGTAGCGTTGGGTCAACGTCCAGCTTCCGTTGGGGAGTTGCTGGATTTCGGTGATTTCCATGCCCGTCGGGGTTCCGTCCGTCGCGATCACGTCTCTGGTGATGGATTTCCGCTCGAACGTCGGCACCGCATACCGCCCCGTCCGGCGGAGTTCCCTGAGAATTTTCTTCACTTCTCGTTTAAACTCTTTTGCGATCGGCTTTCGGGACTGCATGAGGACTTCGTACAGACCGTCCTCCGTCAAAAACCACATTTCACGATTTTGACCTGAGGTAAACAATGTTTCCTTCAGCTTTTCATCCTCGTCCACAGTTTCAAGCATAACGGACGCTTTGGAATGTTCAATCCATTCCGCCACATCCACGGCCAAAAATAGCGGCTCCTCGAAAGTGCCGTAGACTTTCAGTTCCCGCCCAAAGACTTCCCTTCGGGCTACGATAGATAATTCTGTAGACATAGCGTCTCCTTTCTGGCGACACCTTGACATGCCACAAGAATGTGGTATAGTAAGACTGTCGCCTTTGTGGTGATACGCCTCGTGTAAATCCGCCAAGATTTATCCGCACGAGGCGTTTTTTAGTTTTTGCACTTAAATACTTCTTGCTCTAGTGCTTGCAACCGTTTCTCAAAATTGTCTCGCTCATGTTCATTGCGGACAAATTCAAAAGCCAGCTGATTCATCACATCGGACATTGTTCTACCTTGCTTTTTTGCAATTGCCCTAATCTTTTCCATTGTTTCATCAGGGATGTTAAAAATAAATCTCGCTGATGCCATAAAATCACCTCCTTTCTGTATGCTTACCATATAGCAAATAAACATACCTGTCAACCCCCTTCCCCACTTTTTTTCAAAAAAATTTAAAAATTTCTCAAAAAACGCAAAAAAATCTTTCCCAAAGAATAATTTCTCCTTGACTTTTATTTCATTTATGATATAATTCAGACATGAGCTACGAGATTGAATTTTACAAGCGGGCGAATGGACGAGAACCTGTCACCGAATTTTTGGATGAACTGAATCGTAAGAATCGGCGACTTTTGCAACGGATTTACCAAGACATCAAAATGCTTTCAGACGAAGGCCCCGACCTTTCCATGCCCCACACGCGATACATGCAAGACGGAATTTTCGAGCTTCGCAGCCGGGAATCATCGAACATATCGCGAATTTTTTACTTTTTCTTTTTCGGCGACAAAATCATTATGACGCACGGTTTTGTCAAGAAAACGCAGCATACGCCACCCGGCGAGCTGGAGAAGGCGATCAGGTACAAAAAAGATTACGAGGAAACACATGACGACATTTGAAGAATATTTTGCTCCGCTTCTTGAAGACCCGGAGTTTCGCAAAGGCGTGGAGGAGTTGGAGCCGGAATATGCGATCATTCGGCAGCTTATCAAAGCACGCAAAGAACTTGGGTTGACGCAGGCGGAACTTGCCGAGCGTACGGGAATCCGCCAGTGCAATCTTTCCCGGCTGGAATCCGGTCACAGCAACCCGTCGCTTGCGTTCCTGAAAAAGGTCGCTGCCGGGTTGGGAAAAAAACTGGTCGTGACGTTTCAGTAGGCCGGAACGCGGGCAGTTCAAGGATATCCGGAAAATTGATTCTTGGATTGACGCATAGAAGAAAAAAAGCCCCATAAAAACACAGCAAACGCCGTATTTTACGGGGTCAAAAAATTTTAAGATTTTTTTTGGGAATT
>JAUNBJ010000112.1 GCA_030535245.1 Planctomycetia bacterium | reverse complement strand
CTAACCTTTTGTTAGGGCTTACGCCCTAATGGGTGGGCGGGGACGCCCACCCCTCAGAAAACTTTTAGACGAATATTATTTATTTTTTGGACACAGCACTAGTCTCCCTTATTCCATCGCACTTCTATCCGAAATTCCCAAAAATGAAAAGGCAGAGGGGCGTATAAACTCTCCATGAAAAAATTTTCTCTCTCCCCCCTATATTTTGAAATTTGTTTATTGTAAAATAACCGGTATGAGATAACGAGATTTCCAACGAATTTGCAAGGGGGTACCTTGAACGCCGGAACCGTTGTTCGAGAAGGGAATACGCCGAATCCGTAAAACCGAGGAAGGAAACAGGAGAAGTTCTATATCATGCAAAAAATCGGCATCTATCAGCATTATTGGGGGCCTATGGGGGGCGGGCAACGTTTCGTTGGCTTCATTGCCCAGATTCTTGCGGAACAACATGCGGTGGAAATCTTGCACCACGATCCGACGTTCGACGTGCGGAGATTCTCGGAGGGAATGGAACTCGATCTGTCGCGAGTTGCGTTTCGGTGCCTTCCTCGTCCGGAACGGCCTGATTGGAACACGTTGAATCCATACCGGCGTTTGAAGGGGGAGATCGATTTTTGCAGGGAATTCAGTGAACCGTACGACGTTTTTCTCGAATCGGGCGATTTACCCCCTGTTTTCAACCACGCGAAAAAAGGGGTACTTCTCGTCCACTTCCCGCTCGTCTCTTTCGGAGAATTTCACGGCCACGATTTGCCGCAGTGGAAAAACCAACGTTTTTTCCAACGTTTTGTGAAAAATCAGTATCAGAGGCTGGAGTGGCGGTGCCGTTTTTCGTCGTACCAGCGGTATCTCTGCAATTCACAGTTCACCCGGCGTTGGTGCCAGCGGCGGTGGGGGATCTCCCCGCAAATTCTCAACCCACCCTTGCGCGGCAGCATTCGTCCGATGGAAAAGCAGCCGATGATTCTTGCACTGGGTGCGTTTGCCCACGTCAATCACAAGCGGCAGGATATTCTGATCGAGACGTTTCGCCGATTTTATGACCGATTTGGTTCCCAACTCGAAAAGGAGGGGATGTCGTGGAAATTTCGCCTGGTCGGGGCGTGTAAAGACGTGGAGGAAGACCGGCGATTTGTGGAAAAACTCCAGCAGCAGGCTGCCGGGTATCCGGTTGAATTTCTTCTCAACGCCAGCGGGGAGGAGCTTTTGGAGTCGCTTGGAACAGCCGTATCGCTTTGGCATGCCATGGGTTATGGCGTTGACGAACTTCAGAATCCAGGCAAAACGGAGCATTTCGGGATGATTGCCACCGAATCGATGGCTGCCGCGACCATTCCGATGGTGTACCATGCCGGAGGGCTTCCCGAAATCATCCACCATGGCCGGGATGGGTTTCTCTGGAGTACGCCGGAGGAATTGATCCAGCAAACGCACGACGTTTTGGGGAACCCTGCACGATTACAGGAGATGCAACATGCCGCCGTGGAAAATGCGCAATCCTATGGCGACGCTGCTTTTCGGCAACGTTTGCGGGAAGTGCTGAAAGGAATCGTGGATTAGCGATACTTCCGACACATGGGGCATGGACGGTTCCCTCGCTGGTCTGGGAATGCATTCTAAAGGTGTCCGGCGATGGTGGTGCCGCAGTAGGTGCAGTGTCCGTTTTTCAATGAAAATTGCGTGATACGATAACCTTCACGACCGATAACCATCTGTCCGCAGCCGGGGCACCAGGTCGATTCGTACTGCGGAGCGTTCACGTTGCCCAGATAGACGTGGTGGATTCCTGCCCGCCGAGCAATATCGTACGCCTTTTTGAGCTGCTCCCACGAGGTGGGGAGGCGATCGACCAGTTTGTGGTGGGGGAAGAATGCGGAAAAGTGAACCGGCACATCCACCCCCAGGCGTGCGGTGATCCAGTCGCACATGCGGCGAATCATTTCCAGCGAATCGTTGGCTCGCGGGATGACCAGATTCGTCAGTTCCAGCCACATGTCCGTTTCCTTGGCACACCATTCGATCGTATCTAACACCGGGCCTAATCCGGCATGACAGTATTTCTCGTAAAAGGCGTCGGAGAAACCTTTTAAATCGATGTTCGCGGCGTCGATATTCTCAAAAAACAGGCGGCGATCCTCGGCGGAGATGTAACCGGCGGTAACGACGACGGTCTGTACCCCCCGTTCCCGGCATGCGGCGGCAATATCGTGGGCATATTCGGCCCAGACAATCGGCTCGTTGTACGTGCAGGAAACGCTGGGGCATCGTTGCTTAATGGCCATTTCCGCGATTTCTTCCGGCTCGGCAAGCACGGTTAGAAAACGATCGTCCATGGCGTGTGACATTTTCCAGTTTTGGCAGAACAGGCACCCCAGGTTGCACCCCACCGTCCCCAACGACAAGGTTCGAGAACCGGGATGGAAGTGCATGAGCGGTTTTTTCTCCACCGGGTCGATATTCAATCCGGTGCAGCGGCCGTAGGTCGTGCAGACTATTTTTCCATGCTGATTTTGACGAACGAAACAATACCCCCGCTGTTCTTCGTCCAAAACGCAGTTTCGCGGGCAATGACGACAGGTAATTCTCATGGCGGCGACCGAAAATTCAAAAAAGGAATCGGGATCTGGAACTGTGCTATTATACGTTCATCGACAAAAGAGGGGGATTCCCTAAAAATCCCTTCGGTTTTGCAGATTCGACCTCTCCAAACGAATTTCCCCCTCCAAAGTGCTCCCCTGGGAACCCCTTTTTTCATTGAATTTATGCTGATTATTCTGATTTTACCACGAAACTTGCCCAAATTTATAAAAATTTTTCTCATTTTTGCCAAAAACCCTATTTTCCGCTTGACATTCTGCGCAAAAGAGGGTAGAATTAGAAATAAGGTAACTTGTCTTGAAAAGAAAATGAAAATTCCTGTTGACGTTTTTGAAAGAACAGGACAGGTTCAGCATTACGACCCCCTGGGATAGCTTCCATGTTAGTTTTATCACGAAAAGTCGGCGAAAGGATTTTGATCGGCGAAAACATCGCAATCACCGTGGTGCGGATTTCGCAGGGAACGGTACGCATTGGCGTCGAAGCCCCGCGCGACACCTCGGTGATTCGTGAGGAAGTGGTGCTGGCAGCGGAAAATGCCCCCCGCACTCCGCCGCCTACGATGGACGACACCGCCGCGACGCTCTGAAAATCTCTCCTTTGATGGAATCGGACGGCCCTAAAAGGGGGATTCCGACACGGTTCCTGTCGCGTTCTTCGATTGCAACACCAAATGTACGCGTTCTGTTCCTGGAACGTCGATTCGCCCACGTTGATTGACGTACTGGATGATTTTCTGGATTTTGGCTTCGTTCGTGTAGACTTCGCGACCGGAAATTCCTTCTCGAAAGCAGGCTCCCCAGCGGATTGTGGAGTCGTTGTGCGTATAAAGGATGAAGTGGTTTTCACTGCTCAGGGTTTCGTCGTCTCGTTCCCGATAGACCCGGAGCGACTTCATTCCCAGCTGATTCCAGTAATCCCCAAAATCGCAGACGATTCGTACGGCATCCTCCACGGCGTTTCCCGTCGGCCAGCAGGAACCGGGGGTCGTTCCCAACGGGGGGTAGGGATAATCGGTCAGGTGGGGATACTTTCCCAGTTCTGAAAGTGGAAAGTCGGGTAGGGGAAGGATTTTGGCGTCGGCGTCAACCGGGTAGAAGGTGATGGTATCCGCATCTTCGGGAGCCACTTCCACCACCAGCACCGGGCGACGGTACTCCACGACCATTTCCAGCTGGGCCGGAGATTTTTTCGTTACGGAAACGACCCGACGCACCCACGGGTGCATTTGGAGGGCCATTTTGAACATCTCCACCAGCTTGGGATCCAGAATGCTGAACGGCTCGTTCGCCGAACGGTGTTGCTGGCGGGCCACCAGCTCCAACACCTCCGGAACCAGGTCCCGCGTAATCCACGGTGGTTGCCCGCTTTGAATTTTCCCGTCCGCAAGGCACTGCTTCAGCTCGATTTTGTCCTGCGTCAGGAGGTAACGGTCGTGGCTGAGCAGCGGAACCTCCACCGTTTTCCACAAAACCACCAGCCCGGCAAAAAACAGCAAAACAATCACCACTCCGGTGGCGATATACCCACGACCCGGCACGAAAAAGGAGACCATGCTTCGGAGAATATCCCCCAATAAAACCGGCGGGTCGTTTTCGCTTTCACTCATTTCGCGTTACCAGATTTCAATCTCCGTTTCCAACTCCACCCCGAACCGTTTGAATACCTGCTCTCGAATCAAATCGATTAGCCGGAGGATGTCGGACGGCGTGCATTCCGGCTCGGTTACGATAAAATTGGCCTGCCGTTCGCAAACGACCGCCCCGCCCAGTCGCGTTCCTTTCAGTCCGGCCATTTCGATGATTTCGCTGGCGTTCGACCCCGATTCGACCGGGTTGCGGAAAATTCGTCCGGAACATTGGTGCCCCATCGGTTGTGCCGACTTGCGAAGGATCCACAATTTCTGCATTTGGCGGGCCAACTCCACCGGAGGTTCTTCCCGAAGCTCGAACTCCGCTTCCAAAATAATGCTTCCGTCCAGGCTGCTCTGCCTGTAACCGAACGCCAAATCCGCAGCGGTTTTCTCGGAAATTTCGCCATTTCCACGCATCACCAGCACGGATTTCAGGTGCTGCCCCATATCGACGCTGTTGGTTCCCGCGTTGCCACGCAGCGCTCCGCCCACGGTTCCGGGAATGCCGATCAGCTCTTCCAGCCCCCCCAGCCCGGCACGCACGGCACTTGTCACGAGATGCCCCAACGGAATCGACCCACCGACACGAATCCGGTTTTCCTCCACGCGTGGCCCTGGGGTCAGGTTTTCGGAGAGGTGCAGCACCAACCCCGACACCCCCGCCTCGCGGACGAGAATATTGGAACCGCCCCCCAAAATCCGCAGGGGAACGTTTTCTTCCTCGCAGCGTCGCACCATGGCCGCCAACTCGGTGGGGGTTTCCGGCTCGGCGAAATACTCGGCATTCCCCCCCAGTTGGAACCAGGTGTGCATCGCCATCGGTTCCTGATTCAGAATTTTACCCCGAAAATCATCTATCCAGTGCATGGTTTGGACTCCCTGTCTTGTTTCTTTTTATTCTAACGCATTTCCCCTCCTTTTTCAAGGAGTGCGTCTTAAGGAAATGCGGAACAAATCCCTGATTTTGTCGGGAGGGGGGTAGTGAAAATTAGATTCGCGTATTCAAAATCCGTGAAAGGGGTGGTTTGTGACATACTTTCGGTGCAGGTGTAGTACAAAAAGTAGGCGAGACGCAAGCCCCGCCATGCGTTTTTATTCCATAATCTGCCAGATGCGAACGGTTCCATCCCCGTCTCCCGATGCGAGAAACCGTCCATCGGGGGAATAGTTCACGGAATAAACGACATCCGTATGCCCTTCGAGCGTTTTCACGCACTCGCCCGTTTGGACATTCCAAATCCGAATGGTTGTATCCCTGCTTCCCGATGCGAGAAACCGTCCGTCGGGGGAATAGCTCACGGAAAGGACAAAACTCGTATGCCCTTCGAGCGTTTTCACGCACTCGCCCGTTTGGACATTCCAAATCCGAATGGTATCATCCCAGCTTCCCGATGCGAGAAACCGCCCGTCGGGGGAATAGCTCACGGACTCGACAGAAACCGTATGCCCTTCGAGCGTTTTCACGCACTCGCCCGTTTGGGTATTCCAAATCCGAATGGTTGTATCATCGCTTCCCGATGCGAGAAACCGCCCGTCGGGGGAATAGTTCACGGAATAAACGACATCCGTATGCCCTTCGAGCGTTTTCACGCACTCGCCCGTTTGGACATTCCAAATCCGAATGGTATCATCCCAGCTTCCCGATGCGAGAAACCGCCCGTCGGGGGAATAGCTCACGGACTCGACAGAAACCGTATGCCCTTCGAGCGTTTTCACGCACCTGCCCGTTTGGGTGTTCCAAATCCGAATGGTATCATCCCTGCTTTCCGATGCGAGAAACCGCCCGTCGGGGGAATAGTTCACGGAAGTGACAGAACCCGTATGCCCTTTGAGCGTTTCCACGCACCTGCCCGTTTGGGTGTTCCAAATCCGAATGGTTTCATCCACGCTTCCCGATGCGAGAAACCGCCCGTCGGGGGAATAGCTCACGGAAGTGACCCAATTCGTATGCCCTTCGAGCGTTTCCAGCAATTTTGGCACACATGGTCGTTGTGCCTCCCACTCCAACTCCGCACTCTTGAACTGCGTTTTTTCCTTCCAGCCAAACTCATACTGCTTCATGGCAGGAATGCGAGAGATCAACTCATCGTCGGAAGAAAATGTTATTTCCTGTCCCCAAAGAGCTATGGCCAGCTCCTGAATCAACGACCTTGCACGTTCCGGAATAATGGACCCGTCCTCTACCAGTTGTTTCCAGAGTTTATCCGCCATCCGTTCCTGAACGCTCCTTGGCTTTTCCCGAACAGCGATCATTTCGTGGAGGATATCCAGCGAAATGGCGGTATCCAAAACACGCAAATCTCGATTTTCCAGCTGGTTTTTGTAATCGGACAAAAAAGCTTTCAGTCGCTTGGGGTAATGGAAGAAATCCATCCCATATTGCTTGACAGCAATCGAAAGAACCTCAGAAAGTGCCATAAAAACCCCGCATCCCGGCTGAAAATCCATCGCTTCTAATCTGTCGAGTATAATACTTCCACGGGAATCTGTCAACCAGGGGGAATTTTTAACGGGGCATGTTGGGTGCGATCAAATTTTCTGCGCGCCGTACAAATTCCCCTTCTTTGAAGGGGTACGCCCGTCAGGGCGGGGGGTAGTTCCGAAGTGGGGAACGCTTTCCCAAGTTCAAAACACCCCGTCAGCCTACGGCTGCCACCCCTCTGAAAAGAGGGGAATCACCCATCTTGTCCAAATTCGCAAGGAAGTTTGATCGCACCCGGGCATGTGGGGTGCCTGCAAATTCAGTGGGGGGGGGTCGTTAGCGTCGGCCTTTAGGCCGTTCGGATGGATTTTTCGTGGTGCATGGCCGTGAGAATCCATCGCTTCGGACGGTGGGAACGGCCTAAAGGCCGACGCTAACGTTGTGTGTGCGCACTGATTTACCGCATTTTCCCCAAATACGCAGTCCACTTGATCGTAGCGGGGCGAATTGTTTTTTAGAAGAAATTCTCGTAATCCCTTAAACAAAACCCCTTAAACAACACGTCCGGCAAAAAAGGTTCTTCTTGCCGGACGGTTTTCCCCCCTGGGGATTATAGCAGTGGTATTGGGGCATCCTGGTTCTTCATCATGGAGTAAATATCTCATGTTTGCGGAACACTTCCACAGATACTTTACAATATCGGCATCCCTGAAGAAAACTACAAAAAAATAATTTTTGAGCTTGCACTTGGCGTATTTTGCCTATTTTTACACCCTGCTTCCCGAAGGGGGGAGATTCGTCTTGACGGACGTTCCGTTTTTTTCTATAAGTGGGGGGAGATATTGCAAGGGGTTTGGGAATTGCCGAAAAGGAGTTTGAGTTATGCAGCAGTCGAAGCGTCCCGTTTATGTTGGGATTTTGATGTCGCCGGTTCTATGGGGACTGGTCGTGACGGCGTTCTTTTACGGTCTGATTTTTGGCGGTATCCTCAAGTCGGCTGTGATTTCGCGGTATTTTACCGATTCCGGGCTGGAATACATCGAAACGGGGATGTTCTTTATTGGGCTATGCGTTTTGCTGTTTCGGTGGGGCAACGTGGCGTTTCAGCAGAAATGGATGCGGCAGCAGGAACAGGCACCGGAAACGTTTCTGGGGGCGGTGCCTTCTGGGGGGAACCTTCCGTCCGACGCGGCGGCGATGATCGACAAGATTCGCCAGCTCCCGGCGAAGTTTTTGGAGGGGTATTTTTTCCAGCGTTTGCGGAACGCTTTGGATTACATCGTGCGGAGCAACTCGGCGGAGGGGTTTGAGGACGAACTGAAATATCTGGCCGATTTGGATGCCGCGAAGATGTCGCAGGGGTATTCGTTTGCGCGGGTCATTATCTGGGCGATTCCGATCCTGGGGTTTTTGGGCACGGTCATGGGGATCACGATTGCCATTGGCGAGCTGGGGGGGAATCTGTCCGACACGGAAAGCACGCTCCCGAAAATGATTGCGGGGCTGAGCGTGGCGTTCGACACGACGGCGTTGGCGTTGGGGTTTTCGATCGTGCTGATGTTCTTGCAGTTTTTCGTCGAGCGGGCGGAAAATGGGCTTTTGGACCGGGTGGATTATCAGGTGCATCGGGAGCTTGCGGGGCGATTCATGCAGGTTTCGGAATCTCCGGAGGGGATTTTGGCTGCCATGCGTTCGCTTTGTGAAACGATGCTGGAGGGTTTCGACAAGCAGGCCCGGCGGCAGGCGGCGGAATGGGAGACGGCATTTCGTCAGGTGGATGTGGAATGGGGGCGTCGCATGGAGGCATTGGCGCCGCAGGTGGCGGAGTCGTTCCATACGGCGATCATGGCGAAGTCCGATCAGTGGCTGGCTGGGCCGTCCGAGCAGTTAAAGCGAATTGCCGAGGCGTTGTTCGCGATCAACAACATGGAAAAGGTGCTTTCCAACAACGTTTCGACGTTGCAGGGAGCGCGGAATTTTGAAAAGACGGTAGCCGACCTGGCGGGCGCGGTGGCGACGCTGAAGCAGTGGCTGGAGAGTGTTCGAGCCTCGCGAAAATAATTTATGAAGTACGCGCAAAACCATCCCCGACGCTCCCCTTCCGAAGGAAACCAGGTTTCCCTGTTTCCGTTTCTGGCGGTGTTATTATGCACGATGGGGGCGTTGATTGCCGTGCTTTTGCTGATGGCGCGGCAGGCGCAGTTAAGCACGGAAGCGTACGTTCAGGAGGTACTGGACGAACATCGGGAAGCGGTGTCCCCCGAAGTGCCCGATCTGTCGGAGGTGGTTTCCGAGGATGCGACGACGCAACTTCGGGAGCGGTTAGAAATGGAGCAGTGGCGGCTGGAGCAGCTTCAGGAGGCTCGCAAGACGTTGCTGCGGCAGCTTCAGGAGTCGCGGATCGCTTTTTCGACGGCCCAGAGTGCGCGCGACACGCTGGCGGAAAAGCTGGATACGCTTCGCAACGCGTTGGCGAAAATGCGGGCGGAGGAAAGCGAAGGGAAATCGGCAAATGCGTTGAAAAAAACGCTTTGCGAAAAGGAACTGGAGCTGGAAAAGTTGCAAAAATCGCTCCAGACGGCGGAAAACAACGCGAAATCACGGGACGGTTCGTTTGCCATCCTGCCGCACTCGGGAAAAAACGGGACGCGGCGGTATCCGATTTATATCGAGTGTCGCCGGGACGGAGCGTGGCTCATGCCAGAGAATATCCGACTGGGGGCGCGAGACTTCGAGGGGATTCTTTCGATGGGGAACCCGTTGGAAGCGGCCCTTTTGACGAAGCGGCAATACCTGCTGAAAAACGGGGTATTCCACGAGACGCCTGACGGGGGGCAGGAGCCGTATCCGCTGATTTTGGTCCGTCCGGGCGGGATCGTTTATTTGTACATGGTTCGCAGTGCGTTGCTTTCGTGGAAATCGGAGTATGGTTTCGAGCTGGTCGAGGACGACTGGAAGCTGGCATATCCACCGAACGACAAGGCGATGGCCGACACGATGCTGGCGTCGATTGCCGAGGCACGGAGCCGGCAGGAGGAGATCGCGTCGATGGCACCGACCCTCAGCGAGCTTTCAGGCGGCGGCGGAGCAAGCGGTGGGCTGGCGTATCGTGCCACTTCGGGCGGCCCGCAGGCGATGCCAATCGATCAAAACAGCCGACTGGCGGAAACGCTTCGCCGTTCGGCCCGGTCGCCGCAGCCCTCCCCGATGGCAGGCCCTGTGGGAAAGGGGGTGCCGCAGGGGGTACCGAACCCCGGTTCCGCGGAAGGGCCAACGACGGACACCCCGGCTGCAGCGTCGCCAGGGGCTGCACTGCCGGACGTTTCGCAATGGCAGACGGCGGATGCGGGAGACGCTTCCCCCCAAAAAGAGATGCCCGGCGAACCAGCCTCCCCGTTTAACGGCTATTCTCAGCAGAAACCGATTGCGGAAACGCAGGGAATGAACTGGGCGTTGGAGCAGTACCATCCGGCAATGACTTCCGTGTCGCGGACGGTACGGATGGAGTGTCATGCCGATCGGCTGGTGCTTCCGCCGGCGCCGGGGACGGTGAAACCGGTGGTGATTCCGGTGTCGTCCCCCGAAGCGACCGCGAGACTGCTGGCGAATCGGCTGAAGGAACGGGTTCGTTCCTGGGGCGAGCCGGGGACAGGGATGTATTGGAAGCCGATTTTATCGGTTTCGGTGAGCGACGGCGGCGGCCCGGTGTGTGCCATGCTGGAAGCAGCGCTGCGAAACAGCGGTTTGGAAATGGAAAAGGAAGGAAACGTCCCATGAACCGACGCGGCAATCAGAACCACTCCGATTCCGGTTACGATTCCTTTCTCGACGTGGTGTCCAACATCGTCGGCATCCTGATTATTCTGGTGGTCATTGTCGGCGCCCAGGTCAAGCAGGGGCTGACACACTCGCGGCTGGCGGAAATCCGGCGGGAGGCAGCGGTTCCGGAACCGGAAAATGTTCCCCCCGTCCCTGAAACCGAGAATGTCTCTCAGGCGGCGGAGCAGGCCCGACTCGACGCGGAACTGGCGAAAACGCTGGAAACGGCGGCGGGAATCGAGGCGGAAATGCACGACTTGCGGCAACAATCGGCCCGACTGGATTCCGAAACGCAGATTGTCAACGGCGAACGGCACGCGCTGGGAACGCAACTGGGGCTGATCGAACGCCAGATGGGTTCCTTTACCGACGCGAAAGATGTTGCACGACGTGAGAAGCTGGAATTGAACCGAAAGATTCTGGAATTTGAGGACGCGATCAAAAAGGCGAAGTCCCGGCTCGATATGCTGGCAAGTGCCGCGGGAGAAAATGGCGGTCCCAAAAAGATCGAACACAAGGAAACGCCGATCATTCGCAATGTCGATACGCGGGAATCGCATTTCATCCTTCAGGAGGGTAAAGTGCTGTACATGCCGTTGGAGGAACTGGTCAGCGAGTATTCCCGACGCCTGCAAACGGTGGCCCCCTCGCTGATTTCGACCGGCTCACGAACCGACGCCATCGGCCCTTTGGACGGTTTCATGCTGAACGCGGAGGCGAAAATCACGGCGGGGCGGCTCGACGTTTTCTGGAAGCTGGTTCCACCGCCGATGGATCATGCGGAAACGCTTGACATGGCACTGGCTCCCGTTTCGCAGTTTCGTCACCATCTGGAGAAACTCGACCCTGGAAAAGACATCGTGACGTTCTGGATTTACCCGACCGGTTTTTCCTCTTTTCAAAAACTTCGGGACGAAGTGTATCGCATGGGATTTTTGATTGCGTCGCGTCCGCTTCCCGAAGGAACCCCGATTGCCGGCTCGCCGTACGGACAGAAGTCTGTTGCACAGTAACGCGTTGCCTGAAAGAGCACCATACCCCAAGCTCCTTCAAAAAATTCTCCTCTCCTATTTACAAAAAAACAAAATCGAATAAAATGATTTGATGAACGACAATGAATTTTTTCCATCACCGAACCTGAAGGAACTAAAGACGCTGATTCAGTCGCTGCGTGAAGACGTGGCCTTTCTTTTTCTTGAGGTCGAGGATTTACGCACCAATCAATGCCGACAAATTCAGTCGGAATACCAGTTGAAAATCGGGTTTCTGGAAGAAGAACTTTTCCATGAGAATCTGGAGTTGAAACGGATTCGCAGAAAAATTGCGATGATTCAAGCCTGCCTGAACCGGCATGAAACGGTGGATTTGGACGTCATCGAGAAGACTCTGGAAGGCGGTACGAGTCGTGGTACCATGAACTGGAGGGATCCACGACGTACCAGTATGAACTCTCCAACACCGAAACGACAACCTTGAAAAAACTTTAGGAACCGCTGATTTAATCCCAGGTCTTGTCGAAATTTTAAAAAGCGCTATAATA
>JAUNBJ010000111.1 GCA_030535245.1 Planctomycetia bacterium | reverse complement strand
CAATCACCAACCATCAATTATCAATTATCAATTATTGAAGTCCGTTCCGATACACTCGGTGCGGACGAATTGTTTTAAAAGGACTGTTTTAAATTACAGTTAAAATTTACGTAACCAGAAGAATTGAAATAATCCTCAAGGTTTACGCATTTTCTGCCGATATAGAGATAGAACCGATTACAGGGTCGGGAGATAAAGGAATTTCTTGCAGGTAAGAAAGTGAGGCCGCAGATGTTGAAAGCACAGGAAAAAGCCGGAATGCTCAGGGCGATGGTCTGGAGCGCGTTGGCCCTCTGGTGCGTGGGATTATGTTCGTGTCGGAGTGCCGACCGATGGTATCCTCGACGGAGCGACTACGGGTATTCCACGTGCGAGGTTACGGTACCGCAGCGGATGGGAAGTTGTGTAACGCCAAACGGTGGTTGTTCTTCCTGTTCCCCGATGGCAGTAGCGCCGATGCCCGCGGTGCCTGTTACGTCACAAATTCCCACGTCGGCTTCGGCGGCGGAACCGCAGATGGCGGATCAGACGATTCTTCCAGAACAGAATACCGGGGCGTTGACGGCACCGGCGAGTCCTGGCAAATTCTCCGACGGGGTGGAGCTGGAGAAGGGGGAACCTCTCCCGGAACCTTCCGCAATCTCGGAGGAACCTAAAACGATGACCATACCGGAAGAAGCGGACGCGGAGGTTTCCGCGCCGGAACCGCTCCTGCCACAGGAGGAGAAGAAGGCGGAGAAGCCTGCCGACGCATTCCCGATGGAGGTGGAGGAAGTTCTTGGAATGCCGGAGCCGAAACCGGAAGCGCCGGAAGCGGATACTCCTTTGGAGCTTCCCGAAGCGGCCCCCATGCCAACGGAGGAACCGGCGAATGAGGAACCGGCGACGGAACTGCCTGAAACGCTGGATCTTTCCAAAAAATCGGTTAAGGATTTTCCACCGACAGCCCCGGAGGAAGGGCCGGAGATTGCCGATGAGGAACCGGATAACGGGATTACCAAGGCGAAAATTCGGGTCGGTGAAGCTCCGTCCGGGCCGGTTCAGGATCCCCATTTGAAACGTCTTTCCGCAGAGGAAATGCCGACGGGATCGTATTCGGCCATCCGTTTAATGAGTGCGGAAGCGCCGGCGGGGAAGAAGGGTTCGGGTGTCGTGTTCGCGAACGGGGAAATGACGTCGGCGGAAGAAAACGTGGTAAAACCGGTCGCGTATCAGGAGGATGGGGAATATCCTACCTACATGCCGCAGGACGAGTATTTAACCAACGGCAAGCAACCCTCGCAGGCGATTCCGCTGAACACGCCGGATCGCAAAGCGCAGGGGGAGAAGGTTCGCGATAACTGGGAGGCGGACATGCAGGATCAGGAGGGGACGTACCTGTACTACAACACGCCGGATGGTCGGGAAACGGTGCAGACCGGCAACCCGGTGCAGATTTACTCGCCGCGGTTCTGCTCGGTGCGTCAGGTGACGGATTTGAACATTGGCCAACAGGTCGTCAAGACGGGTGACATCACCAATCCGCTTCATGTGGAATACCAGCAGCGGAACACCGGGGCGGACAGTGCCAGGCAGCAGATTCAGGCGACGCAGGAAGCGGGCAAGTCGGTCATTACGCAGGTCGGCACGCAGGCGGCCGCCGGGGAAATCCAGCGGGATTTGGGCGTGAAAGTCGCGTCGGATGCCGTGGGGGTTCAGGAGCGTCATTCGGACGTGGGGGTCATCGAGGTGGGTGGCAAGGATACCGCGTGGATTGCCGACGGCATGGAACGGGCCAACACGTGGACACAACGCGAGGATTTGCGGGTGTTCATCGACAAAACCAGTGCCACCGAAGCGGTCAAAAACGTTTCCGCCCCCTCACTGTACGTCGTGACGGAAGGCGAGAAGAAACATGAAGTCCGGGTGTACAAAGTCGCCTCCTCTGCCGCCGCCAATCCGGGAGAGTTCGTCGATTTCACGATCTTCTTCGAGAATGCCGGAGACCTTCCGGTGGGGAACATCGTGTTGGTGGACAACCTCCCCGCCCGGCTGGAAGTGCAGGAGGATTCGGCCGAAAGCAGCGTGGACGCCACGTTCTCCTACGAGCCGAACAAAGCCGGATCGCTGACGTTGCGGTGGGAAGTGACGCAACCGCTCTCTCCCGGCGAAAAGGGGGCGGTCAAATTCCGTTGCAAAGTGCGATAAGATTTCGCGCAGGGAGGGTGTGATTCCCCTCCCTGCGCGTCAGGATTCCCGAATGCCAGCTTCTCTATCGGTTCTCGTTGGAATTTCCGTTTTTTTACCCCTTACCTTTTCCTTCGGGAGGTTCCCATGACGAAAAATGAAAATATCGCGTTGATGTTCTGTCCCGTTCACGGGTACATTCCCTTTACCACTGGCGTCGGGGGGGAGCAGGAACTGATCGACAATCCCTGGGTGCAACGGCTCCGTCAAATCCATCAGCTCCAGACCGCGTGGTGGGTCTTTCCATCGGCCGAGCATACCCGTTTCCAGCATGTGTTGGGAACCATGCATCTGGCCAGCCGGGCCGCCCAGGCGTTTTACGACAGTCTTAAAGAGGTCTGTGATTCCGTCCCCTCCCGGAACTACGTCGAGTCGTTGCTGCGTGTTTCAGGACTTTTGCACGACGTTGGGCATGGGCCGTTCGGACATTTTTTCGATACCCATTTCCTGAAAAAATACCACCTCACCCACGAATCGCTTGGTGCGGAAATCCTTCGACGCGAGTTGGGCGACGTTTTACGTCGGGTGCGTCGGAACCCGCATGGGGAGATGGAACCCTTTGAATTGCTCGACCCCGAACAGGTCGCGTTTTTGATCGTGCGTCCCCAAAACAGTCCGGACGAATCCCGAAAATATCCCCGCTGGCTCCTGCTTTTGCGGACGCTGTTCTGTGGCCTGTACACGGTGGACAATATGGATTTTGTGCTCCGCGACGCGTACATGTCCGGTTTCAACACCCGCGTGGTGGATATCGACCGTCTGTTTTACTACAGTTTTTTCACCGAAAAGGGGCTGACCATCGACGAACGGGGGCTTTCCTCGCTCGTTCAGTTCCTCTCGATTCGCGGGGAGCTGTTTCGCACCATTTACTTTCACCGTACCGTCAAGGCGGCCGACGTGGCCCTGGCCGATCTGTTCCAGAAAAGCCAATCGTATTTCATGAGCGGGAATCCGTTGGAGCATCTCGACGAATACCTCGATTTCACCGAATGGACCCTTCTGGTACGTACCGCGACGGAATGGAAAAACGACGAAAACCTGGAAAAACGAACCCTTTCCGCAGAGTGGCAAAACGTGCTGCGGCGGCAGTTTCCCTGGCGCATGGCGGCCGAGCAGACGTTTTTTTACGACTCCGTTCGGAAGGAATCGCGGGATCTGTTCACCAAACCGCAGATATTGGAGGAGGAATTTCGCAAGCTGCTCCCCAGGGAGCTGGAAAACCTGCCCATGCGGTTCGACTATTCCCGGCACACGTACCGTCCGGACACCTCGAAACCCGAAGCGTTCCAGAACTTCGTCATGGAATCGAAAACCGGCACGATTCGTTCGCTGGCCGACGAAACGTTGTTTCGCACGTTGCCCTGCATCAGTTACATTTGCCGCATTTACACGCAAACGCCGCAGCATGACAAGGTGCTGAACGAAACCATGGCCGCCCTGATGGGGGAAGTTACGCGAGATGACGACACAAACATCTGATCGCCCTGAACGCCATGGAGGGGGACAAGTTTTCCTCTTGCATTATTTTTCGGTTCCCGTATAATATATCCTATAGAATAAACTAAGGTGGATTTATTTTGAGGAATTGCGATGAATACCATGCAACCCAGAGTCGGTATCGGACACGACACGCACCGGCTGGTTCCCGGAGATGGGATTCGGCTGGGGGGGGTGACGATTCCATGCGACCGCTCCCTGCTGGGGCACAGCGATGCCGACGTGCTGCTTCATGCCGTGACCGACGCACTGCTGGGGGCTGCGGCCATGGGGGATATTGGGGAAATGTTTCCCGACGACGATCCCGCCAACGCCGGGCGTTCCTCGGTGGAAATGCTGAAGCTGGCCTACGCGAAAATCCGTGACATGGGATGGAGCGTGCGGAATTTGGACTGTATCGTGTTTGCCCAGAAACCAAAGCTGGGGGAATACAAACCCCTGATCGCCCGCAAAATTTCCGAAACGTTGGAAATCACGCCGCAGCAGGTTAACGTCAAAGCCAAAACCGGCGAAGGGGTCGGCCCGGTAGGGGAGGGAATCGTTCTCGAAGCCGAGTGCGTCGTCATGATCATCCCCTCACGTGCCCTTTCGCAGAACACGCTTCAGACGCTTGCCGCCAGCCGGCCCATTCCCGCCGCAGCGCAACTTCCGCCGTCCATTGTAGGTTCGCCCCGGGCACATGGTTACGTCGATGTAACCACTGCAAGGTCCGGTCATGCCGACGTGAAAGCCAAATCCACCTGACTTCCAGAACAAGGAAGCCGTTTTTTAGACGATGCCAGTCCTTTTTTCGCGGAGCAACCGCACCTTGTGAGAACGCCATGATCCAGGTTTACAACACCCTTTCCAAATCCAAAGAAGCATTTCAGTCCCTCGTTCCCGGCAAAGTCGGGATGTACCTTTGCGGCCCCACGGTCTACAAACCCAGCCACATCGGGCATATGGTCGGCCCTGTCATTTTCGACACGGTGAAACGCTACCTCGTGTACAACGGCTACGACGTGACGTTCATCATCAACATCACCGACGTGGACGACAAACTCATCAAGGAATCCAACGCCCGCGGCATGACCATGCCCGCCCTGGCGGAGGAGATGATCGCCGATTACCAGGCCAATATCGGGGAACTGGGGGTCGATACGGTCTCCGCCTTCCCGCGTGCCACGGAACATATCGTCAACATGATCCCCTTCATCCAGACGCTCATCGACAAGGGGTACGCTTACGCGGCGGATGGCGACGTTTATTTCGACGTTGCTAAATTCCCGGAATATGGCAAGCTGAGCCACCGAACCCTCGAACAGATGCAGGGGGAAGGGGGAACGACCGCCGGACAGAAACGGAACCTTGCCGATTTTGCCCTCTGGAAAGCCGCGAAACCGGGGGAACCGTCGTGGGAAAGTCCCTGGGGGCCGGGGCGTCCGGGCTGGCACATCGAGTGCTCGGTCATGTGCCGCCAGCTTCTGGGGGATACGTTTGAAATCCATGGTGGCGGACTGGACCTGATGTTCCCCCACCACGAAAACGAAATTGCCCAGAGCGAATGCTGTACCGGCAAACCTTACGTGAAATATTGGATGCACAACGGACTCATGCAGGCGTCCAGCGAAATCGGGAAGGTCGGCGGACGCAAAACCCGTGAAGTCGCCGCCGAGGGGGACCTTGCCAGCCAGGAATCGGGCAAAATCAGCAAGTCGAAAGGTGCTTCCGCGTTCAAGGAGATGCTGCAGAAATTCCGTGGGGAAACGATCCGATTTTTCGTGCTCTCCACGCACTACCGCCGCCCGATTGATTTCAGCGACGAACGCATCCGCCAGATCGAAACCGGTCTGGAAACGTTTTATCGCTTCTTCAAACGATTTCAACGCGTCGCAGGCGAATCGTTCTACCAACTCGATTTTGCGCAAGACCGCAAGGCGGGCGATTCGTTTGCCGCAACGTTGTCCGGCCCATTCCTGGAGTCGGTACTCGATTCCCGCCGCAAGTTTCTGGAGTCGATGGACGACGACTTCAACACCGGAGGGGCCATTGGCGAGCTTTTCGAGCTGGTTCGGAAACTGAACCGGTTCATCGAGGAAAACAAGCTGGAAACCGTTGCCGCCGCTCCCGAAGTGGAAACGTTGAAAAACGGCTGCCGGGTGCTGCGGGAACTGGCCGCCATCCTGGGGATTTTCCGGAAAGAAATCGTCCGAGAGGAGGCCACCAGCGAGGAATCTCTGGTTTCCGAACTGATGACGCTTCTGATTACGCTGCGAGCCAACGCGAAAAAAGCCAAAGACTTCGCCACCGCCGACCAGATTCGCTCCGGCCTGAAAGACCTCGGCATTACGCTGGAGGATCGACCGGGCGGAACGGAATGGCACCGATAGGGTTTTCTTTGATTTTCAGCCATTTCCCAAAGCGGAGGTCAGCGTCGCAAGTGCCCGCTGGCCCGCTTTGTCGGGATCGTCTAAATGGGGGTAAAGCTCGACCGTCACCCAGCCGGTGTAGCCGGTTTTTTCGATAGCTTGTAAAATCGGAGCGAACGAAATGGCACCGTCGCCGGGAACGAGATGGTGGTGAACCCGCTGGGCGGAGATGTCCTCGATGTGGTAGTGTTTCGTCTGGTCGGCCAACTTTGGAATCCACGTTACCGGATCGTCGCCGACGCAGAATGCATGTCCGATGTCGAAATTCAGCCCCACCCACGGCGAGTCGATTTTTTGCATGAACGTCTGGTACTGGTCGAACGTTTCGATCAGCAGCATCGGTTCCGGCTCGATCAGAAGCCCGATTTCAAGCGCTTCGGCCCGCTCGACGCATGGCATGAGTTCGTCATAAAAACGTTTTGCGCCGGCATCCCAGGTCATTCCTTCGGGCAGCGGGCCGCCCGGTTCGGTCTGGATATTTTTCGCTCCCAATTCCGCCGCAAGCGCAAGTGCCCGGAGCGTATGTTGCTGCCGCAGTCGGCGATACGGTTCGTACGGTTCCAGCCACGAGGGATACCAGAACGCCTGCCTGGGGTCGGCCACGGCATTCATCATGAAAGCGTTGATATTCGAGATTTCCAGATGATTTTCCGCCAGGCAGGTTCGGATTTTTTCCTTTTGTTCGGGCAGCAGGCCAACGGGGTACGCGTGCGGCACGTCGGCCAAAAGCTCCATCCCCGTGAACCCGATTTTGGCGATGCGTTGGATGGTTTCCTCCACCGAAAACTTCCGATATGCGTTGGAACTGTATGCGAATTTCATGATAGGTCATGCTCCATAATCGTTGGCAATTTCCGAAAACCTTGGAACAGGAATTGGGGTTTCAGACTTAAAGCTGCCATGTATTATAATCCTGGAAAATCGAGTTTTCAAGCGGGTGGGGAAGAATTGGTAAACCGTGGGAACATTTCGCAAAAACGGTATTGGAAATACGCATTTTGAGCCTGGGGAAACGGTTGCAAAAAGAGCCGGGGTATTTTATAATAATGGAAATATATGGTCGTATCGCAACGGGAGCGATTTTTACCAAACGACAAACTTCCCCCCACCTGCATTTGAGGAATTATTAGATGAAACGACGCGATTTCGTAAAAACATGTGGTACCGGCCTGGGATTGGCGATGATTCTGGAAAATGCTGCTTCGGTTTACGCGGCACCGGCAAACGAACGGCTGAACATGGCTCTGATTGGGTGCGGCGACCGATCCGGAATGCTGACGGACGATTTTCTGCGACGTGAGCCAAACGACGTGCGGTTCCTGTATGCCGTCGATCCGCAACAAGACCGTGCGGAGAGGGGGGCGAAGCGTATTTCCAGAGATGGCGTAAATGCTCAGGCGATTCAGGATGCGCGTCGGGTGTTTGACGATCCGGAAATTCACGCGGTGGTGCTTGTCACGCCGGATCAGTGGCACGCGTTGCATACGATTCAGGCATGTCAGGCGGGGAAAGATGTGTATGTGGAGAAACCGCTCAGCCGGACGCCGTTTGAGGGGGAACAGATGATCCGTGCGGCCCGGAAGTACAAGCGGGTCGTGCAGGTCGGAACGCAAAGCCGGTCGGCGGCCTATTGCGAGTCGGCACGGCAGTACATCGCCGACGGTAAGCTGGGCGACGTGGATTTTTGCCGGGTTTACAACATGCTGGATCGCTCCGGCCCCGCAAGTATCGAGAAGGGGAAAACGCCGCCGGAAACGCTCAACTGGGATATTTGGACAGGGCCGTCCGTGTTACACGACTATTCCCCAACGTATCTGTTTGGGTGGAAGTGGTTCTGGGAGTACGGTACGGGCCAGCTCGGTTTGAGCGCCGTTCACCAGCTCGACATTGCCCGTTGGATTTTGGGGTTAAAGACGCCGAAGATGGTCTTTTCGACCGGGCATCAGGACCGTTACACGACAGGGCGTAATATCCCCGACACGCAGGCGACGATTCTGGATTTTGGCAAAACGATCGTGAACGTGGATCAGTCGCTGACCAAGCCGTACATGCTGGAGGTGGACTGGGAGGTGCGGAATGGGGACATGTTCCCGTACTGGACGCAAAACGCAACGCACATCGAGGTTTATGGAACCAAGGGGTTGATGATGATCGCCCGATTGGGTGCGGGGTGGCAGGTTTTTGTTCGGACGAAGAACCGCCAGCCGGTGGTGAAGGCTCAGGAATATGGCCGCTACACGAACGTCGCACACGTGAACAATTTCATCGACTGCATCCGCAGCCGCAACGAGCCGGCAGGAACGGTAGAGAATGGGCATCTCAGTACCATGCTGGTTCACTACGCGAACATTTCGTATCGCTTGGGAAGTGTGAAATTGGAGATCGATCAGGCGACCGGAAAGATTTTGAACTGCCCCGAAGCCGCACCCCTGTGGCGCCCACAATTCCGCAAGGAATATGATATTCCGGAGATTGGCTGAAATAATGGTTAATGGTTAATGGTCAATGGTCAATGGTTCATTATTTTCATTTAACTCTTTTTGCAGAGATAGCATTTTTACCATTCAGAAAACGGCTTGAACAACAGTCATTAACCATTAACCATTATGACATTAATTAAATGTCGTTTCCAACAGAACAGGAGACCTTAAATGATTCGCAGAAATTTCATGAAAACAAGCCTCGCGATGGGGGCGGCATTGTTGGCAAAAAAGGGGCTTGCGGAGAAGCCGGAGCAGCAATTCCGGAGGATTAAGATTGGCCAGATTGGTGTCCGTCATGGGCACGCGTCGGGGAAGATGGCGTCGTTGAAGTTATTGCCGGAATATTTTGAGATCGTTGGAATTGCGGCAGAGTCGCCGGCGGATGAGAAAGCGCATCGAAACGACGGGGTGTATTCCGGGTTGAAGTGGATGACGGAGGAGGAGTTGCTCAACACGCCCGGTCTGGAGGCGGTGACGGTGGAGACGGAGTTGACGGAACTCATGCCGACGGCCACGCGGGTGGCGAAGCGGGGGCTTCCCATGCACGTGGACAAACCGCTGGGGCAGTCGATGGCGGAGTGTCAGGAAATGATCGACGCGTGTCGGGCGAATCGGGTGTACATGCAGCCGGGGTACATGTATCGCACGAATCAGGCGATGCGGTTGCTTCTGAAGGCGATTCGGAACGGCTGGCTTGGTGAAATTCATGACATTTCGGGCGACATGTGCCGCAACGACACCGATCCGAAGTTCCGGAAATTCCGTTCGCAGTATCGTGGGGGGGGGATGTACTTTTTCGGATCGCACCTGCTCGATTTTATCGTCGAGGCGATGGGTGCTCCGGAGGAGATTCACGTGTTGGAACGTCCTGACCCGAACGACGGCTTGCAGGACAACACGCTTTCGGTGCTGCTTTATCGCAAGGCGATCGCCCAGGTGCGGGTTTCCATGCGGAAGATCGACGGGAATCCGACGCGTCGGCTGACGGCGTTTGGGACGAAGGGTTCGTTTGTGCTGGATCCGCTGGAGAATTGGAATCGGGATCCGAAAACGGGGAAAATGCGACCGTTGAATGTCCGTCTGACGCTTTCGGAGAGCAACGACACGTTCCAGGCGGGGACGCACCATCTTTCGCTGGAGCCGTACGAGGATCGGTACGTGGGGCAGCTCATGGAGTTTGCCCGAGTCGTACGTGGGTTGCAGGAAAACCCGTACACGTTGGACTACGAGTTGCTTTCGCAGCGGGTGATTCTGGCGGCGTCGGGATATACGAAGTGGGAAAAACAGGGATAAAACCAATCATGCAATATCGAAAATTGGGTAAAAGCGGGCTGAACGTTTCCGCGTTGGGTTTGGGGCTGATGCGGTTGCCCACGATGTCCCCGGAGGCGAATCGGGAGTACCGTACCAGCGGCGGGATGGTCGGCGAGGTGGACGAAAAGGCGACGCGAGAGCTGGTCGTTCGGGCGGTGGAGCAGGGGGTCAATTTCTTTGACAGCGGCTACAAATACTGCGGCGGGCAGAGCGAGTCGGTTTTTGGCAAGGTGGTGCAGGATACGGGCCTGCGGGACAAGGTTATCATCCAGACGAAAGCGCCGGTCTGGAGCATTCGCTCGAAAGCCGATTTTCACAAATACCTGGAGGAGCAGTTGGGGCGGCTGCGGATGGACTGTATCGACGTTTATCTGTTCCACGGCGTTTACAAGGAACGGTGGCAGAAACTGGTGCAGCTGGGGATCGTCGAGGAGCTGATTCGGGCCAAAAAGATGGGGAAGGTGGCGCACATCGGGTTTTCGTTCCATGGGAATCTGGATGTATTCAAGGAGATTGTGGATTATACGCCGGAGTGGGAAACGTGCCTGATTCAGTTGAATTATCTGGACGACAAGTATCAGGCGGGAATCGAGGGGATGCAATACGCCCACGAGCGGGGGCTTGGGGTTAGTATTATGGAACCGCTGCGTGGGGGGATGCTGGCGGACGTTCCGAAGGAGGTACATGAGATTTTCCAGAAGGCCGAGATTCAGAAGTCGCCGGTGGAGTGGGGGTTGGACTATCTCTGGGACATGCCGGAGGTGGCGTGTGCGTTTAGCGGGATGGGGAATGTGAAGATGATGGACGAGAACTGCTCCTACGCGGCCCGCAGCCGTGTGGGGATGCTGGGCGAGGAGGGGCGTGCGATTATCGCAAGGGTGAAAAAGCGATTTGGCGAGTACGACGTGGTTCCCTGTACGGGGTGTGCGTACTGCATTCCGTGCCCGGTGGGGATTTCGATTCCGCAGACGTTTCTGGTTTACAACCGCCTGATGATGGGTTACGACAAAGAGGATTGCCGCAATCGGTACGAGCGTTGGGCGACGATTTTCGGGAAAAAGCCGTCGATTTGTTTTGACTGTTTGCGGTGCGAGAAATGGTGCCCGCAGAACATCAAGATTTGTGCGGAGCTGAAAAAGGTAGTGCGGGCGTTTGAGGGGGAGAAATGAGTACCAGACGGGAATTTTTGAAGGAAGGTACGTTGCTGCTTGCGGTTGCGGGGGGTTGCGGAGGAGCGGTTGGACTATGGGGTGGGAAGCTGGAGGGGGCTTCGACCTGCCCGCTTCCGCCCGGTTCGGGGAGTTGGCGGCGGCTGGCGGCGCACTGCGTTTCGTGTCAGCTTTGCGTGGCGACCTGTCCGGAACAGGTGATTCGCCCCACCGCAGGGGCCGGGCCGGTGGTATTGGACTACGCAGCAGGAAAGTGTCGTTTTGATTGCAACACCTGTGGCGAAGTCTGTCCGGCCGGAGCGATTCGCCCGTTGCCGCTGGAGGAAAAGCAGAAAACGATCGTCGGGCTGGCGGCGTTCGACCCGCGGTACTGCGTGGAGGTGCAGGATCGCAAACCGTGCGGGCACTGTGCGGAAGTCTGTCCGACCGGGGCGTTGGTCATGCGGGTTTCACCAACGTTGTTTTACCTGCCGACGCTCGACACGGCCGCCTGTATCGGCTGCGGGGCGTGCATGATGGAATGTGCCAAAGAACACGCGAAACAGGAAATCCCCACGCCCCTTTCCATGACCGTGGCAGGGGTGGAGCGTCAGGAGTCGCTGCCGGGAAAATCGCCGTTCTGCGAGGCCGTCCAGTGGCTGCGGAACACGGAAACCCAGGCGGTGGTTCTTCGCGGCTCGGAAGCGGAACCGGTGGCAGATTTGTCCCAGGTCGATCCGCAAACGCTGCAAGGGGCGACGGTCTGCTGCAAGGTTTTCGATTTAAAAGAGGTGGAAATCTGCAACGCAAACGGAGTAGCGCGGATTCACGCCGAAACGGTGAAGGAAAAAACGCTTCTGATGATCGCCGCCGTGGATAAAACCTACACGCATAAAACGGAAGCATGTTTGGTGAAAGATTGAGAGTTGGCAATTGGCAATTGGCAATTGATAATTGATAATT
>JAUNBJ010000110.1 GCA_030535245.1 Planctomycetia bacterium | reverse complement strand
CACTGCGTTCGCTATGTTATGAGTGTTTATTTTCTTTTTATCCTGTTTATAACATGGACGAAACAGTAGCTTGAAATTTCCAAAAATCAGCACCCTTGAAAAAACACGCAACGTTAGCGACGCTAACACCTCCCCCACGAAATTTGAAAGTGCCTGCGAAAGCTTTTTCAGGGGGCCGCTTGACAGTTTTTATGGAAATATGGTAAGATGTTCTTTTCCAAAAATTTTTACAAAAGGAGTTTGAACATGAGAAAATGGAACATGCTGGCCTGCCTGGTGCTGCTGACAGGCACGGTGCTGGCCGAAGGGTGGAAAATCCAGGACAATCCGATTTTATCGCCGTGGGCGGAGAAGGTTTCTCCCGACAACGCACTTCCCGAATACCCCCGACCGCAGTTTACGCGGGGCGAGTGGCTTTCGCTGAACGGGCTTTGGGACTACGCGATCCTCCCGGTTGACGTTGCGCAGGCGGAAAAGTACGACGGTAAAATTCTGGTGCCGTATCCGGTGGAATCGGCACTTTCTGGCGTGAAAAAATGGGTGGGCGCGGAAAATCGGCTGCATTATTCCCGTGAGTTTACCGTTCCGGAAAGCTGGAAAGGACGCCGGACGCTGCTGCATTTCGAGGCGTGCGACTGGCAGGCGACGGTTTTCGTCAACGGTAAGGAAGTGGGGCGTCATACGGGGGGATACGCGCCGTTCTCGTTCGACATTACCGACGCGCTGAAACCGGAGGGGACGCAATCGCTGAAAGTGGTGGTGTTCGACCCAACAAACGACGGCTGGCAGCCGCGTGGCAAGCAGGTGAAAAAACCGGGAGGGATTTACTACACGGCCGTGACGGGCATCTGGCAACCGGTGTGGCTGGAACCGGTCGCGAAGGAAGGGCGTCTGATTTCGGCGTCCGGGTACGCGGCGAAGCTGGAAAATGGGAAGTTGATCCCCTCGCTCGACGGTTGGACCACGTTCACCGGAAAAGCCGTGGCTCCGGCAAATTCGTTCGTAGACGTGGATGTTTACGGCGACGACGGCAAGGTCTTTTTCGGCGGCGGTGCGATGGTGGGAGCGGACGGCACGTTCACCATGACCGGCAAAATGACGGAACCGAAACTCTGGACGCCGGACAATCCGTACCTGTACAAAGTGGTCTATACGCTGCATGTGAAAGACCGCGTGGTGGATCGTGTGGAGAGCTATCTGGGAATGCGAACCAGCACCCTGGGCAAGGGGGAGGATGGCAAGCTGCGGATGCTGCTCAACGGCAAATTTGTGTTCCAGTACGGCCCGCTGGATCAGGGCTGGTGGCCGGACGGACTGTACACCGCCCCGACGGACGAGGCGTTGAAGTACGACCTGGAAATGACGAAAAAAATGGGCTTCAACATGCTCCGCAAGCATGTGAAGGTGGAATCCCGCCGGTTCTATTACTGGTGCGACAAGCTGGGGCTTCTGGTTTGGCAGGACATGCCCAGCGGCGACCGGTACATCGCACCGAGCGACCCGGACATTGTGCGTACCCCCGAATCGGCGGCCAACTATTACCACGAATGGGGCGAAATCATGGACACGCTTCAGAACGCACCGTCCATCGTGATGTGGGTGCCGTTCAACGAGGGTTGGGGCCAGTTTGATACGTGCAAAGTGGTACAGTGGACGAAAGACCGCGACCCGACCCGATTGGTTGATTGTGCCAGCGGTTGGTCGGATCGTCCCTGCGGCGACGTGAAAGATATGCACAGCTATCCCGGCCCGGATCGTCCGGAAGTGCTGGAGGATCGTGCGATTGTGCTGGGCGAGTTCGGAGGCCTGGGGCTTCCGGTCAAGGGGCATGCGTGGCAGGATAATGGGAACTGGGGCTACGTCAACATGGCCGACAAAGACCAGCTTCTGGCCCGTTACAGCAGCCTGATTGCCCGTCTGCGGTTTCTGATTGACGAAGGGCTTTCGGCGGGCGTCTATACCCAGACGACGGACGTGGAAACCGAGTCGAATGGTCTGATGACGTACGACCGCAAAGTGGACAAAATGGGGGCCGATCGGTTGGCCAAAGTGAACGCCCGCCTGTACCAGCCCACTCCGGTGTACAAGACGCTGGTTCCGGACTCGCGAAAAGCTCCGGTCACGTGGCGCTACACGACCGACAAGCCGGCCGACGGATGGGAGCAAGCGGGCTTCGATGATTCCGCATGGAAACAGGGCGAAGCGGGCTTTGGCTCGACCGTTCCGAATGCCGAACCCCGCACGAAATGGGACACGTCCGACCTTTGGATTCGCCGGTCGTTCGACTGGAACGGCACGCTTCCCAAGGGGCTGGCCGTGACGCTCTACCACGATGAGGATTGTGAGATCTATCTGAACGGTACGCGGATTTTCGTGGGCAGCAGGTTTGTTACGCAGTATGCCACGATGGAAGCGGATCCGGGAGCCGAGAAGGCGTTGAAATCCGGGAAGAACGTCCTTGCGGTTCACGTGAAGCAGACAAAGGGGGGGCAGTTCATCGACGTTGGTCTGGATGAAATCCAATAAGAGACCTTCTAAAAATCGAAGCGGGGGCGTTTCCATGGTGGACGCCCCCGTTTTTTTGAAGGAACGGTACGTTAGTGCTGTCGCAAAAACGCGGCGTTCTGCCGGTAGCTTTTTACCAGCCCGAAATCTTTTTTCACGGACCCTTCCAGAACCTGCCACGTGGTGTAGCCCACCTCGCGGTATGTGGCGAGAATCCGCGTGTAGTCGAGCGGCCCCTCTCCCAGCAGGTTGTTTCCGTCTTTGGCATGGGCTTCGGCAATCCACCCATCCAGCTTGCGGATGTCGGCACACACGGCGTCGGTATCCATTTTCTGATAGTCTTTCATGTTGCCCGGATCGTAATAAACCTGCAAGGCGGAAGATTTCACCGCTTCGATAATCCGCAGGTGCCCCTCGGCGCTGAGCGTCGATTCAATGGCCAGAATCACCCCCGCGTCGGCCGCCACGGGAGCCACGTTTCGGAAACGACGGATAACTTCCTCGTAAATCGCATCCGATTTGATCTGAGCACGACCGAAAAATGGAATCAGGATCACGCGTCCGACGTTCATCTTGTCCATGGCCAACGCAGCGTCCCGAACGAGCTGCTCGCCATCGTCCTCCAGCCAAAAGGGGTGCGCGTTTCCGCCGCCCAACGCGAACGACGAAATGGCCACCCCCGTTTCTTCCGAGCGCTGCAAGTAGAGTTCCTGCGTTTTCGGGTCGTAAAGATTATATTCCGGTTTGCAATCGGCCGGGAAGCTGACCTGCACCCCCTCCAGCCCGATTTCCTTCGCCACGTCGAACACGCCGGGATGGTGTTTTTTACCCAAACTCCAGTCGCAGGAGGAAATCTTCCAACCCTTTTTTTCCTCCGCAAAAATGGAAGGGGAAACCAGTGTCCCGGCCGCCAACCCGGCTGCGGTGGTTTTCAAAAATGCACGTCGATTCAGTATCATGAGGAACTCCCTTGAATCCTTTGGAACAGGCAAACAAAACATTACGATGCTTTAAGGCAACTTCTAAAAACCCAATTCCAGCCCAAAGCGGTTTTTAGAAGGTACCTTAAGTATAGAAACTGGAAAACGTTTTGTCAACCGGTAGGCCGCGTTTGGGGAATAGGGCGGGAGCGTTCAAATTTCATGGAGGTATCGTTAGCAACGACATGGATTTTCGTGGTGGATGGCCGTTAAAATCTCTCGCTTCGTACGATGTGAACAGCCTAAAGACCGACGCTAACTTTACATGTTTTTTGTCTTCCTGCAACCGTAACCATGGATAGAAGAATTCTCCGGGGGGCCGGGGGTTGTACTTCCCGATTGGAAAGGTTACAATGACAGAAATTTATTTCTCACCGTTTTGTAAGGAGTTTAACATGAAAAAAAGTTTGGCGGCCCTCCTGGGGTGGATGGTACTGGTTGCGACGGTTTTTGCGGAAGAAAAACCAACGTATCCTGAATTTGCAATGCAGAAAAGCAACGTCGTTCAGGTTCGTGAGGGGATCGGGAACGTGGTGAAAAAGCTGGAAGCGGGCGGCGACGTGACCATCGCGTATTTCGGCGGTTCCATTACGGCCCAGAACGGCTGGCGTCCCAAAACGACGGCCTGGCTCAAAACGCAATACCCGAAAGCCAACATCCATGAAATCCACGCAGCCATCGGCGGCACGGGAAGCGACCTGGGCGTGTATCGCAACGCGTTCGATGTGCTGCGTCACAAGCCGGATTTGGTGTTCGTGGAATTTGCCACCAACGACAGCGGTGCGTCGCCCGTAAATATCTGGAAAAACATGGAGGGAATCGTGCGTCAGACATGGCGTGCCAACCCGGAAACCGACATCGTATATACCTACACCTTCACGGCAGACAAGGAACCGTTCATTCTGCAAGGAACCTACACCCCATCCGCCTCCGCGATGGAAATGCTGGCCGATTTTTATGGGATTCCGTCGATTAACTTCTGCCCGCGAATCGTATCGCTGAAACAGGCGGATCAGCTGGTCTACAAGAGCAACGAAAAGGAAATTCCAGGAAAAATCATCTTTTCCGGTGACGGCGTACACCCGCACGACGCAGGCCATGAAGAATACCTGAAAGACATCCTCCAGGGGTGGAATGCGATGAAAACGCTGCCCGCAGTAAACCATGCGGCGAAATTAGAAAAGTGCTTTGTCGCCGACAACAACGAGGCGGCGAAAATGGTGGACATCACGCCGGACATGCTGAAAGGGAACTGGACGAAGCTGGCCCAAGGGGATAAAAACTACGGCTTCACCAACCGCACCGGGGAAATGTGGACGGCCAACGCACCGGGCAGCACGCTGACGTTCCGCTTTAAAGGCTCTGCCGCGAAAATCTACGACGTTCTGGGGCCGGACTGCGGGCAGGTAACGATTTCCGTGGATGGCAAAGAGGCGTCGAAACCGATCCCGCGATTCGATTCGTACTGCACGTGGTACCGCCTGGCGACGCTCCGGTGCTGCGAGGGGCTGGATCCCAACGAAGTGCATACCGTGGTCGTAACGATTCATCCCGAACAGCCCGACCGCCATTCCGTAGCATTCCGTTTGAAAGACCCGGAAAAGGAACTGGCCGAACCGAAATTCCAGGGCACCAACGTCTGGTTCGGAAAAATCATGCTGATGGGCGATCTGGTAAAGTAAAACCTTTTGTGGAATTGATAATTGATAATTATCAATTATCAATTCCCTTGGCTGTCTTTAGTTCTGGAATCGGTATTTTTCGCCGTATCCGTAATGTTCTACGACGTAATCCACGTCTTTGTCGCCGCGTCCGGACAGGTTCACCAGAATCGCTCCGGACTTGTGCTGGCGTGCATACTTCATCGCGTATGCCACGGCATGGGCACTTTCCAGCGCCGGGATGATCCCCTCGCACTGCGACAGCTTGAAAAAGGCGTCGATCGTTTCTTCGTCCGTCACGGCGACGTACTTCACCCGTTCGGAATCGTGCAGGTACGCATGTTCTGGTCCCACGGAGGGATAATCCAGGCCGCTGGCAATCGAATACACCGGAGCCGGGCCGCCGTTGGCATCCTTCAGCATCTTGCTCATGAAGCCGTGCATGACACCGTTGTCGCCATACATCATGCTCGCCGCATGTTCGCCCAAACGGGTACCGCGTCCCAGAGGTTCCACGCCGATCAACTCCACCGGATCGTTTAAAAACGGCGTGAACATGCCAATCGAGTTGCTGCCGCCGCCCACGCACGCGCAAACCGCCTCAGGGAAGAAGCCGGTCATTTCCAGAAATTGCTCGCGTGCCTCTTTGCCCAACACGAACTGGAAGTCGCGTACCATCATCGGGAACGGGTGTGGCCCCAATGCGGAACCGATGCAATAAATGCAGTTTTTGTAGTCGTTCAGGTACGCTTCGAATGCCGCATCCACCGCTTCCTTGAGCGTTTTCAGCCCTCGCGATACCGGAATGACGTTCGCGCCGAGAATCTTCATGCGGGTGACGTTCGGTGCCTGCTTGGCAATATCGACTTCCCCCATGTAAATATCGCACTCCATACCGAAAAACGCCGCTGCCGTAGCCAACGCCACCCCATGCTGCCCTGCCCCCGTTTCGGCAATGAGCTTTTTCTTTCCCATGTACTTGGCCAACAGCCCCTCGCCCATGCAGTGATTCAGCTTGTGCGCTCCGGTGTGGTTCAAGTCCTCGCGTTTCAGATAAATCTGGCACGTTCCGAGCTTTCGGGAGAGTCGCTCACAATGGTACACCGGCGTGGGCCGCCCCTGAAACTCGCGACGAATCCGACGCAGTTCATTGATAAACTGGGCGGAATGGCAGATGGTCAAATACGCCTCGGTAATCTCGGCAAACGGTTCTTTCAGTTCGTCGGGCAGATACGCACCGCCATAATCACCAAAAAAACCGTTGGTGTCCGGATGGTTACGCAAATAAGTTCGGAAATCCATGGTATGCCTCGTGGGGTCTCAGAAAAAAGTTAAGGGTTGTCAAAGACGGCGGTCGCACTACTTTTCCACTTTAAGCAGTACGTTGCGGAAATCCATCGGGCCGCCTTCCGACTGGAACGCGATCTTCCCCGGCACGTTGTCTATCCCGTAGGCCCAGTTGACCACCTGACCGTTGACACGAACGATCATCCAGTCCTCAAACAGCGTTATTTCCACCTGATTCCAGTTCTCCGGTTTATCGGGGAGCTGGCAGTTCCGCGTGTGATCGACCTGGCAGCAATCCCCCGCCGTAACATGCTTCACGTGGTACGTAAAACGCTCCTTGGGGCATGCCATTTTGAAACCATGGAACGAAAACAGATCGCCCATTCGCTCTTTTTGAAGCTGAAGCTCGACGCACGGCGGCAAAAACGTTGGCCCACGCCCCGTAATTCGGAACAGCATACCACTGTTGGTAAACCTGTTCGGATCCGGAAAACGACATTCCAGTTTCATCGAAACGTTCCGGTACTCGCCCGGAATCGCCAACCAGCCTCGGGGCGTCCCCGTCAACGACATCACGCCATTTTCCAGCCGAAACGTCGCCTCCTTCTTCCCACCGTCGTCTAACCAAAAGTCGGAAAAGTCGGCAAGCGTCTTGCCTTGCAGCACGTCGATCCAACCCTCCTCCGCAAACGCCGAAACCGTCCCACTCCAAAGAATCAACGCGAATAATAATCGTCTCATGATTTTCCCTGAATATTCCAAAAGGATGAAAAGAACCTCCCTACCGCATGCATCAATAGGGGAGGGAGTTTCTCAATAAGATGAAATCGACGCTCCGGGGACGAAACGTTCGGAACACCGTTTCCTCCCCAGACGCCTTCTTTCCAGAAGAAATTACTTCCACCAGCTTTTACCCACGGGGTATTTGCCCGCCTTCAGATCCTCGGCAACCCTGGCCGTCTGAATCGGCTTCCACATGTCGATCGAAACCCCCCCGTTGGTAAACAGGAAACCCCCTCCCTTCTTCGCCACGACCGCCGTGCTCGGAACCATTCGCGGAACCGGATAGCTCGTCGTAAATTCCGGCGCCGAAAGCAACGCCTCCAGATCGTTTACCTTCTCCAACAGGTCGCCTTCCGCAATCATTGCCGCCACCATGGCACAATCCATGCAGTTCCGCAACTGTCCAAAAATCGGCTCCGCTTTCGACAACGCGTCGAAATTCTCCGTCATCAGGTCGGCCCACTTCTGGAACGCCGTGCTCATCCCCACCGTCTTTTTCACCAGACGATCCCCGTCGAACATCTCGGTCTCCGTCAGCGTGACGACACTGCCCCCCGATAAACTCCATGCCAAACCATCCTCGCTGCGGGTAATCGCCGCGTAATTCGGAGCCATCCACCAACGCGGCAACACGTTCGCTTCTTCCGGACTTTGGATCATTGGCACAAACGACGTCAACGATTTCACCGGCGACTTCGTGGAACCCATCGAAATCTGCTTCATCCGGTAGTCCGCCGCGGCAAGCACGTACGCAAAATGCGAGTTTGCCTCCACGCCGGTCAGCGTCACCACCTGATTCCCCAGCTTTTCCTCAAGCTGCTTCGCCACCCGGGAAGCGTTCGTCACCGCCCGAATCTGACTCACGTAAGCATGCACCGTTTTCAGCCCGGCTTCCGTCGGGTCAATCGAAACCGCAAATACATGCCGCTCGCTGCCGGATGCACTACGAATGGCGACCACCAAATCTTCCAAAAGCATGATCGGTTTGCCACTGTTTTTGCCCACCATCACCCCTTTGGGGCCGACCGTCCAGCCTTCCGCCGGCCCGACCAGAACGATGTCGTTTTCCTCCGGGTAAACAAACACGTTCTCGATCGCCGTCAGTCCGCCCAGATATTTCACACTGTCCGGAATCGCCTTACCTTCCGCCACACAACGGGCCGCAATCCCGTTCAATTTTTTCAACGAAATACGCCGCGTGTCCGCCGTTTGATCCAGCCCCTTCTGAATGGACTGCATCGCTTCCAAACGGGCGTTTTCCAGCGTCTTTAACTGATCCGCCGTCGCCAGCGAAAGCATCCCCTCCGCATCCACCAACACACCACCCACGGCGCTGGTGTTGCTGGAATATTGGGCAAAACCGTCCGAACAGCACAAGACAAGCAGGGCCGCAAAAAACAACGTCATGCAGGAACGAATCATTCGATCACCTCTTTTAAAAACCGACTTTGGGAAAATGATTATACTGTTGTTTCAATGTATATTATCATACACCAAATTGAAAGAGAAAAAAACGGCTTTTTCCTGAAAAACGTCAAAAAAGAGCAAAATTTTCCATTTCCGCAACCCTTTTATCCGAAAAAACGGAAAACCCACGAAAATTCCCATCCCGGCCCCCCTTGAGGCAACGCTTCTGGAATTTACGCGAGGCACCTTCTAAAAAACGCTTCCATGCGTCCAGACAAAGGAAGGGGGTTTTAGAAGGTGCCGGGAATCTTCCGCAATTCCTGAAAAATCAATACCCTACCGCACAGTTCGGCAACGCTTTTTTCAACTGGTCGATACCGTTCTGCGAAATCTGCGTGGCACGAACGCTCAGCTTTTTCAGCGAAGTCATCTTGCTCAGGGCCGGAACGCAGGAATCGTCCAACGCCAGCTCCGCAATGTCCAAATCCTCCAGATTCGGCAGCGTCGCCAGTTTGAAAATCCCGTCGTTCGTCACTTTCGTGGCGACCAGCGACAACTTCTTCAAACTCGGAATCTTCACCAGCGATTCCACCCCTGCGTCCGTCACGTTCGACATCCACAGGTCCAGCGTTTCCAGCTTCTTCAGCCCTTCCAGGTACGTCAGCCCCTTGTCGTCGATGAACGTTTCGCTCACGACCAGCAGGTTCAGGTCGGGCATCGTCGCACACGCTTCCAACGCGTCGCTGCCGATGTAATTCCCACGAAGATTCAGCTTCCGCATGTTCTTCAAAACACCCATTTTCTTCACGCCGTCGTCCGAAATGGCAATGCACCGCATGATCGTGACCTCCTGAAGGGAATCCACCATCGGCGTGATGAAGTCGAACGCATCGTCGCTAAACGTCTGGGAATCCTCAATGTCAAACGTTTTGAGGGCTTTCCCCTTCACGTTCTCCACCCCGGTATCGGTTACGGAAGTGCACCGCAATTTGATCACAATCAGATTCGGCAGGCTCTTGAGGACTTCCAAACCGGTATCGGAAACCGCAGCACATCCGCGAACATCCAAAAGACGGAGCGTTTTTACCGTCGCCAACTTCAACAACGCCTCGTCGTCAAAGTTTCCGTACAGCAACACCAGATTCCGCAGATTCGGAAGCTGCGCCACGTATCCCAACGTCTCGGCCCCCAGGTACGTGTTCCGGCGAAGCGTCAACTCCTGAACCCACGGCATGTCCGCCAAAAATTTCATATCGGCATCCACAAAGTCGGTGTTTTCAATCGACAACTTCTTGCAGCTCTTCAAACCGGCAATGACCCCGGCCCCGCCCGGCTTCAGGTTGGCACCGTAAATCTTGCACTGGACAACGGTGTCCAGCTTGCAAATCACGGCAAGGTCTTCGTTCGTGCAAATGCGGTCCGTCAAATCAAACGACACGATATTCCCCGCAGCGTCTTTGGCATACGTGGCCATCATCTTGTCGAAAACCGCAACCGCGGCAGCCGTTTCTTCCGGCGTGACCGCCCAAACCGAAGCAACATTTCCAATTGCCAGCGTTCCGGCCAGCAAAATCATCCAGGCATTACGTTTCATGGAATACTCCTTTTATAGGGATCTAGGGGATAAAATCAAAGCAATATAATTATACATGATTTCCCACCGAAAGAACAGGGGCGGCACTAAATTTGATAGCCACCCTTTATTCTCTGATAATTTTCGCCCCTCCCTTCCCTCGCGGGTAAAATATGGTAGTATATTGTTTGTTTATGTCTGTAGAAATGCGTAACCAACAGACGTAAGGTAAGCGTTTGCAGAAGGAGTAGATCGACGATGCAGTATTCGCAAGAAGTGGAAAATATGGTCTGTGTGGCCAAGGGCGTCAACCACGGTCCCGCCCCGATTCCGGAAGAAGGACAATGGATCAAAGCCAAGGAAATCAAGGATATTTCCGGGTTCACTCATGGTATTGGGTGGTGTGCCCCGCAGCAGGGAGCCTGTAAACTCTCGCTGAACATTAAAGATGGGGTTATCGAGGAAGCGCTGGTGGAGACGCTCGGCTGCTCCGGCATGACGCACTCCGCCGCCATGGCTTCGGAGATTCTTCCTGGAAAGACGATTTTGGAAGCACTCAACACCGACCTTGTTTGCGACGCCATCAACACGGCCATGCGGGAGTTGTTCCTGCAAATCGTGTACGGACGCAGCCAGTCGGCATTCTCCGAAGGGGGCCTGACGATTGGCGCCGGGCTGGAAGACCTGGGAAAAGGGCTTCGCTCCCAGATCGGCACCATGTACGGTACTCGGGCGAAGGGTTCCCGGTATCTGGAAATGGCCGAGGGGTATGTGCTGAAAATCGCTTTGGATGCCGACAATGAAATCATCGGTTACCAGTTCGTGAATCTCGGAAAAATGATGGATGCCATTAAGAAGGGAACCGACGCGAAGGAAGCGTTTGAGAAGAACATCGGCACCTACGGTCGCTTTGCCGACGCGGTGAAGTACATCGATCCCCGTAAAGAGTAATTCCAGCACCTGAAATTCAAAATAAAAAGAAAGGATACAAAATCATGGCATTGTTTGAAAGTTATGAACGACGTATCGCTCAGATCGCTCCGGTGCTTGAAAAACTCGGATTCAAAGACCTTGAAGCGGTTCGCGATTTCAACATTTCCAAAGGGGTGGACGCCGGGGCGCTTGTGCGTTCGATCCAGCCGATTGCGTTTGAGAACGCCGTCTGGGCATACACGCTGGGTTGCGGTATCGCCCTGAAAGAGAACTGCCAGAAAGCCGCCGACGCCGCTGAAGCTATCGGACGCGGACTTCAGGCGTTTTGCATTCCCGGTTCCGTCGCCGACCAGCGTCAGGTGGGATTGGGACATGGCAATCTGGGGGCCATGCTATTGCGTGACGAAACGAAATGCTTCTGCTTCCTGGCCGGTCACGAATCGTTTGCCGCCGCGGAAGGTGCTATCGGTATCGCCCGCTCGGCCAACAAAGTGCGTGCCACCCCGCTGCGGGTCATCCTGAACGGTCTTGGAAAAGACGCCGCCCAGGTCATCAGCCGAATCAACGGGTTCACCTACGTTCGTACCCAGTACGATTACCACACCGGGAACCTGGCTGTCACGCTGGAAAAACCCTACTCCGATGGTGAACGTTCCAAAGTCCGCTGCTACGGTTGCGACGATGTTTCCGAAGGCGTTGCGGTCATGCGTCTGGAAGATGTGGACGTTTCCATTACCGGGAACTCCACCAACCCGACCCGTTTCCAGCACCCGGTCGCCGGAACGTATAAAAAATGGTGTACCGACAACGGTAAGAAATATTTCTCCGTGGCTTCCGGTGGCGGCACGGGCCGTACCCTGCACCCCGATAACATGGCCGCCGGCCCCGCCTCCTACGGCATGACCGACACCATGGGACGTATGCACTCCGACGCTCAGTTTGCCGGCTCCTCCTCCGTTCCGGCCCACGTCGAGATGATGGGACTTATCGGTATGGGAAACAACCCCATGGTCGGCGCAACCGTCGCCTGCGCCGTGGCCGTGGAAGAATCCTTTAAAGGGTGCTAGTGCTGTGTCCAAAAAATAAACAACATTAGCCTAAAAGTTTTCGGAGGGGTG
>JAUNBJ010000109.1 GCA_030535245.1 Planctomycetia bacterium | reverse complement strand
CCCACCTCCCAAAACTTTTTACTATGTTTACAAAGATTTATTTTCGGGACGGAACGCAAGGAAAAAATCATGAAAAAATACCATCTGGAAACGTTGGCAGTGCAGGCCGGCCAAGAGCGGCAATCGGAAACGCAAGCCATGAACACACCGATTTTTCGGACGACCGCGTTCCCTTTCCGCAACGCAGAGCACTGCGCAGCGCTGTTCGCCCTGAAGGAATCGGGGAACATCTACGCCCGGCTGATGAATCCGACCAACGACGTGCTGGAAAAGCGGCTGGCGGCGCTGGATGGCGGTCAGGCGGCCGTGACGCTTTCCAGTGGAACGGCGGCGATCTATTTCACCATCACGAATCTGGCGACCTGCGGGGAGGAAATCGTCGCGGCCAACAACCTGTACGGCGGCACGTTCACCCTGTTCGACGCCATCCTGCCGCAGCAGGGAATCACGGTACGCTTTACCAACGTCAACGATTTCGACGCCGTGGAGGCGGCCATCAACGACAAAACGCGGGCGATCTACGTCGAAACGGTAGGAAACCCGACGTTGGAAGTGGCCGACCTGGAACGGTACGCCGCCGTCGCTCAAAAACATCACCTCCCGTTGGTGGTGGATGCCACGTTCACGCCGCCGACCCTGTTGCGACCCCTGGCATACGGGGCGAATATCGTCATTCACTCGTTGTCCAAATGGATCGGCGGGCATGGGGCCGGAATCGGTGGTGTCGTCATTGACGCCGGGAATTTCGACTGGACGGACGCTCGGTTCACGCTCTACAACACGCCGGACAGGGGCTACCACGGCCTGCGATTCGCGCATGATTTAGGGGAAAATGCCGTGCCGTTTGCCACGCGTCTGCGGACGGTGGGGCTGCGAAATCAGGGGCCAACCCTCGGTCCCGACGCGGCATGGACGTTCCTGCAAGGGGTGGAATCCCTCCCGCTGCGAATGGCCCGGCATAGCGAAAATGCACAGGCCGTCGCGGAGTTTTTACAGAATCACCCCCGTGTCGCCTGGGTACGGTATCCCGGATTCCAGGAGCTGGGGAAGAAATACCTCCCCTGGGGTGCGGGGGGCATGGTGGTTTTTGGCGTGAAAGGGGATTCCCGGACAGCCATGGAGACGGTCGATCGCCTGACGCTTTTCCGTCTGGCGGCCAACGTCGGCGAAACCCGAAGCCTGGTCATCCACCCGGCCAGCAGCACGCATTCCCAACTTTCCGACGAAGCCCAACGTACTGCGGGAGTATCCCCTGAAATGATACGCCTTTCCGTCGGGTTGGAGCATATCGACGACCTTTTGGACGACTTGCGCGACGCCCTTTAATTAATGACGCTCTTTAATTAATATTGTGCCACGGCATCACGCAGATCGATCGTTCCCTCGTACAGCGCCCGGCCGATAATGCAGCCGTCCAACCCTGCGGCGGCCAACTTCCGCACGTCGTCCATCGTGGTCACGCCGCCGGACGCCACGATCGGAATCCGTACCGCTTCCTTCATCTCCCGCATGGCCGGGACGTTCGCCCCCCGCATCATGCCGTCGGTGGCAATGTCGGTGTAAACGATCGCGGCCAGCGGCTCGTCGGCAAACTGCTGCGCCAGCTCAATCGCCTTTTTCTGACTGACTTCCAGCCAACCGTCGGTCGCGACAAAACCGTTTTTGGCGTCAATTCCAAGAACCAGTTTCCCCGGAAATTGGGAACACATCTCCTTGAACCAGTCGGGATTCCGCAGTGCCAACGTTCCGATCACCAGCCGGCTCAGGCCCAGATCCAGCAGCTCGCGAATGGTCTGTTCGTCGCGAATCCCCCCTCCCAACTCGCACGGCACATCGACCGCCTCAAGAATGCCACGAACCGCCTTCAGATTGGACGGCTTGCCGTCGCGTGCTCCGTCGAGGTCCACCAAATGCAGGAACTCCCCGCCCAGCGAAACCCAATGTTTCGCCATTTCCGCCGGATCGGTTCCGAACACGGTTTCCTGCTGGTAGTCCCCCTGTCGCAGCCGAACACAGTTTCCGCCGCGAAGATCAATAGCTGGCCAAATTTGCATGATATTGCCTCCTCCTTCTCATTCCGTTACGGATTCTAACAGAACGGGGAAAAATGTCAATGCGCGTTCCTGGAAATCCGTTTCAAAAACGGGTGGAATGTATGGTTTGGGCTATTTTTGATGTTTTTATTTGTTAAAATGGATTTTTTTTCACGGAAAGCAGAAATATTAGAGGAAGTGTGTTGACATTTCAGCATTTTTGAATCATAATTTGGAGAAATAACGGTTACGAATTGTGCGGTTGTCCCCAAACCTTCAGGAAATTTTGTGATGGCAGATAAATATCTTGCGGTAGAAGAAGTAGCGGTCCGATTAAGCATTACGAACGCCGAAGTCATTGCGGCCACCACCAGCGGCCAGCTTCGTGGTTATAAAGATGGTTCCGCGTGGAAATTTCGTGAAGAGGATGTCGACAAGTTCATCAAAGACCGGAATGCCGCGATGAATGCGGCCGACGACGACAATTTCGGTTATGACGACAACTACGATCTGGACATGGAGGGCAGCGGAACCGGTTCGTCGATCGGCGGTTCCTCAGACATAAACGCCACGTTGGACAAAGATGTGCAGTTTGGGGATTCGAGCATCGAGACGTCCGACTACGACGGCGACGACGGCGATCTGGTGTTGGGCGAGGACAACGGCATCGGGAGTTCCACCGGCAGTGGGCTGGACCTGGCCGAGGGGAGCGGCATTTCGCTGATGAGTGCCACGGACAGCGGCATCGCGTTGGACGAGGATACCAGTGGCGAGGTGCTGGAGCTTGGCGAAGACGACATGCTTCAGTTCGGAAGCAGCATTTCGGGCAGTTTGTCCGGGAGTCTGTCCGGCAGTCTTTCAGGAACGGGCGAGGAAAACTTCAAGCTGACGACGAATACCGATGATTTTTCGGAGGACGAGGAGGACAGCGGTTCGCAGGTCATCGTGCTGGACGAAAATCAGGATGCGGTGACGGCGGAGGGGGATCTGCTTGGGGACGACGGAATGGGGATGGATGGTGGCGGAATCCCGGCGGAAGGAGCGGGGGCAGGATTCGCTCCGATGTTGGATCCGGCGTTGCAGGCGGCGCTTATGGAGCAGACGCTTCCGGAGAAGCCGTATTCGATTTTAAACGTTCTGAGTTTGGTCCTTTGTTTCGTGCTGTTGGCTGCCACGTTGATGTTTACGGTCGATCTGGTTCGCAACATGTGGAGTTGGAATCAGCCAACGCAGCTTTCCAGCGCCATGATGGACTGGGTGATTGACATGCTTTCGAGTAAATAGCGCGAATAAATATTATTCACATAGCGAACGTAGTGATCGCACGTTCGCTATTATTATTAATGTTTATTTTCTTTTTGTACTATTTATAACATGGATGCAGCACGAGGCCGCTTGCTAATATTTTGTGCGACCCTGGCGGGGGGCGGGTGCGCAAAGTCTAAAAATTTGTTATACTGAAAGGATGAAGATTTATTTACCGCAGTGGGAAACGGAACGGGAAGCACCACGAGGGACAAGGCTCTCGGAGGTTCTGTACGCGTTTCTTGGGGAGATGTGGAGCACGCCGTGTGGGGGGAACGGAACGTGCGGGAAATGTGCGGTAACGTGGAACGGCAAGGAGGTTCTTTCATGCCAGACGCGTCTGGAGGAGGACGGAACGGTGCTTTTGCCGGAATCGGTGGTCGCGGGGGGGATGGTTCAGAAATGCCTGGCGGTTCTGACGGAATTTTCCCCGGAACTGGGCGAGGCGGACGGGAGCGACGATTACGGTCTGGCGGTCGATTTGGGAACGACGACGCTGGCGGCGGCACTGGTGCGTGGGGGCCAGGTTCTGGGGACGGTTTCACGAATGAACCCGCAGGCACGATACGGGCAAAATGTGATTTCGCGAATCGGGTTTTCTCTGACGGAGCCGAACGGGGCCAGAACTTTGCAGGAGTTGTTGCTCCGGTCGATTAAGGAAATGGCGCTGGAGCTTTGCGCGCAGGCGGGGATTGCGTTTTCGGAAATCGGTCGGGGGGTCTTTGCGGGGAACACCACGATGGAGGAAACGTTGCTGGGGCTGAATCTGGAATCCCTTTCTGGAATCCCGTTTTTGCCATCGACGGACTTCCAGACGGAAACGGAGGCGTTGTTTCCGGGAATGCGGGTGCGGCTGTTCCCGGTGATGGGGGGATTTGTCGGCGGGGACATTACGGCGGGGCTTTTGGCGGCGCGACCGGGGGCGGACACGTTGTTTCTGGATTTGGGCACGAATGGGGAAATGGTGCTGACGTTGGACAGTGCGCGGTTGGCATGTGCGGCGGCGGCGGGACCGGCGCTTGAGGGGGCGGAGATTTCGTGCGGAATGCGGGCGGGGTTCGGGGCGATTGAATCGGTGACGTTCGATTCTGCGGCATCCGAGTTTCGTTTTCACACCCTTGGCGACGTTCCCCGACCGGTTGGGATTTGCGGTTCCGGGCTGATCGATCTGCTGGCCCTGTTGCTGGATGGGGGAGACCTTACACCGGACGGGCGGTTGGTGGGGGGAAAGCCGTGGGAGCTGTGCGAGGGGATTTCCCTGACGCAGGCGGACGTTCGGCAGTTGCAGTTGGCCATCGGGGCCATTCGGGCGGGGATTCAGATTTTGCTGAAAAAAGGGGGGCGTCGTCCGGAAGATTTGCGGATGTTGGCGGTCGCGGGGGGATTGGGTCGCTCGCTGAATATCCGCAACGCCCAGCGTGTCGGATTGCTTCCTGTGGAGGTTCCTGCGGAGAGGATCGCTTTCCTTGGAAACACGTCGCTTTGCGGGGCGATTTTGGCGCTCAATCGGGAAGCGTTGTGGCGTACGAGTTTTGGAATTGCGGCGGGAACTACCTGTTTTGACCTGTCGCAGGAACCCGATTTTACCGACACGTTCGTGGCATGTATGGAGTGGAAGTAAAGGAATGAGCGACGTCAACCTGAAGGAATACCTGAAACTTTTTCAGCTGGACGGGTTTCGACCGGGGCAGGAGGAGATCATTCAAACCGTGCTTTCAGGACGCGACACGCTGTGCGTGATGCCGACGGGGGGCGGAAAGAGTCTTTGCTATCAGCTTCCGGCCCTGGTTGGCGAGGGAACGACGCTGGTGGTTTCGCCGCTGATTGCGTTGATGAAGGATCAGGTGGATTATCTGGAATCGCGGAACATTCCGGTTTCGTTCATCAACAGTGCGCTTTCGTCGTCCGAGCAGATGGAGCGGATGGAGCGGATGAAAAGGGGGGAATTTCGGCTGATGTACGTGGTTCCGGAGCGGTTTCGCGACCCACGTTTTCTACGGTCGGTTTCGGACGCGGGTATTCGGCTTTTGGCGATCGACGAGGCACACTGCGTCAGTCAATGGGGGCACGATTTTCGCCCGGACTACGCGAGATTGGGGTATTTTCGCAAGCAGATTGGGAATCCGCCGGTCATTGCGTTGACTGCTACGGCGACGGACGAGGTGCGACGGGATATTCTCGATCTTTTGGACATGCGGGAACCGGCGCTGTTCATTCGGGGGTTTGCGCGGCCCAACCTGTATTACGAGGTGGAACAGGTGGGGGGCGACGCCAGCAAACGTGAGGCGTTGCTGGATTTTCTGGAACGGCATCCCGGTTCGGGGATCGTCTATACGTCGTCACGAAAACGGACGGAGGAAGTGACCGCTTTCCTGAACGAGGCGTTGCAGAAGCGTCGTGTTGTGGCCTACCATGCGGGGATGAATCCGGAGGATCGCAAATCGGTTCAGGACGCGTTCATGCAGGACAACACGGCGGAGATCGTCGTGGCGACCACGGCGTTTGGGATGGGGGTGGACAAGGCGGACGTGCGGTTTGTGGTGCATTACAATCTTCCGGGGTCGTTGGAGGCGTATTATCAGGAGGCGGGCCGCGCGGGGCGGGACGGGAAATCGTCGCACTGTCTTTTGCTTTACAATTATGGCGACCGACGGACGCAGGAGTTTTTCATTGAGGGGGCGTATCCGTCGCGGGAAACGGTGCGGCAGGTTTACCAGTACCTGATCGCCCAGCCGGGCCGGGTGGTGGAAAAGACGCAGCAGGAAATCCGCGAGGAACTGGAGATCAAAAACGGCGGAGCGGAGACGGTCGGGGCGTGTGAAAAGCTGCTGGAAAGCGCAGGCGTGCTGGAGCGGCTAAACGCGTCGGAGAATTACATCACGCTGCGGCTGGAAGCGAATGCGCCGAAAACGAATGGTTTCCTTCCCACCAATGCCAAAACGCGACGTGCGGTCTGGAATGCCGTCAAGGAAATTGTGGACGCACGCTACGGCGACGTTGTGCTTTGCACGATCGAGGATTTTCTTCAGCGAACCGACCTGAAAGCGGCGTCCGTCACCAACGCGTTGCGGGAGCTGAATCGGTTTCCGTTTTTCACGTTCGTGCCTCCGTTCCGGGGCCGGGCGATTCGGATGATCCCCCGTGATTTGGACGACGCGAACGCTCCCCCCCAGTTCCCACGTTTTAACGATCTGGAGATCGATTTCCAGCTTTTGGAGCAGCGGAAGGAAGCCGAGTATCGGCGGCTTGACGCGGTGTGCAATTTCGCCATGCAGAACGACTGCCGGCAGAAGATGATCCAGGCGTATTTCGGCGAGGAGAATCGGCAGGATTGCGGGTATTGCGACAACTGTCGGCAGCGGGGGAAAATGCGTTCCGGCCCTGCCGCGACCGCAAGCCCAGAGGTGCGTGTGGAGGTTCCGGAAACGGCGTCCGCTCCCGTACCGCCCAAAGTGGTGGAAGTGACGCGGATTATTTTAAGTGGTCTGGCCCGAATCACGATGGAGCGGAATTTTTCCTGCGGGAAAACGTTGCTTGCGCAGGTGCTGTGCGGCTCCGACATTCCGCGAATCCATCAGCTTCAGTTGGATACGCTGGTGACGTTCGGACGGCTGAAAACATTCTTCCGGAAAGATGTGCTGGTGATGATCGAATCGCTCATGGCCATGGGACTGATTCGGCAGGAAAACATCCACGCGGGCTTCCCACGTCCTGTGCTGGTGCTGACGGACAAAGGGGTGGCCGTGATGAAGGGGGTCGCGTCGCTCGAAAGCGTGCCGGCGTTTCCGCGTATGGTGTTGCTCCAGCTGGGCGTGCGAACGGGAGACTACGTTTCGGAAACGTCCGAAAAGCCGGAGCGTTTGCGGCAGGAACCGGCAGTAACAGGCCCTGCCCCGCCCGCCTGGTCGTTTCGGCAACTCACCTCCAACGGCAAGGATTATTTCTGGACGATAGAGCTGGTTCGCCAGGGCTTTTCTCCCGATCAGTGTGCCGAGATCCGAAACCTGTCGCGGCAGGCGTTTTTGGAACATATCTATCATGCCATGGAGGACGGCACGGTCGTAGATCGTCGTTGGGTCTTTTCCGACGAGCGGTGGCACGCGTTGGGACAAACGCTCCAGACGCCGGGACACGATTTTTCCAACCTTTCCGGCGGTGCGGCGTGCATGTTGGAAATCATGATCTACACCCGAATGAACCGACCATGAGTGACGACCGATTTGCTCGAACCCAGTTGTTTTTGGGGAATGAAAAATTTGAAAAACTCCGCAAGGCCCGCGTGCTGGTGGTGGGGCTGGGGGCTGTGGGAAGCTATGCCGTGGAAGGGCTGGCACGGGCGGGAATCGGGCACCTGCGACTGGTCGATTTCGACACGGTTCAGGCGACCAACATCAACCGCCAGCTTTATGCGTTGGACAGCACGCTCGGCCAACTCAAATGCGACGTCGCCGCCGCCCGTGTGCGGGACATCCATCCCGATTGCGACGTGCAGCCCCGAAACCTGTTCGTTGACGCCGACACGATGAACGCACTGTTCGACGGTTTCTCGCCCGATTTCGCCATCGACGCCATCGACGCGTTGAACCCGAAAATCGAGCTGATGAAAACGTTGCGGGATCGGGGGATTCCCGCCCTTTCCAGCATGGGTGCTGCGCTGCGTACCGACCCGTCGCAAATCGTCCTGGGGAAGTTGGAGGATGTCAAGGGCGACCCGCTGGCCAAAATGCTCCGAAAATTCATGCGACGACGTGGGATTTCGCTGGACTTTACCTGCGTTTACTCGACGGAGAATATCGCCGACGTTCGCCATCGGTGTTTGGGTGAGGAAGAAAAAGCCGACCCCACCCGTCGTGGCCGCCCCCGCCACACGCTTGGCAGCCTCCCGACGCTGACCGGCATTTTTGGCCTGACGATTGCCAACTACGCAATTCAGTGGCTCGTCGAGGGTTCCTGGAGTTCTCTGGAAAAACGCCCCAAACGCCTAAAACCACGCAGGCACCAGACCGCTAAAAAAGCGTAAAAGAACAGCAAAAGAAGAAAAATCTTTCCGGCGGAACCTGCAAGCACCCCAAGCGTTCCTCCCTGAATGCGATAATGGCGTCCGCATTGTTCCACCGGAACGGTACGTTCAAAAACCTCCGATGAAAACGACGTTCCGGTAATTTCCTCCCCCTGGGCATTCGTGACGGTAAAGGTGTATCGCCACCATTCCTTATCCCCGGAAACGTTATCTTCAGAAACGATACCGGTTGGCTCGCAGGAACAGACGATCGCCGGAGAATCGATCGGTTTCCATGGCAGATAATCCCGATAATCCATCAGCAGCACCACCGCCGTCAGGAGCATGAAAAAGGATGGGACGAGGATTCCCAACGGCAGGAGCGTCGCCCATCGGAACAGGGAGGTCAGGGTGCCGACGGTGGGCCGCAGATCATCGGGGATTTCCGGTCTTTTCAGGAACCACGACACCAGAATCATCATCGCCCCTATCCCCATCGCCATTCCTGAAAGAGCGACAAAGAAAAGCCGAAACGGGCGATCCCCCGGAGAGGAAAGTTCCGGCCAAAGGATGGTGATTATCGCCAGAAACAGGCTCCCCACCAGAAGAAACAGCTTTCCGACAAGGGGAATTCCGTAATGCAGGTGCAACCCCACCAGACGCCCGAAGGTTTCCATGGTTCAACTCCGTGACAGCTTCGAGGAATTCCGGGGAGTTCTAAAAAACGCCCCAAATCGCTCTTGTGAAAAATGGTAAAATCCGTTACACTACGGTGTATTTGAAAACATCAGTCCCCGAAAAAATTCGGTTTGAGGATAACATGAAAACCTGTTGCTTTGCCGTTCTGTTCCTGTCGATTCCGTTGTTTGGATGGTCTCAGTCCATGGGAACCTACGCGGGATACCCCATTCCCGGAAACCCGGAAATCGTGTCGGAACCGACCATCGGCGAGCTTTTGGCCCAGGACACGTCGCTGGCTCAGGACAAACCGTCTCAGGAATCTGTATCGCGGGAACCAGGGCTTCTTCCCGACGAATCCCGCAACGCGCGGCCCGCACCGCAACGGGCAACCCCCGTCACGTTCACCGAACCGGCTCCCCAGATTCCGACATCCCCGGAGGCCCCGGCCCTCAAGACGCTTCCCGAAGACCTCCCCCGCGGCGACATGGGCGACAACCGAAACAGCATCATCGCATTCACCGAAACCATGGACGGCCCTGAAGGACGCTACCAGCAAATCACCGTCATCGACCCGCAAAAAAAATCGCTCTGCGTTTATCAGATCCACCTCACCACCGGGCAGATCGAGTTGAAAAGTGCCCGCGACATTCAATGGGACCTGCAACTGGTCTATCTGAACTCCAAAAAACCGCTCCCCAACGAAGTGCAGGCGGTTTTGCAAAGCACGCGACGGCGATAATCCCGGATCATTTCATCGATTCCCGCATGAATCGCAGTCCGTCGGTTACAAGCTGCGTTTCGTCGGCAAACATTTTCCTCCAAATTTTGGTCACGGCGGCCAGCTTGGGCAGCGCGGAACCAAACGCCTCGATGCAGAGCGTGCCGTCGTATTTCACCTCTTGGAGCGTCGCGAACACTTCCGACCAATTCACGTTTCCGGCACCGGGCGTGCTGCGGTCGTTCTCGGAAATATGAACGTGGTACAGTTTACCCGAATTGGCTGCCAGACGGATGGCTGCGGCAAGGCTTTTTTCCTCGATGTTGGCGTGGAACGTGTCGAACATGATCCCGTAGTTCGGGCAGTCGATTTCGTCGAGGAACCGCAACCCCTCCTCTATGGTGGTGCAGAAGTACGTTTCAAACCGGTTGACGCACTCCAACGCCATCCGAATGCCACGGCTTGCGGCATATTGGGCAACCTCACGCATGGCGGCGGCGGTTTTCTTCCACTCGTCTGGCTGAACCGGCTTTCCGGTGAAAACTCCCGATGCGGCATGGTACGGCCCGATCAGCAGGCTGCTCCCCAAAGCGGCGGAGCAGTCGATCATCCGTTTATTATTTTCGATTCCACGACGCCGAACGTCCGGGTCGGACGACGCCGGGTTATCGTCCGGGTCGCGACAGGTGCAGGTTGTCACGCTCAAACCGAGTTTTCCCGCCACTTCCCCCAGCATGTGGCACTTCTCCAAATCGGGGGCGAACAGTGGAAACTCAATGGCATCGTATCCGATTTCTTTCAGTTGTTCCATGACCGGAAGCATGCGTTCGTCCAGGGTATCGCTCCACAGCAGCGTATTGACTGCGTATTTCATTTTTTGGCTCCTTTATGGGTTGATTCTTAAAGTAGTATAAAGAATGGACGACGCAACGTCAAGCCCTGCCCCGTTCCCGGATGCGATACAGCACCCGGATTTGGGTGAAATATGGAATATTCGATCCAAGCCCCTCACACGTCAGGGGCTTGCCCATTACGGCAGCAGTGCCACCTTGCCATCCGCTTTTTTGCCGAGGTAGCTGTAGATTTCCAGGTCGATGGAGTAGTTAATCCGGTGCGTGGAGCCGTCGGCCATGCACATCCCGAAGGCTCCGGAATGCGCACTTCCGAAAACCGATCCGGAGTTGTACTGATCCCTGTCCTGAAGCGGGCGATAGGTGCCTGCCGCGTCGTATTTCGTGAGACGCAGACTGTCGTTATCAGGCCCCGCCCAACAGGTTTGGTTATCGCCATTCGCAGCAGAACTGTTCGACGCAACCTCGTACTTGTCCCGACAAAGATACTTCTCTCCGTAGAGGAACGTGTTGGAGGTTCCGTCACGGATTTCCCCCATCTGGGTCGTACTTTTCGGATAGGTGATCGCGGTTTTGCCAGACGTGATGTTGACCGCCAGGGCCTCCTCATACGTCGTGATGGTGGAGGAAACGGGACTGTAGCCATCGCCAACGCACGCGTTGTATTCGGTTTTGGCGCAGATATTGTTGATACCGTTGCAATTATTGCCACCGACACCCCCATGGTACGTCCTGCATGGCCGTCGGGAGGGGCAGTAAAAGACGGAAACGGGGGTCTGCGCACGCGTTACATTGGCGGTCTTGATCGCCGTGTCAATTTTCATGTTGCTATCCAGCCCAAGTCCCCAAAGTGCCTGCTGTTCGAGGAAGGGTAGGATGGAATACATCCAGGAACCAGGCTGCTTTTCCCCCAAACCAAAATCGGGGTCTGGCTCCCAGCGATGAATCCACCCCGCCGATGGAAAGGCTCGGGTCGTCGCTTCGTGATTCAGCGCGGCCAGCGCCATCTGCCGCAGATTATTGTTGCACTGCATGACCCGTGCCGCTTCCCGTGCCTGTTGGACGGCAGGGAGTAACAACCCCACCAACATGCCGATAATCGCAATCACCACCAGCAACTCCACCAGCGTAAAGGCCGGCCCCGGGTGCGGGGCGGCACACAACGGCTGCCGCCGGTTGCAACATCTCCGGGAGGCAGGCGCTAGCGCTTCTGGCCTCCCTGCCGCCGGGTGTGATCGCTCCAGGAGGCGGGCGCTGCGCTTCCAGCCTCCCTTGTATCGTGACAGCATCCCCACCAGCGTAAAGGCCGGGTGCGGCCTGCACATTACGGCTGCCGCCGGGTGTGATCGCTCCGGGAGGCGGGCGCTGCGCTTCCAGCCTCCCTTGTATCGTGACAGAATCACCTCCAGCGTAAATCCTCGTCGAACCATCGTTTCCCCTTTCTTACGCAGGAACCCGGCGGGGTAAACTTTCCGTGGAATTCATGGACAAATCGGAAAGTTCCCCGCTTTCCCTTTTACTCTCATTAAATTTATTTGTCAAGGAGCATGGGAAGTTTTTTTGTAAAATTTCTTAAAAATTCCATGATTACAGGTGTAGTGCTGCATCCATATTATAAATAGTATAAAAAGAAAATAAACAATATAGCGAACGTAGTGAGCGCACTGAAAGTTTTTTGAAGGAGAGTTTGAGAGGAAACAATTTTTCAAAAATGTTTCCTCTCAA
>JAUNBJ010000108.1 GCA_030535245.1 Planctomycetia bacterium | reverse complement strand
ACGCCCACCCCTCCGTAGACATTGCCACAATTTATAAGAAGGACGCAACACTAGGAACGTGAGGGAGCCGTCGTTGTTCCGGTCGGCATCGCCACGCATCGCTTTGACAAGGTTGCTCGTGAACATGCCATGTTCGACACTCTCATCCTCATAGCTGAATTCGTCCTGGGCACATGATTGAAAAAGGGCGATCCCCTCCGGCGGATTGTCGATTTTCTGGATCGATCGCACCCCCGCCACACGCTGGCGAAACGGGTTGTTCCGGCACGCATCCACCACCATCCACTTGAATCGAGCCTCCGATTTCGACAAATCGTCCATCACCTTCGTGATCGAAACGGCCGTGTTGGAAATATCTTCATCGATGGTATCCTGCGTGCAAAAGTACGCCGTGTCGCCGAGCTGCGCCCCATGCCCCGCAAACGCGAAAAAGACGTTCGCCGGCCAGTAAAGTCAAGAGTCGCGTGAGCTGCGCCCCATGCCCCGCAAACGCGAAAAAGACCAAATCCCCCAACTTCGCCTGCGAAAGCACCGACGCGATCGTTCGCTCAACGTTTTGACGAATCGGATGGTTGGCGACTTTTTCGTTTTTCGTCGTCAGGAGGTGGATATTCTCATCTTCAAACCCCATTTTGAGCAACTGTTCCCGAATCGCCTCCACGTCGCGGACGGTATAACGCAAATTATTCATCGTCGCATACTCCGTCACGCCGACCAGCACCGCGTATTTCTTCCCCTTCGGCAGCATGTCGAGCCACATGTTGGACTTTTTCTCCTCCTTTTCGTCCACCAGTACCAGATCGGGATCGATTTCCTCCTCACTTCCGCGTTGTACCTTTTTTGCCCGCCCGTCGGTGACGTATTTCTGATCTTCTTCGCTCAATTTCTGGAGCGGATACCGATAACGTCCCTTCTCGGTGAGCAAAAACACCGTCTCCGCATCCGGGTCGTTCTCCGCATCCCATTTTGCCTCGATGATCGTTTTCCCCGACTTTGACTTCCATGTCCGTACCGCTTCCTCGGCGAAAATCAGGCAGGGGAGGATCGCAAAAACCAACAATATCCATAGTTTTTTCATCTGTTGTCTCCTTTTCATCGCTACTTTTTCAAAATCGGGAAGTTGTTCGCCCCCGCCTGGAAAATCGCTCGCTGCTCCTTCCCAAAGGAAAGCTCGGAGAGTTTGCCCACATTGTCCTGAGCAAAACCCAACCAGTCCCGAACGCGAATCAGCCCATCGTCCGACGCTGCCGACCGGTCTTTCAACAGCCCCCTTTCTGCCGCGCCGAGTCCTCCCAGAAGCGCGTAGGTCAAAACGCCATGCCCCATATCGGGAAGCTCCAGCGCCGCCTCCTTCCCCGACGCGGCCGCAATCGTGAAACAGCCCGTCATCTTGGAGAGCAGCTCCATCGCCTTACGCTCCTCCATCGCACTACGCTTCAACGCCGCCTCCGACTGGCACGTGTCGTAAATCACAATTCGCTTCATCGCCGGAACCGAATTGATCCAGTCGTTGAGAATGTCGCCGCCAATTCCGTTCTCGCGTATCACCGAATCGACCGGCTGGTGATCCTCCTCAAACGGAAAATCGACCGGATAGTAATAATACAACTGCCCCACCGTCGAACCATGCCCGGCCAGCGAAAAGACAAACACATCCTCCGGCCGCGCCTTCCCGGCAATCTCCTGAACCGCACTCTGAATCTTCTCCTTCGTAACCTCCTGCTCCGTAAGGGTTTTTACAAAAACGCCCTCCTCGCCGTAGAATCGCTTCCCGTTCGTCTCAAACGCCCCGGCCAACGCCTGCGCGTCCGCCGCCGCACACTGCAAGTCAAACGTGCTCCCGGCAGAATAATCGCTCACCCCCACCGTCAGCACAAACAACCGTGGAGGATTCTCCAACGCCTGCGCGTAATGGAGCGTCACCGGCTGCGACTCGCACGCAATCTGCCCGTCCGCCGTCGCAGAACGAATCACCACCTGATTCTCCCCATTGGCCAACGGCAAATCAAACGACCACCGCACCTCTTTCTCCGACGTGACCGGCTTCTCCTTCACGCCCACACCGACGCCATTCACTGTAATCGTCGGCTTCTGGATTCCACCCCCCTGATCCTTCACCACCACCTCAAACCGCACCTTCCCCTCCGTCGTCTCCCCACTTTTCGGTGACACGACCAAAATCTCCGGCGGCAACTGCTCCTTCACCTTCACACTCGGCATCGGCCGCTCCCCCTTCCAAATCGCCCCCAACAGCCCCGGATAGTAAAAGTCCTGGAAAAACGCCTCCACCGGCTGGACGTTCAACGTCTCCCCTACCCGATACGCCACCATCCGCCTCGCCTCCGGTGTGCCGTCAAAAAGACCCTCGGGGGTGATGACAAGCCAGTCGCGACCGGAGTTGAACACATAATACAATAATAAAATCGAATTATTGCTTGCATCAATAATGCAAGGGCGTGAAAACACCAAATTTGTGTTTGGAAATATATTTGTAGTAAAAAAAGAAAGGTCTCTTTTTTCATCCTGAATAAAAACGTCTCCTTCGTTTTTTAGAACCTCTCCAATTGGTACGGTTTTAATATCCTGTGCTGTTTGCTTTGTCAGCAAATTGACACGACTAGTTATGACGGTCATTTTAGAATCTTTTACACCAGGCGCGATATTTTTGTATCCATGAAGGAGTATTTTTATTTCCCGGTCAGATTCCCATGAAAGGTTTCTTTTTACGTAGTTATTGTCAGGAGTAGTCGGCAATTCCACCTTTTGTAAGAGAGACCCATTTTCACAATCAACAATACATAGAAATTCTTTACGTTCGTTTCCATAACCTCCACTAAAGAATAGCGCAATCTTAGCTCCTTCATCGTTTATCATCTGAGCGTCGAGGTGTGCGTATTTACTATCCTTTAACTGAAAATATACTTGCTTTATTGGTTCCAATTCATGTGCATCCCAGACTGAGAATGAAAAAGTGTCTGAAAAACCATTTACCACGCAAAGGTATTGTTGATTAGATGATACGCAGTAATCAAGTCTAGTACCCGTCTGCGGAATGATTTGCAGCAATTCACCCGATTTAATATCCCGAATTAGTAACCCAACGCCACTTTCTACTGCATAAAGTCGATCAAATTCTGAAGAATACGTAACATCTCTAAGAGTAAAATCAAAATTGTCAAAATAAATATTCACTGGACAACCAGTTTTCAGATTGTACGAGAGGATATTTCTGCGATATCCTGTAAGAATATTATCACCAAGAGAAATGAACCCCTTGGCCAGTCTTGGTATTTTAAAAGACTTATAGAACTGATTCTCCTGTATGTTGTATACCATTATTTCGTCATCCATGGTAATATTACGATTTTTTGCCTCAACAAGTAAATACTTGCCATCTGAAGTGAAGGATAAAAAACCATATTCATTAATTTCGCTCTCAAAATCTACAATCTTAATGATTTCTCCAGTGTGAGTGTCATATAGTTCAATCTTATTGTTATCACGATGTTTGACTAATATTTTACCATCGTAAGAAAATGCAAAATGATTTGGAATCATTGCTAATATTTTTTTCTCCATTTTGCCTGTCTGAATATCCCAAGAGTAGATATTATCTTCATCACAAGCTAATAAAATTTCTTCTTGGGAATCAAAAACTATTTGATCCCGGAAAGATACTCGTTTTGTTGTCTCGACACTTTTCCACTCCAATTTTCGTGTTTTAAGATTAAAAAGGGAACATGACTCTGAACAGAATATCGCCAGGTAATTATTTTGAGGAGAAAACTTTAAACATACGTCTTCCGTGGTTGTATATCTATCAAGATTAGGGATATTTAACGTAAATGATTCCAGATTCTTTCCGTTTTGATTCCATAAACGCCACTCATATCTAGTTGCACTTGCAATGTATTCAGCATCATCACTGATAGCAATCGCGCATGCCCCTATGCTGTTATGGGCACTCCATTTTCGTTCAAGAGAACCGTCTATTCCAGAGAATATTTTTATATTTCCCTCTTTATCTAGCGCAACAATTTTGCTTCCATCGGAAGTCGTAGCGATTTCTTGAACCTCTCCCCAATTTCCAGAGTTATTTCCTATTTTTTTGGCAATTTCTCCCGTTTCCAAATCCCATACAATTATGTTCTGATCCGCACTACCTGAAATAATATAACTTGAATCAGAAGAGAAATCCAACGAGGATACATTATCCATATGTCCTCTCAAAGTGTATTTCAGCCGCCGTTGCTTCAAATCATACACCTCAATTAAGTTGTCTTTGATTATTGCCACCATCGACATGTCAGAGGAAAAGTGAAAATTCTGGTAAAAATTATTCTCAGATTCTGACGCATTAAGCTTGATTCGGTACAATTCCCTACCTGCGCGAATACTGTAGACAACCAAATAGTACTCACGGTGGGAAAAATTTAATAGGGTAACAACGCTATTTCCATCTGGAGTAAAGCCAATTTTCGCAATATAGTGACTACCTGGATTAAAGCTGGAAATTTCCCATAAACGCCTTCCAGATTTGCAATCGTACAGCGAAATGGCCTTTCGTATGCTCTCTTCCCAGCCATTACTATTTTTACCTTTTCTCTCTGTACTAAAAGCTGCGTATGTCCCCTCTGGGTGTAGTGCTATCTTATAAATATCATCACTTGTAGTAAAAGTACGTAGTAATGTTCCTTCTTTTGTATCAAATAATGCTGCCCGTGGTAAATTCTTTATCGACTTATCTCTATCATACTCTCTTAACAGTAATTTCTCTCCAGCCAAATCAAATGCTGCTTCATCATCTTCATACCGATCGTCATCAAACATATCTTTTTTGATAATTTGTTTCCCTGTATATATTTGAGTACGTATAAAATCATTATACTCGAGTCCAAAACAGTGCTGACCGTCTTGGGATATTCCGTAGAGATCAAATTTTTCGCCATAGGAACGAAGTTGCATTTCTGACTGCACATCCCAAAGAATCGGTTTGCCTCCACTGGCAAGAATATACTTACCACCTTCCAAAAATCGAATACCTTTTATTCTGTTCCAATGCCCGCTTTGAATCACCGGCGTGAGTTGCGGAATATCCCCGCTTGCGCTGCCCGCCCCACTTTTCACCATCCTCCCATCGGTCACGTATTTCTGGTCCTGGGCGGAGAGTTGATTGAACGCAAGTTTATACCTTTGTCCATCTTTGAGAAAATAAACCGTATTGGGATCGGGGTCATTTTGGTTATCCCAGACGGCATTTTCGAGGATGACGGTGCCGGACGCGGATTTCCACGTGCGGGGGGATTCTTCTGCCTGTGCGGCGAGGGCAAGGAGAAGGGGGAGGAGAAGTAGGGTTCCGAATGTCTTCGTTTTCATGGCGTTGTTCCTTGTTGTGGGTTGTTTTCTTGTCCTGTCGTTGGTGAAGTGGGAGGATTTACAACTTATCAAACTCCTCTTGCGAAACGTAGCGCAGGTTATAAATCACGGTTGGATGTTCGGCAGGGATGAGTTTGCCTGCGTAAATTTTCACTTCTTTTTGCTCACGTGCCTGGGTTTTGGTGGCGACGGTAGCGCTGCGGCGGACGGCGGGTTGAACGCCCTGGTAGATACCGATGGTGATCCGACCGAGTTTTTCCGTGTAGGATTTTCGGGCACCGAGGGATTCGTCGGCGTCGCCCAGTTCAAAGCGATACAGGCCGCTATCTTTGGGGGTTTGGTTATTCACGTCGTAGAAACCTTCGAGTTGCAGCACCTGTTCCGGTTCAGTCACCCAGGCGCGGGCATCTTCCAGGTTCACGATCGGGGCCAGTTCCGATTTGGGTTTTTTGGACGCGACGACTTCCATGCCCTTCGAGTAGGCCTGCATGGATTGGGAGAGGGTGTTCATCCCATCGACCAAAACGCGGATGAATTGCAGCTGATTGCTGTGGTTACGGACCCAGATTTGGTACTCTTCGCCTTTGTCCAGGGGGAGGTAATACTCATTCCCGACGACTTTTCCGGCTCGGAGCGTGAGTTCCTCGCTGGAGCCGGCTTTGCGGACGTAAATTTCCACTTTGAAGGGGAGTTCGCCATTCATCATCGGGTTTACTTTTTCGGAAGCCACGATCAGCTGAGCAAGAGTGACCGCAGCATTGGGATCGACCAGGCCGCCATCGGTAACGACGTATTCATTCTCCCGATGTGGGTTATTACGACGAGGAAGGGAGCCGCTTTTCCCCAGGTCGCCAAGTTCGCTGCTGTTCAGTTGGATTTTCGAGTGGAACGTAGCGACGGTATTCTGTTCCAGAGCATCTTCCAGGGTGATTTCCAGTTCCATCATGCCGACTTGATTCGGGGCATAGTAAAGGCGACCAAGGACAAAATACCGAATGGGGCGTCCATTGGACTGAAGGTTGGTGGTCTTGCCAGCTCCCAGGTCGTTTGGCGTGAGATGATTTTCCTGAAGCACCTGTCGGGCGGCGTTGGAATTAAGGACTTTGTAAACTTGCGTATGACGCGACGAGGAGAGGGTACTCAATTGGCGTTGCAGTAGGGCGGCAAATACGCGTGGAAGGGTGCCGTAGTCGTCCTGAATGACCGGATCTTCCCCCATCGGGCCGGTGCTGAATTCCGGCACCATGACCATCCCCTTGGGGAGACGACGCAGATACAAATCGATCAGGCTGGCGGCATTTTCCAGCGTTTCTTTACTGGTGGCAGCCAGAAGCGGAAGGCGGAACGTTTCCTTGATTTGCGAATCGTTGAGCAGGAGCGGGTTCTGTGGTTCCATCATCGGATCACTTTCAGAAACCCAGGCGATATTCTCCTCCAGGTAGTTGAAAAGCTCGTCCACATCGAGTGTCAAATCGTTGTTCAGGTCGGCATTTCCGCGGAACCCCTCGATGAGCCAGAAGGTGTAGAGGGAGTGCTTCCGTTCCTGCCAGAGCCAGCTTTTCTGGTCGGCTCGGCTGCTTGCCAGGGTGGCGACTTTGGGGAGTGTTTCGAACGTCTTGGCCATTTGCTCGGAGTTGGAGATCGCGAAATCGTCGAGACTTTTCCCCGTCCCGGCAAAACAGGTGTCCAGCAGGATCAGTTTGCACTTCCCTTTCGCTTGGGCAAGCTGTTCGCGAATCCACGCCATCGGAATGGCGGCGGTGTCGAAGTTTCTACGGTTGAAATCGACCATGGGCAAATAAAGCCGTTCGTCCGGCCCAACGACGCCATGCCCCGCCAGATAGAGAATGCACGTGTCCTTTTCCTTGAGGCTCTTGCACCATTCGGAAAGGACTTTTTCCATGGCTTTTTTATAATCTTTCCCTGCATTGGGGCGATCGATGACGGCACGCGACGTCGCTCCAAACCGGGTCTGGAAGAGCGACGAAAGCTTTTCAATGTCGTTTTTAGCGTACTTCAACGGTGCAAGTTCGTAGTTTTCAATGCTGATAAGCAGCACCTGCATGTTGACTTCCACCTTTTCGCCCACCTCCGCCCCGCTTGTCAGCGACCAAACGCCGAGCGTCAGCAGAAAAACGGACAATCCAAGAATCTTCTTCATAGTTTCCTCCTTCGTGTTGTGATGAATTAAAAATTGTTTTGTAATTCCCCTTCTCTGAAGGGGTACGCCCGTAGGGCGGGGGGTAGTTTGAAGTGGGAAACGCTTTCCCGTTCCGAAACACCCCGTCAGCCTTCGGCTGCCACCCCTCTGAAAGAGGGGAATTTGGGCGGCTCCGCCTTCGCCCCCTCGCGTTCGTTCGACCGCCTCCGCGATAGCTCAAACCGATTGAACTAAGGCACAAGGACAGGGCGGAAGCCGAGGTCGCTGTACCGATCCGTCGGCGTATTGCTGTCCCGATTCGCCGAACGGCAGTACTTCGCGCTGCTGACCCAGCAACCGCCACGATTCACTCGGTACGAGCCAGATGCAGGCCCCGTTGGGTCGGTTACGGAATAACTCGGATAGTCACCTTTCCAATCTGCACACCACTCCCACACATTCCCGTGCATGTCGTATAGACCCCACGCATTCGGCTTCTTCTGACCCACTACGTGGGTCGTCATGTTTTCATTTTGCCAATCATACCACGCCACTTCATTGAGATGGGCACAATTGTATTCTTCATCCGTTAAATTCTTGCCGTTGTTTAATGCTGTCGTTGTCCCCGCCCGACACGCATACTCCCACTGCGCCTCCGTAGGAAGTTGGACGTTCAGCCCCTGAGAACGTAACTTCTGGCAGAACTCCTGACAGTCGTCCCAACTCACCTTTTCGACCGGAAGATCACTACCCTTGAAATTACTCGGATTATCCCCCATCACACTCTCCCACATCGCCTGCGTCACTTCCGTTTCCAACATCCAGAAACCCTTCGTGAGCGTTACGCGGTGTTGCGTCTCGTCGTCATCTCGACCCGTTTCCGACGACGGACTCCCCATCATGAAACTCCCTGCCGGACACCAGCGGAAGGCGTATTCCACGCCGTTGATGGTTTTCACCATCCGTTCCCCAGCCGTGCGGCCATCCGAAGTGGGTAATATCTGCGGAGTGCTGCCCGGTACAGGACGCGGGATACTTGCCAGACGTTTTGCCTCCTCCTCCGCTTTTTTGCGGGCTTCGGCCTCTTCGAGGGCTTTTCGCTCCAACTCTTTCTGTTTGGCTATCGCGTCAAGATAGCCATCGATAATGCCCCGTTCGTCCAGATAATCCTGATCCTTATCATACAAATCCAACGCCTTGTCGATTTCCACTTTTGCTTCGTCGTATTTCTTTTCACGACGCAGTTTGCGGGCCGCGTCGAAATGTGCAATCGCTTTGGGGCGGTTCAGGTCTTCGGTGAGGACGAAATCCGTGACGTCGCCATTGAGATACGGGCGCTGGTACTTCTGGAAAAGGTCGAGCGCTCGGCGATTCGTCGCCTCTGTCGTGTAGGAGCAGACCTCCATCAGCGTGAGCGTCCCGTCCTGGTTCAAGTCCGCTTTGCCGGCAAGTGCCTCGACAAAACTGGCTGTGAAAATCCCCTGCCCGAGGTTGGTGTCTTCGTGGCTGTACTCGTCTTGCCCGCACGATTGAAGGAGCAAAACCCCTTCCGGCGGGTTATCTATCCCCTGCAGCGTCGTCGCGCCAGGCACTCGACGATTGAACGGGTTGTTCCGGCACGCGTCGACGACCAGCCACTTGAATCGAGCGTCCGACGCGTCCAGCTTCTCCAAAATCAACGGAATCGGAACCGCCGTTTCGGACAGATTGTCAAGCTCCGTTTCCGCCGGGCAAATATACTGCTCCTTCCCCGTCTCGGCACCGTGCCCCGCAAACGCGAAGAAAACCATATCCCCCACCTTCACCTGCCCAAGAACCAAGTCGAGCCGTTCGAGAATATTCCTCCTCGACGGCAAATCCTTCATCGCCTTCCCCGATTCCAGCATATAAATATCGTTTTCTTTGAATCCTAGTTTGATTAGCTGTTCGCGAATCGCATGAATATCTTTCGCACAACACGCCAACCCGCTCATCTCGGCGTAATCCGTCACGCCGACGAGCAACGCGAACTTCCTCGCCTTCCGCATTTCGAACGGATTTTTTGGCTTTTCGTCCGTCACTTCCTCCAGCCCGAACTTGCCCGACCGCTGCGCCTTTTTCGCCCGTCCGTCAGTGACGTATTTCCGATCCTCTTTCGACAGGTTTTTCAACGGAATCTTGTATCGCTTCCCGTTTTTGAGGAAAAACACCGTCTCAGGATCGGAATCCTTCTCGGAATCCTTCTCGGAATCCCATTTCGCCTCGATGATCGTTTCTCCCGTCTTCGATTTCCACGTCCGAATCGCTTCCTCTGCCAAAACCAGGCAGGGAATCGCAATCAACAGAAACACCGAACCTAATTTTTTCATGGCTCTCCTCTTTCACGTATGTTTTTCAAGATGTACTCCAGTTGTTTTTTTTGTGTGGGGTCGTCGGTCATGGAAACCGCTTTGCGGTACAACTCGCAAGCCTTTTCCTGCTCCCCGACGTTCAAAAGCGACGCGGCCAGGTTAATGCAATCCCCATAGTTGGGTTTATCGGCGTCTCGTACCCAAACCGTTGAAAAATGTCCCGTGGCGGCGTCATAATCGTTCCTCATAAACGCCAGCAACCCCGCCAGCCGATGGAACCGCGTGGAATCCCCTCTATGCTCCCGCAGAACCCGCTCCGCTTTCGCGAAATCCTGCTCCCGAAAAAGCAAGAAGGAAACGTAATCCAAACGCAACGCCTCGTTTTGCGGCTCCTCCTTCAACGCTTCCTCAAAAGCCCGCTCGACTTTCGGAAAATGCCCTTCGTCCCATTCGGGAAACGCCTTGCCCGGCTGGAACCCATTGGGAAGACACCCCAACGACGTAATGCACTCGTCGTGAAACCGATCCTCAGGAGTCAACAGATGCTCCAGGTGAAGCATGGCGACCGACTGTTTCGGAGAAGCCGGGATCGACACGATCTTCGATGTTCTGTCCGGAATCATGCAAAAAACCAGCGTCGCCGCCGTGAGTGCAACCACCGCCACCGTCACACGACGCCCTTTCCGTCGCGGTGCGGGAACGCTTTTCGGAACCTCCGTGCCCGGAACGCTCAACACCCCGGCCCGCGCGTAAACCACCATCTGTTCCCGACAACGCCGACATTCCGCCAGGTGCTGGCGATACTCCTCCAGAACTTCCTCCGAGAGCGCCCCGGCCAAAAAGTGCTCCATAAAAACCACATCGCCCGCAGGATGAAAGGTTTCCTCCTCCGCACAAACCGCCCCCGCGGTGGTTTCCTGCCTCAATAACAAACGTAGTTCTCGCGTAACATCCTCAGGTAACTTTTGCATTATTCCCTCCCGAACATCCATTTCATAATCATGGAAGGTCTGTTTTTATTAAAAATATCCGCATATTCCCTCCACGATTCGGAATCCTGAATCGCGGTACGAAGCGCAACCCCAAGCCGCTCCTCAATCACCAGCCTTCTTCGCGACGTTGTGGGTGGCAACTCGTGCAGGATGGCCGCTACCTCCTGATTGGAAAGATTCTCCCCATACGTATACTCCAGCCGCATCCGTGACTCCGCGTCTAATTGGGCAATCTCCCGTTGCAATTGCTCCCGCAAAAAGTCGATAAACCCCTGGATCCACACCTCCTCCACCTCCGTTGTACGCGAACTCGACGCCCGCGTTGAAAAATCCTTCATCGGCGTCTCCTTACATTGAGCCATCCGCTTCCTCCACTGATTGTTGACATGATTCGTGAAAACAATCGCCAGCCAGTTCTGTATCGGAACCAACCCCATATAACGAAGAAGAACGCTCGATCTCCCCTCCGGCTCCTCCAGTAAAAAGACCCAAAACGTGTTCTCCCAGACCGAATCCACGTCGTTCGTGAACCTCAAAATGCGAAGGAGACGCTCCCCCAGCGACTTCAAATACGGCGCTATCTGCTCCTGAAAACATCTCGCCGCAAGATTCTGACGATCGTAAATCGCCTCGGAAAAAACAATATCCCGCAACGGACAAAATGGCAGGCGATTGCGGAGATATTCCAGACTTTCCCCAAAATCCCATTGCACCCCCCCACGTTTCCAATGATAAACCCAGCAGGAAAGCAACCTCTCGCAAAGCTGCGACCCCTCACGAAAAGGCCGACTTCCCCGGTGCGTATCGTAAAAGGAGGGAACGTAAAACTCGATGAAAAACCCCGTTTGCTCCTCCAGACGTTCTCTCCCCCTCTCCCACGGCTGCAAGTCTGGATGACTCCGCAACCAGTCGGGAAAAATACCTGCCGCGTCCATGATCAATGGCTTTTTCATCGCTTCCACCCCACCTTACTTCTGAAACTGCTGCTTCTGAGACTGCTTTTGCTCCGGCTCCTGCTCCTGCTTCGGATCAAACTTCTCCACGACAATCCCTTCCTGCTTCTGTTCCGGATCCTCGTCAAATACCACCGGCTTCCCTTCCTCCGTCTTTGAATATCCCGTCTCCGTGGATTCCTGCTTGGCCGCACCACGGTCACACCCCGTAAACACCACCAAAAGCAAGCCCATCACCAACGCTCCCAAATACTTTTTCATAAAACACAACTCCTTTCGGGAAAACGGATAAACAAAACGCTACCGAACGCTCGGCAAAAAAAATCGTCTTGCATGAACCGTCGTTCCCCACTAAAACCCTTTCCATTAATCTCCACTTGTCGCCAAGCAAAAATCCTCTGTCTAAACTAAATATAGTAGCTTTCCAGAGAAAATTACCCAATTTTTTCTTATTTTTCTCAAAATACTCCCTGCCCCGGGTGCGGGGCGGCACATTACGGCTGCCGCCGGTTGCAACATCTCCGGGAGGCAGTCGCTTTCGCTTCTGGCCTCCCTTGCCCTAACGACGATTCCACCATGAGCCGTGAA
>JAUNBJ010000107.1 GCA_030535245.1 Planctomycetia bacterium | reverse complement strand
AGAGTTTGAGAGGAAACAATTTTTCAAAAATGTTTCCTCTCAAAAGGTTGGAAGTTCGGTAGTTCTAACTATCGCGCTTCCAGCCTTTGGGAAGGAACCCTTTTGAAAAAGAGGTTCCTCCCCAAACCCCTCCTCCCAAAACTTTTCAGTGCGCTCACTTCGTTCGCTAAATATTTTTTTCTTTTTCTTTTACATTATTTCAATATTTCCACGTCAGGGTTCCCATACCCGCATGAAGGGTATTATCACCATTAGCGAAAAGGTAATAATCGCCGGAAAGTGTGAAATTACCAAAAGCATACTGCAAACCAAGATTCAACTCCGCCCAGTCACGGCCCGTACCATTACCGAAAACCGCAGCAGTGCCGCGCTCCGTAGCAGCGGTGAACGACGCGTTCTCGTCAAGCCACTCGTGCCGCCATGCCAAACCACTGGTCAGGCATAGAACGCCAAGGTCTTTGGTCAAACGGAAGCCCAATGCCGTGCGGAAACTGTCGTACGTGTTGCCGTTAACCGTCAGGACAGAATCGTTGAAATTGTCGGCGTCGTAACGCATGTATTGCAGCGAGATATAGGGGTTCAGCACACCGAGCAGACCGCCGGTGGTTTCCCAACCTTTTTCGTAGTACGCAAGCCCCATCCACGAATCGTAGGTGTTCTGGAACGCTTCATTGTCGTACCACCGGGCACCTTCGTTATCGCTGAACGAGAACGAACCCATGGCAAGCGAATACCCGCCGAGGTAGGGATTTTCCCACTGGAGGTACGCTCCGAACGTATGGTCGTTGGAGTTGAGTTCCGACTGCAGCGATTCCGTTTCCGACTGTCCGTAGCCGTAGAAGAAACCGAGCCGCATCAGATCGTCGCGAACCAATTCCGCACCGATCATCATCCCCCAGGTGTTGTAATCGTAGCCGACGAAATTGTCGTGCGATTGTGCGTTTCCGCCCAGTCCGTAGCTGGAGAACCAGAAATTCGGCCGTCCGGCGTCGCATCCGCACGTCTGCAAATTCCGCGTTCGGTTCGTGAGCATTTGGCTTAAATACGTCATCCGTTGCGTCTGCACATGGGCGGCCGAAGCGAAAATCTCACCGGTCGCACCGTTGATTTTTCCGCGAAGCTGTTCGTCGGTGAGGGTGTTTTTGTAAAAATCCTCGCCGAACAGGGTTTGCGCTGCCGGCCCGTTGCCAAAACGCGACGCGGGGTCGTATTTCGTGGCGGAGAACCAGTATTGCGAGTTTGCGTCATTCCGATACATTCTCACAGACCAGAGGTTGTTCTGTTCGATATCCTGATCTTCGAGAGCAGCCAAATCGCCCGAATTCGCGTCCACGAGCAGAAATTTATCCCCATTTTCGGGTGTGTAGCCGTTTTTCAGGGTCACGGTAGTTTCCACGTTGTTGATCGTGACGGCATTTGCATTCGTTGCGTCGATGTACGCCTTGTTTTCGTCGCGGGAACCGTCCACCTCAAACGTCAGCGTGGCGTTCTGGAGATTCAACGCCTTCCCGTCTCCGATTTTCAGCGTACCGACGTTGGAAATGGTGGTGTCGCCAACATTAGCCGTCGTGCCATCGAGAACCAACGTGCCATTGGAAATGGTGGTTCCGCCAGCGTAGGCGTTTTCCCCGGTGAGTGTCAGCGTCCCGGTGCCGGTTTTGGTCAGGCTGCCAGAGCCGGAAATATCGCCGTCGTACGTCAGTTCATCCGAACGGTTGAAAACCAACGCCGCATTGTTGGTAATGTCGCCCATGATACTCCCCTCCGTGCTGCCGTTGCCGATTTGCAACGTCCCGGCGCTGATGGTGGTTCCGCCAGCGTAGTCGTTCGTCCCGGTGAGCGTCAGTGTGTTGTCGCCCATTTTGGTCAGGCTACCAGAGCCGGAAATATCATCGCTGTACGTCACGTCATCCGAACGGTTGAAAACCAACGCAGCATTGTTGGTAATGTCGCCCGTGATACTCCCCTCCGTACCGCCGTTGCCGATTTGCAGCGTGCCGGCACTAATGGTGGTTCCGCCAGCGTAGTCGTTCGTCCCGGTGAGCGTCAGTGTGTTGTCGCCCATTTTGGTCAGGCTACCAGAGCCGGAAATATCATCGCTGTACGTCACGTCATCCGAACGGTTGAAAACCAACGCAGCATTGTTGGTAATGTCGCCCGTGATACTCCCCGTCGTGCCGCCGTTGCCGATTTGCAACGTCCCGGCGCTGATGGTGGTACCGCCTTCGTAATCGTTCGTCCCGGTAAGCGTCAGCGTCCCGGTGCCGGTTTTGGTCAAACCACCGTCGCCGGAGAGAGTGCCGGAAATAGTGTTGTCGTTGGTCGTCTCGATGGTACTGAGTGCACCATCCAGCGTCCAATTCTTGGCGTAAGTCTCCCCGTCGCCGGAAAGCAGCAGTGTGGCACCGTCTTTGATGGTGTTGGTTCCATTTCCGATGTTATCATCCGAACCGATGGATAACGTCCCCGCGCTGATGGTGGTACCGCCTTCGTAGTCGTTCGTCCCCGTGAGCGTCAGCGTCCCGGTGCCGGTTTTGGTCAAACCGCCGGTGCCGGAGAGAGTGCCGGAAATAGTGTTGTCGTTAGTCGTCTCGATGGTACTGAGTGCACCATCCAGCGTCCAACCTTTGGCGTAAGTCTTCCCGTCGCCGGAAAGCAGCAGCGTGCCATTAGTTCCGATATAGTTAGTTCCAGTTCCGATGTTGTCGTCGGAAGCGATAGACAACTTGCCCGCGCTGATGGTGGTATTGCCCGTATAGGTGTTCGTCCCGGTAAGTGTCAGCGTCCCGGTGCCGATTTTGGTTAAACCGCCGTCGCCGGAGAGGTTGCGGCTTACGATCTGATCGCCGTCGGTGGTGTCAAATGTCCCGCCGCCTGTGCCGAGGGTGATGTCTTGCGTATCGATACCATAAAAATCCGCTCGCATCAGATTGGTGAAATTACTGCCGTTCACCGTTCCGCCGTCGAGCGTCAGTGTGCCGAGATGAACGCTGTCCGTGCCTTCCACTAAACTGCCTGTTATCGTAAAAGCACCTTCCCCATTCCAGACCAGATTATCGACCTCGAACGTCAGCTTCCCATCCTTTTTTTCCAGGGAAATGCTGCCCGTGGTCAAGGTTCCCGCCGAAAACTCCATCGCTCCGCCAGTGCCGCCAGCTCCGCCAGTGCCGCCATGGCCGCCCCCGCCGCGTTGACCGTTGGTACCGCTTATCAGGGAAACGCTTGTGCCCGTAACGGGCGTGCCCGTAAAGGAAAGGCTGCCGCCATCGCCGCCATCGCCGCCATAGCCGGAGCTGCCAGTGGCGAAGCCGCCATTACCACCATTTCCGCTGGTGAGTGCTATTGTTCCTCCTGATACCAAGGCATTGGAAATCGTGATATTACCGCCATCGCCGCCTCTGCTGCTTGTGCCAACATAGGAATGATAACTGCTACCGCCATGGCCGCAGGTGAGTGTTATTCCATCCGCTGCCTCGGCAGAGTCAAAGATGATGTCACCACCTTTACCGCCATCGCCGCCTCTGCCATTGCTGCTTGTACCACCATAACCGCCATCGCCGCTGATAAGTGCTATTGTTCCATTCCCTGTCTTGACATTGTTGCCCGTAACATCGCCACCTTTACCGCCTTTACCGCCATTGCTGCCGAAACCGCCGCCACCACCATCTCCGCCCGCGCCACCGGTAAGCGTTATCGTTCCCTCCGTTATATCCACATTGACATTGGGGACGGAGTTGCCATCGGTACCATCGGTACCATCGCCACCATAGCCGCCATAGCCACCACCACTGCCATCGCCACCGCCACCAGCGGCGATAACGACATCCTCAGCCAAAGTAGGCGTCGCGGGCAAGAGAAGCCCAAAGATTACGGCACAACAGATGCCGTTTAGGAGCCACCCGCTGAGAATTTTACCTAAACTGCCCCCCCCCCGTAAACTGCGTGAGCAGTATTTTTTCTACCATGTTTTGCCATGATAACCTCCCTGTTGCTCTTTGTTGAGCCACAATTTTCAAAGTCAAATCCTTTTGTCCAAAGAAACTTTGTACAGTTTCTTACATTCACGCTATCGGCTGATACAGGAAGAATGTTCAGAAAAAAAAGAAAAACCGTAAAATCCCGCCTATTCTACGCAGATTGCCCTTCCGTTAGCGTCGGCCTTTAGGCCGCTTGCGTGGATTTTCGTTCCCCTAGGGCGTTGCCCCAGGCTATTGAAATTGCCCCGTTGGGGCACGAAGGGAGGCCAGAAGCGAAAGCGCCTGCCTCCCGGAGATGTAGCAACCGGCGGTAGCCGTAGTCGCTCCCGGTCGTACCGGGCGGCCTAAAGGCCGACGCTAACGGGGGTGGAATAGAAATAATTATCAATTATCAATTGGCCAGCCGTTTTTCCACGGCTTCCGGCTTTGGGAAGGATGATGTCGGAGCCGTGGACGAAGCGAAGCGTAGTCCCGGAGAACTGCCGAGTGTTTTTCCACTGCTCCGGAACTACGGGCTACGCCCTCCGTTCACGGCTCGAACGTCCGTTAGCATCGGCCTACGCACGGTGGGAACAGAAGTAATTATCAATTAGCCGGTCGTGCCGGGAGGGCTTTGGGGGACATTTTCGTCTTGACAGATTTCCCCGGATTGCTACAATCACCAATAAAGGAAAACTTTATGAAATGCCAAAAATGTAATCGTCCCGCAACGTTTCATATCACCGAGCTTCTCGGCAATATGCCGGAAGAATTGCACCTGTGCGCCGAACATGCCAAGGAGTACATGGACCAGACCCAGGATACCAGTCCGGCTGCTGCGAACATGGCGACGGCGCTTGCCCACCACATGGCCCAGCAGATGGCCCTGACCAAAACGACCGAGCAACTCTCCGCCATGGATGAGGAAGTTTGTCCGGTATGCGGTATATCGTTTTTTGAGTTTCGCGGACAAAGCCGGCTTGGGTGTCCCGAAGATTACAACTTTTTCCGCAAACAGCTGGAACCCCTGCTGATAAACATTCATGGGGAGCTGCGGCACATCGGTAAAATTCCGAAACGGACGGGGCAGCTCAGTGCGAAATGCACCAGCCTGATCCGTTTACGTCGGGAAATGACCGACGCGATACAGACGGAGAATTACGAGTTGGCCGGTACGCTTCGTGATAAAATTCGCCGGATTGAAAGCGAGGTATCCCAACTATGACCATCGACGATCTCATTCAGCAGCAGCACCCGTGGTTTCAAGACGATGGCCCACATACCGATATTGTCGTTTCCACGCGGATTCGTCTGGCCCGAAATTTGGCTAACTTTCCGTTTGTTTCCCGGCTCTCCCCCGATGAAAAAACGCAAATCGAGAAAAAAATCACCGACGCCGTGCACCAAAGCCCGAACGGTGCCGCCTACACGCTCTTTGAAATGGACGACCTGGAAGAGCTGGATCGAAATCTGCTGGTGGAAAGCCACCTCATCAGCCGCGAACTGGCCGCCAATACCGGGCCACGTTCCGTGCTTCTCGCTCCGGGGGAACAGTGCAGTATCCTGCTGATTGAGGAGGATCACCTGCGGATTCAGGTGCTACGCAGCGGGCTGGATCTCGATTCCGCCTGGGACGCCATCAATACGCTCGACGACCAGCTCGAACAGCGGCTCGTTTACGCCTGGAGCGAACGGCTCGGATACCTCACCGCCTGCCCCACGAACGTCGGTACCGGAATGCGGGTCAGCGTCATGCTCCACCTGCCGTCGCTGATCGCTACAAAGCAGTTTGCCAAAGTGTACCAGAGCCTCCAGAAAATCTCCCTCGCGGTTCGTGGACTGTACGGCGAAGGGTCGCAGGCGTTCGGCGATTTCTACCAAATCAGCAATCAGGCCACGCTCGGCGTCACGGAGGATAGCATCATCCAACAGGTACGCGATGTCGTGCGGGCCGTTATCGGTTACGAAATGCGTGCCCGGCAGTTCCTCTTTTCCGAAAACGGAAATGCCATCCGCGAAAATGTGAAAAACAGCCTCCAAACCCTCCGCACCGCCCAGCAGCTATCCATGGAGGAAAGTATGCACTGCCTCTCCAGCCTCCGGCTTGGAATCAGTATGGGCGAAGTCAGCGATATTCCCATGAATGTCGTCAACCAACTGTTGCTCCAGACGCAGCCCGCCCACTTGCAATGGATTTACGGCGGCGTTATTTCCTCGCTCGATGCCGACGTGCTGCGGGCACAGTATATTCAGAAATTCCTCAAGTCGTAAACGACCGAAACGCACGGCGAAGCGCGTCGGCCAATGCGTCCATCGTCGCTTCCGCCGCTTCCACCGAAACGGAAAAACCGTGCTTTTCCAGAACATGCGTGGTCAGCGAACTGATACTGGCCAGCTTCGTTTTCCGAAGCGACTCCCCAAACAACCGCACCAGCGACTCCGCAATCGCCGAGCTGGTTACGGTCGTCCAGTCAATCTCGCCCCGTTCCATCTTTTCCAGAATTTCCGGATTCCATTCGGGAGAATCGGGGAAAACGTCAACGCTGGAATACGCCACAGCCTGCACAACGTTCCCCCCCGCCGACGAAAGCGTTTCCGCCAGAATCTCCCGCCCCCGGCTCGCCCGCAAAAGCAGGAACGACCGCCCCTTTTTCGCCTCCGAAACCAACCCCTCGGCCAAAAACTCCGCACGAAAAACCTCCGGCACAAACGCGACCTCAAACCCCCGCGCTTCCAGTGCGTCCCGCGTTCCCGGACCAATCGCCGCCAGCCGGGTTTCCCCAGGACGCCAACCCTCCGGCAGCCGCGAAAACCACGCCTCCACGCCGTTGACACTGGAAAAAACGAGCCAGTCGTACGGACGCTCCAACGCCGCATCCAGCCCGCGATACCCGTCGTCCGGAGGGCCAATAGCAATCGTCGGCTGAAAGAGGAGTTCCACCTCCCCCCCCAACCGCTGCACCAACTCTCCCACCTGCTTCTGAGGCCGCGTTATCAAAAGTGTCGTCATCGCCTTATAGAATTGATAATTAATGGTTAATGGTTAATTATTTCCATTCCACCTTATTTGTAGGGTTTGGTGACACTCTTACTCCCTCCGAAAACGGCCAGAACAACACTCATTAACCATTAACCATTAACCATTATTAATTTAACAGGGGTTTCAGTAAGTTTGCCACGTCCGTATTGTCGATAAAACCATGGAACCGTTCTGCGCCGGCCCCGTAAGCGGAAGTCAATACGGGTAACGCCGTATGCCCGCCGGTCGTCCAGCCCAATCCCGCCTTGTGCGTCAGCAACAGCATCGCAGGACGGAACATCGCGGAAGCACTCCACTTCCCGTCCTTCTTCCCCGCCTGGAACCCGGCTTCCAGCTCTGAAAGCTCTTTCTCCGTCACGTAAAGCGGATTCGATTTGTCCTCGAAATTCAGCCCAAACCACTCGGTCAACACCGGTTTCATGTCGTCGAACGTCGATCCCTCCTTACTCAAAACCTCCCGAATCGCGTTATGAACCACACCACCGGTTCCCTTCTGGGCCACCATCATTTCCGGACGGCAACTGTAGGAAGCGTAAACCCCCGAATACCCCAACGTCAGGCCGCCGGTCTCGTGATCCGCCGTCACCACGATGAGCGTCTCGTCCGGGTGCTTTTGTGCAAATTCGTAGGCAATCCGAATCGAACGGTCGAAAAGGATCGTTTCCCAAATCGCTGCGGCCGCATTGTTGGCATGACAGAAACCGTCGATCTGCCCCCCCTCGACCATCATGAAAAACCCCTTGGGATTGTCCAGAAGCTCGATCCCCTTCCGAACCAAATCGGTCAGTTCCAGCTTCCCTTCGTATTCGGCCCGATTGATCGCCGGCGGCATGGAACCATCGCTCTGATTGACAATCACCTTGCCACAGCCCAGCTTCAACGCATGAAACTCGTCCGTGTCGTGAACCACCTGGTACCCCTTTTCACGTGCCAGCTTCGTAATGCGTCCCTGAAAATCTGGAGCGTCTTTCTTCTCGTTTTCCGCGACGCCCCCTCCAGCAAAATAATCGAAATTCGATGCAATCAGATCCAAACCCAACGCGTAGTATTGGTTCCGACTCGGACGGTGCCCGTAAAATGCCGCCGGCGTCGCATGGTTGATCGTCACCGTGGTGATGATTCCCACCTTCCGGCCCGCGTTTCTGGCCACCTCGGCGACCGATTCCAGACGACTCCCATCCGGAGCCAGTCCGATCACGCCGTTGTTCGTCTTTGTGCCGCATGCCAGCGCCGTTCCACCTGCTGCGGAGTCCGTCACCAATGCGTTGGCCGAACGCGTTACCGTCGGCACCTGCACGGGAAACGTGTTCATCAACAGCTGCTCGTTCGCATTCCTGGCCAGGTATTCGTCCGTCACCATCCGCTGCGGCAAAGCCATGCCGTCGCCGATAAACAGGAACACGTACTTGACCGTTTTCGCCTCCTCCGCCCAGACCCGGCCGGAAAACAGCACACCCAACACTACCAGAAACAGAAAGATTTTTTTCCTCATCAGAATACCCTTACGGCAGGAACAAGGTGGAACGTCTCCACCCATGCAAATAAAACAACCCCCTCATTTTACCCCCTCCCCAGGGAATAGACAAGGGGATCACGTCCCTTTTTTCCAAACGGTGCCTTCAAATTTCGTGAGTATCCATGGGGGGCAAACTTACGTTAAATAACTCTCGGCAACTTCTAAAAATCCAATTCGGTTTTTAGAAGCTGCCTCTCGTAACTCGCCACCATGCGTTCAACGGAAAATTGCTCCGCCCTGGCACGATTCACGGCACGATACCGCTCGCGGTGCGGGTCGGAAAAAATCTCCCGAATCGCTTCCGCAGCATGATGCGGTGTCTGGTCGTCGTAGGGAATCATCCGCCCATGGACGCCATCCTCGAAAAACTCCGGGATGCCGCCAACTTTCGTCACCACCGCCGGCAGACCCATCGAGAGCGCCTCCATGATACTCAATCCCCACGCCTCGTACCGGACGCAATGGCAGTAAAGGTCGCTTTCGCTCAGCAGTTGCGGAACATCATAAATCATCCCCGGTAAAAAAATCCGTTCCGCCAGTCCCGCCGCCTCGATTTGCTGGCGAATCGTCTCGCGGAGAATCCCGTCCCCCGCCAAAATAAACTTGATTTGCGGCAAATCGGACAGCTCCTCCGCGATCGAGAGGAAATACTCAGGATGTTTTTCCGCATCCAAACGGGTCGTGTATGAAACGACAAAATCGTCCTCCGAAATCCCCAACGATGGACGGTAACTGGCTTTTGGATAAAGGCTTCGGTCAAATACCTCCGTGTGAATCCCGTTATGCAGCACCGTTACCTTCTCTTTGGAAACCCCCTCCCACGCATGGAGTTTTTCCCGAATATAATCGCAAACCGCAATGAAATCGTCGCAAATATCCTGATTCTGTGCCGCGTCCGCCAGAAATTCCGGCCAATCGTTGTGAATGACATACGTCGAACGCCCCCAACATCTTCGGCGTAATATCGGTCGTAAAAAATGGAGGTACGAATTGCCGCCGATCCATAAAATGTGGTGATACCGCCTCGTTTTCAGCAACTTTGCGAAAAACTCCACGTTGAAAAGGCTTCCCACCAGCGCAGGAATGTCCCAGAGATGGTCGGCCACCGCTCGCAACTCGTTTTCAAAGAGGTTCGGACGCAACGGGTTCCGACAAACGACCGCCATGTCCGCCACAAACCGTTCCCGATCCAGCCCTGCCAGCAAATCTCGCGTCACCCGCTCCCCACCCCCCAGAGCCATGAGCGGATGGACGAACAGCACCCGTTTTTTCCCTTTTTCCGCTTCGGAAAGGGCCGGGATTTCCCGTTTACATAAATTCCAGTACGCCGGATACTGAAACCCCTTCCCCAACTTCCGAAAAATCCGCGTCGCCAAGCTACCCATCCACCTCACCAATCCTTCTTCCCAAACTCGCCAAGACGCTCTCGCCAAAAATCAGACTCGATTTCCGGGGAGATGTGAAACTTTTTAAAAACTCTGTATGTTGTGCCCCCCCCCCAGATTAACAATTGCTTTTTTATAATATCTTGCCATCGGAATTTCTTTTTCCCGATGATCCAAGCCATCATCATCTGGTGACAAGGCATCAGAACGGTATGTTTTTCCGCGACGACGTACCGTTTTTCAAAATCATCTTCCAGTAAGTACGCTTTGTGCTCCTCCAGAGGATTTCCCTCAAACGCGTCCTGCTCCAAATTCCGCAGCGGTACCTGAATCAACACGCTTTTCCCCACCCGCAACATTTTATCAATCGCCCGGAAACATTCCCGTCGAGTGAGATGTTCCAGCACATCACCGCAGGTAATCAAATCGTAAATCGTCCCCTTCGCCAGCTCCTGATCCAGCCAGTTTTCCAGCAATTCGTGACAAACTTCGTCATAAACCTCCGATTCTCGCAGAAAATCGCAAGTTTTCCCGCACCCCTCCACCGCCGTGAGATGAATCCCGGCAAGTCTCCCCTCCTGCTCCAATTCTCGACAGAACCGGCCATATTTCCCAGCCCCCGCTCCCAAATCAGCAATTCGGCAGGGGCGTAAAACAGCCAGCAGGTCTTTGGAATATTGGTTCATGAACGGAATGCTGCCGCCATAGGCAAAAGCATGCTTTTTTTCGTGTTGATCAGTCATCGAATCTTTTCCTGTTTATAATGAAGAATCCTTTTGATACCCACCTTGCAACAAATTCAACAAACCTTCTTTACAATCGAAACAAAAAGACTTCCAGGGCTGCTCGTACCGAAAGTATCGCCCGGAAAACCATTCTATCCAGACCAGTGGAAAGTTTCTCAAAAAATTTTTTTCGATTTTCAACCGATTCCCAAAATGAATATCCTGCTGCCGCAAATATTCCAGATACCCCCGCTTGTAATCATTGTCGGGAAAAGTATTCCATCGTCGATACAACTCCTCCCGCATGGGGGTTTGTGTCTCATAAAGCTGAACCGAATGAATGTAGTATGTATTTTTCCCCGCTTTCCAGACTACCGGAACACCAAAATCCGAACTGTTTTGCTCATGTCGCCGGTATCGTATCAGAGGAATATCCAGCGTCCGCATCTGTCCAAAAACAGGTGCGGAAACGTAAATCCACATGTCATGCGGCCAATGAGGAGGAAGTGGGAAAACCTTTTCCAGCAACGTTTTTCGGACAGCCGAAAGGCAACCCGCCCCCTGCGGCGTCTCCTGTTGCAGTTTCGGCCAGTAGATATTGGCCTGGGGAGGAACCCTCCAGTCCAAAGGCTCATGAGACCGACGTGGATTTCCATCCTGGTCGATTCGCTGATAACCGCAATAAACCACTTCGACCGCCGCTTCCTGCTCGAAAACGGCCGCCATTTTCTCGATTTTTTCCGGCTCCCAAACATCATCCTGGTCGCATGGGAACAAGATGTCACCTCGACAACGGGAGAGCGTTGCTTCAAAATTCTTCGCAAATCCGAGATTTTTTTCGTTCCGCGTAATGCGTACGGGAAAAGGGACTCCCCTTGCCCACGTTTCGAGAATCTCCAACGTTGCGTCGCTCGACCCGTCGTCCCCCACAACCACCTCGTCCGGCAATCGCGTCTGGTGAGACAAACTCTCCAACTGCTCCCGCAAAAAACGCTCGCCGTTGTACGTACACATCGCAATCGAAAGTTTTAATCGTGTCATCGGTTATTTCCAAAATGCTATTTGACGATAATACCGCGACCGGATGTTTCGCTCCAGCTCGCGAACCGACCAGCCCGCCTCCCGGCTCTCCTGAAGATAGTACAACCGCTCCCGCGCGTCGTCCAGCCGCATGACCAGCCGCAGATGCGACCAACTCAATTTGCTACACAGTGTGTAGCATTTCTCCTCGTCGGGAAACGCCAGGTAAAATTGGCGAAAATTTCGTAAATTGGGAGCGGAAAACCCTTTTCCAAATTCCTCGGTCAGCGCTTTGGATAAGTTTTTTAGCAATTCCGCGCCGTAATCCGCACGGTGATTCCCTGCCTGTTCCTGCTCGACGATCCGACGCCCAATTTGCCAGTAGGTCTCCACCATCACGGACTGAACGGCGGTGTACGTCCGCTGCCTGGCCTGCCGCAATAGCTGCACGACTTCCCGATAAAACGCACTTTCCGAAGGAATCCTCTGGATATTTTTTTCAGCCATTTCCCTATTCCCTCTCCGCGAAGGTTAAATTGTTCCTCGATTTTTTCAATGTTTTGGGATATTTCGAGAATCGCTACTTCCGTCGAGTTGGTAACGAAAATGAGGGGGGACACCTCGTCCAGCAATTCTAGTGCCGTGTCACGAAAATAAATCCTTGTAGCCCTAGTAAAAAGTTTTGGGAGGTGGGGGCTGGGGAGGAACCTCTTTTTCAAAAGGGTTCCTCCCCAGAGGTTGGAAGCGGCCC
>JAUNBJ010000106.1 GCA_030535245.1 Planctomycetia bacterium | reverse complement strand
AGCGTCTTGAATAAGTCAACCCAGCTTGCCTATTTGTTCATGCGCTGGCCCTGCTCTTTCAGAGGGGTGGCAGCCGTAGGCTGACGGGGTGTTTTGGCACCATGGAAAGCGTTCACCACTTCGGAACTACCCCCCGCCCTGACGGGCGTACCCCTTCAAAGAAGGGGAATTCGTACGGCATGCAGAAAGTTTGATCGCTCCCGGTGATGTAGCAACCGGGGGTTTCTCCCTTGTTTTTTAGGCACAAAGCGTTATACTACGGATATAAAGGGCTTCCCAAACTTTTTCAGGAAAGGAATTACCATGGAAGAAAAATCTCGTGCGTTTTTGAATCAGATATTGACGACTCCGGGGCCGTCGGGATACGAACAGCCGGTGCAGGAAATTGTCCGGGAATACGCGAAATCTTTTGCCGACACCGTGACGACCGACGTGTTGGGCAATGTCATTGCGGGGCGGAACGTGGACGCTCCGTTTCGGGTCATGTTTACCGGGCACTGCGACCAGATTGGCCTGACGGTTCAGTACATCGACGCCGAAGGTTATCTCTACTTTTTGCCGCTGGGGGGGTGGGACGTCCAGAATCTTATCGGGCAGCATGTCACCATCTGGACGAAAAACGGCCCGTTGCCGGGTGTGGTTGGACGCAAACCGATCCATTTGCTGCGGGAAGAAGAACGCCGGCAGGTGCCGAAGATTTCCGACCTGTGGATCGATATTGGCGCGAAAGACAAGGCGGAAGCCGAGGCGTTATTACGGATTGGCGATCCGGTGACGGTGAACATGCAGGTTCATGATTTGCGGAACAACCTCATCACGGCCAGCGCCACCGACGACAAGACCGGTGCGTGGGCGGTCATGGAAGCGTTGCGGCGGATCGACGCGGAAAAACTGAATTGTGCCGTGTTTGCCGTTTCGACGGTGCAGGAGGAACTCGGACTGCGTGGGGCGACCGGAGCGGCATACAGCGTCCATCCACACGTGGGAATTGCGGTGGACGTCACGTTTGCCAGCGACTGCCCGACGATCGACAAAAAGCAGAATGGCGACATTGTGCTGGGCAAGGGAGCGGTTATCGAACGGGGGCCGAACATGAACCCGAAGGTGGTGAATCGTCTTTTGGAAGTTGGCCAGCAGCATACCATTCCGTACCAGCTCACTGCGACCGGTACCCCTCCGGGAACCGACGCGCGGGTGATTCAGCTTTCCCGTGGCGGTGTGGCTTCTGGACTGATCAGCATTCCGAACCGTTACATGCACTCGCCGGTGGAGGTCGTTTCGCTCGACGACATGGACGCGGTTGCCGACCTGCTGGCCCGCTTTACGGAGGGGCTGGACGAAAACACGTCGTTCATTCCGTCGGCAGACGACTGATTCAAGGGGAGGGGTTCCATGGCGATCCTGGTGTTATCGGCGACGTCGGACATTGCGAAGGCGGGCTGCGCGCTTTTTCAGGCACGCGGCCAGCGGCTCCTTTTGGCGGTGCGAAACGTGTCGGCGGTGACAGAATCGGCCAACGCGAAGGTGATTCCCTACGACGCCTGGTCCGATGAAAAGGACGCGGCGTCGGCGGAAGCGTTTTGGCATCGGTGTGTCATTGCGGCGCAGGATCATTGGAACGAAACGATCGACGGGGTTTACGTGGCGCAGGGGTATCTGCCGCCAGGCGACGTTTCCCGGTGGAAAGACGAGTTGGAAAAGTCGATTTTTCTGAATTTCACGTCGGTGGCTCTTTTTTTGGACGCAGTGGCCCGGTGGATGGAGCAGGCGGGCGACGGGAAAAAACGCTGGATAGCGGTGATCTCGTCGGTGGCGGCCGACCGGGGACGGCGTTCCAATTACCCCTACGGAGCGGCCAAGGCGGGGTTGGACGCGTACCTTTCCGGACTACGGGCCAGGATGTTTGGCTGCGGGGTTCATGTGCTGACGGTACGTCCGGGGCTGGTGCGTACGAAGATGATTGCGGGCCGACCGCAGGCCGATTCGGTCACGGCGGTCTGTCCGGAGAAGATTGCGGGGCAGATCGACCGTGCGATTCGGCGGCGGCGGAATATTCTTTACACGCCCGGCTGGTGGTTCTGGATGATGTTTTTCGTCCGCAGCATTCCCGAATGCCTGTTCAAACGAATGAAAGTCTGACGCCGTGCGTCGGGATGGAGAAAAAATGATGGAAAAACCTTTGCGAGTTCTGGTGGTTGGCTGTGGGGCCATTACGCGGATGTTCCATTTGCCGGTGTTGGGCGGCATGGAGGATTTTCAGCTGAGCGGGCTGGTCGATTTTCAGATAAAGGAAGCGGAAAAGCTGGCTCGGCAGTACCAGGTACCGCAGGTTTATCGGGAAATTGGCGAGGTGCCGGACGGAGCGTTTGACGCTGCGATCGTCGCCACGCCGCCGTCGTCGCATGCTCCGATTACGGTGGCGTTGCTGAAAAAGGGGCTTCACGTTTTCGTGGAGAAGCCGATGGCGTTGAACACCCAGGAGGCGGAAACCATGACCGCAGCGGCCCAGGAATCGGGGAAGATTCTGGCGGCGGGATATTTTCGGCGACTGTTTCCGGTGACGCGGCTTTTGGCCGAGCTTTTGAAGGATCCGCAGCGTTGGGGGGAAGTGACCGGGTTTCATGCGGAGGAGGGTTCGTTTTTCGACTGGCCGAGCGTGACGATGGGAAGCATGCGCAAAGCGTCGGCAGGGGGGGGCGTGGTCATCGATACGGGGTCGCATTTGCTGGGGCAGGTGCTGGCATTTTTTGGGACGCCGCAAAACACGCAGGTATTGGAATATCACGACGATTCCTTTGGCGGCGTGGAGGCGGACGCACGCATACGGCTGGCGATACCGTTTCATGGAAAAACGGTGGAGGGAACGGTGCGGCTGAGTCGGATCGCGAGCTTGAAAAACCAGTTCGTTGTGGAGACGACGCGGGGAACGTTTTCCCTGGCGACGAACGAGCGGGAAAAGGCAACGTTCACGCCGTGTGACGGTTCGCCGGACGTGGCGATTGCGGCGGTCTGGAAGAAGGAAAAATCGCCGACGGTGTTCGACGCGTTTCGTCGGGAAATGGAAGATTGGCGGGACGCGATACGGGAAAATCGTCCGGCGTTTTTGTCGGGTGAATCGGGGCTGGAAACTGTGCGTCTGATCGACCGTTGCTACGCGCTTCAGACGCCCGGAGATGTGAGCACGCTGTGGGACGCAACGAAGGAAACGGAAATTCGACCGACCGAATCCCCGAAAAAACGGGTGCTTGTCACCGGGGCGACGGGATTCATCGGGTGTCGGGTGGTGGAACGGTTCCTGGCTGTCGGCGACTACGACGTGCGGGCCATGGTTCACAACGCGGGGAAGGCGGGGCGGCTGGCACGGCTGGATGTGGAGATCGTGGAAGCCGATTTGCAAAATCCCCCGACGCTCGAAAAAGCGGTTGCGGGGTGCGATTACGTGATCCACTGCGCGTACGGAACGGCGCTGGATCGGAAAGCGGCGCTGGCGGCCACGACGCAGGGCACCACGTCCCTTGCCCGAATTGCGCATCGGGCGGGAGTCCAACTTTTCCTTCACCTCAGCACGCAGGCGGTGCATGGCACGGCGTTGAAAGAACCGATCACGCCAACGTCGCCGATTTCGCCCGACCGGTATGATTACGCACGGGCCAAAGCGGATGCGGAAAGGCGGCTCCATCGGGAAATGGCGGCGGGATTGCGGGCCGTGATTTTTCGGCTTGGCAACGTGTTTGGCCCCTTCTCGCCTCCCTGGACGCTTCGGGCGGCAGCGTCGCTGAAATCGGGCGTGCCGATACTGTTCGAGGAGGGGAAAACACCGTCCAACACGCTGTTTGTGGACAATCTGGTACAGGCCTGCGTGTGTGCTCTGCGGACGGTGGAAACGAAGCCGGAGAAGGTGGTGGGAAAAACGTTCGTGCTGGCTGACGACCCGATTTCGTGGCACGATTTTTACGCGCCGATGGCCGACGCGCTGGGGGTCGAAATGGAATCGGTGGACGCTTCGCTTTTGGCCGCGTTTCATCGAGCCGCATACCCGTCGTTGGTGGGGAAAATGGCCGGACTTTGGGCCGACTGTAAAGATATTCTGACGGGCGAGGAATTGAAACGGTTTGCCATTCGGGTGCTGACCAGCAAAATCGGCAAGCCGGTGTATTGGGTTTTTTACAACGTTCCGGGGGTTCGGCCCACGCTCCGAAAGATTCTGGGACTGAACCGTCCCGATCGGTTTTATCCTTCGGACGACGCGTCCGTTTCGACCCTGGAAAAAATCCGTCGCCACCCCGAAGCGTACGCCGCCGACATGGTGAATCTGTTCGACATCTACGCCTGCCCCGCCGTTGCCGACGATTCCCAAACGCGAGAGCTTCTGGATTACACACCGCTTTACACGCCTGCCGAGGCGATGGAAAAAACGCTTGCGTGGTGTCGGGATTCGGGGGTGATAGAGTGACGCGTATTTCCACCATCATTCCGGTTTACAACGGGGAAAAATATCTGCGGGAATGCCTTGATTCCGCGTTGGCCCAGGTGGGCGTGGAGCAGGAAATCCTTGTCGTCAACGACGGTTCCACCGACGGCACCGCCGCGATTCTGGACGAATACGCAGCGCGGGTACGGGTCCTTACCCAGCACAATGCAGGGCACATTGCCGCCCGGAATCATGGCGTGGCGGAGGCGACGGGGCAGTGGCTTGCGTTCCTCGACGCCGACGACCTGTGGGAGCCGACGAAACTGTGCGAACAGGAGAAACTTTTGGCCGACGACATCGGCATGGTCTACACCGAGCGGCTCAATTTTGGCGACCTGGGCGACCTGCCCGCCCGTCAGTCAGAAAGCCAGACATTGTACGACGGCGATCTGTTCCATCCGCTCTTGCAGACCAATTTCATCACCGTTTCCAGCGTGCTTCTGCGGAAGGATTTGTACCGGGAACTGGGGGGATTCGACCCCGCTCCCACAGGCTGCGAGGATTGGGATCTGTGGCTTCGCTTTGCCGCAACGTACGGCCCCGACCGGTTTCGCGTGGCGTGCGTTCGGGAACCGCTGACCCGTTACCGCTGGCGGAGCGACGCCATGACCCGGAACCTTTCGCTCATGCACCATGGCCGGGAAATCGCGTTGGAAAATGCCCTTGCCAGCTCGCGTGGAAAACGGGAGATCACCCCCAGTGAACGTCGCCAGGCACGAGCTTCCATCTGCGAAATTTCGGCGTGGGTGGCGCGGCAGTCGGGGCAGCGTGGTCTCGCTTTTTCCTATGCTGCACGGCGATTTTTCCTCACCCCCGGCCTGCGGACGCTGTATCACTGGGTGAAAACGCTGTTTCCCTGAGCGATTCCTCCACGAATCCGTCTTGCGAACGCAGCACCCAAAGGTTTTCCGATTCTTCGGGAAGCTCCACGGAAAGGGAGGGGTCGCGACGTTCAACGATGGCCAACTCGCGCATGGCGGCATAATAGAAATCCTCGGTGGAGGCGCTGGTAAGGACGACGATTTTCCGACCGATGATTTTCAACGAAAGGGAGGTATGGAAATAGCGTCGTTCCGGGCCGCGAAGCATTTCATGTACCACGGCAGCGACGATGGAAACGGCCTGCTCGAAACGCGCATCGTCGTCGTCGGTAAAATCGGCGACCAGTGCGAAATGGGTCTGCTGCGGGGCGTCGTTTTGCTGTACCAGAAGCGCATCGTGTCGGGCCGAAGCACGCCAGTGGATTCGCCCCGGCAGATCGCCCCGCTGGAACGGTCGCAACCCGCAAAAGTCCCCCATCGACGGCAGAAAATGCGGACGGGTCTGCCCGGTCGTCGCCTCGTCGGTCGGAATGTCGGGACAGGAGGGGAACCGGGAGGCGAACTTCGGAAGCACCAAAATCTGTGCCCCGTCCGAAAACGTCCGCCGGGCGCAGGTGTAGCCGAACGGGTAATCGGAGCAGACCGTCACGTCGGGCAACGTGTACTCTCCGCGATGGTCAAAAGTCGCCGAATAGCGCAACGTCTGTCGTGCCTTTCCCGCCTCGCTGCTTTCCCGGACGCTTTCCAGCTGGAATTTGGCGCCGCCGGGCCGTGCGTCCACCGTCACGCCACCGAAGCGAAAGAAGGAAAGTGTGGACAGCTCGACCGTAAAGTAGCATTTCTCGCCCGGAAAAACCGATTCTGGAACCGTGCGTTTCAGGGAGATTCCCCGAACGATCCACCGTGGCAGAAACAGGTGAAATACCAACGGCCCCGCCATGAATGCCGAAAGCAACAGCAGCAGATTCACTTCCCGGCGAAAACCGGCAAAGAGGATCAGCAAAAGCAGGATCAGGTAATAACGTCCAATGGCAGTCAGTTTCATTCCCCCAGTGTACCGCGTCTCGGAAAATTTGTAAAGGAGCCGCCGAAATCTTTCCAGCGGGGGGGTGATAATATTTCCTTGTCGCTAACAACCCGGAGTTCGTAGAATCCGCCCCAGAATCATTTCGATTCGTGATACTCCTGATCCGCATTGACATTCCAGAGGGACGTTTTATCCTCGCTCCCTCGAAGTATCTGTTGTACCGCTTCGATTGCCGTAAGCATGGAATGATCCATGTTGTTGTATCGGTGTTGCCCGTTGCGACCCACGCAGTACAAATTCCCAATCGTATCCAGATATTTTCTCAGGACGTCGAATTGTTCATAGGTTCCAAAATACGCCGGGTACGCCTTGGGGACTTTCACACGAATCGAGTCGAGTACCGCATCCCTGTCAATGAGCTGAATTTTACAGAGTTCTGTAATGGCAAAATCGATAAATTTCGCGTCACTCATGCTCCACAGTTCGTCCCCCTCGTTGCAAAAATACTCCAGCCCTATCCAGACGCTATTTTCCAGATCAGTCGCCATGTAGGGAGACCAGTTGTTGAATATCTGAAGTCTTCCCAGTCGCACATCTCTTTCCTGAATATAAATCCAGCAATCGGGCACAATATTTCCGACCGTTTTCATCGCCGTGGTGTTTTGGATTTTCAATTTTTTCAGCAACAACCCTACCGTAATGAAATCGCGATAGGGAAGTCCTGCGGCAACCTCAAACGCGTCCTCGGGAATCGACTCTCCACAAAACGACAAGACCAAGTCTTTAACAGGCATGGAAGATATAAAATACCTGGCCGTAAAATCTTTTTTTGATTCTCCAATGCCGGTAAGAACCGATTCAATTTTTCCATCTCTGAGGCGAATTTTCGTAACGGGAGCGTCTTTTCGTACCACCTCATACGATTCGCCAAATTTTTCCTTTGCCATTCGGCAGAGGTCCTCTGCCACCGTTTCCCAAAGTTGTCCGGGCCCTTTTTTCGGATAGAGAAACTGTTCGATCAACGACGTTTCCACTTTTTTTTGCTCAATTCCCATGTCCCTGTTTTTACGGCGGAAAAGGTTTCTACAGGCAGCCAATAGCGCTTTGGTCAGGGAAATTCCACGAATGCGCTGTTTCCCCCAAGAGGCGGAGATTTCTTTAGGATCACGCCCCCAAACTTTACGGGTGTAGTCTTCAAAAAACATTTTGTAAAGTGGAACACCAAAGCGGTTGATCATAAAATCCCGCAAAGTGTTTTCCTTCCGTTTGAAAGCCACCGACCATAAATAGCCAACCCCGGCGCAAAAAGTTCGCCCGAATCCCATGTTCAGGAACGTGGCAGGTTTCATGGAAATCGGGTAGTCAAAAAATTTCCTCAGATAGTAGATACGCGAAACCCGGCGTCGTACCAGCATGACACGGTCCTCTTTCTCCGGGTCGGGGCCATCGGCGTCCAGAAGCACCTCCCGACATAAAAGAAGATCGTCCCTCGCGGGCATTCCCTGAAGTGGCATACGATTTTTCCAGAAATCCATAACGACGTCGCTTTTGGAAAAGAAACGGTGTCCCCCCAGATCCATTCGATTTCCATGGTGTTCTACCGTGCGGGAAATCCCTCCGATTTCATTGGACGCCTCCAACACTACCGGACGCAAGTCGGTTTTTGTGAGGATTTCATACGCCGCAGTAAGTCCTGCTGGCCCCGCTCCGATAATGACAACATCATGCGATTCGTTCTGTTCCATAAGTCGTACCTGGTAAAAGGGTTTAGGAAAAAACCGGCAATTCAACATCACAGCGTTGTTTTTAAATATGCCACAAACGCTTCTGGAGAACTGCTTCTTGCCACAGATAACAAATCCAGATACCTTCCAGCCAGAACATAGATCACAGGCAAGGCTGGCGTCACCAAACGAATATAGTCACAAGTGGTTCCCATGTAAATGACGGCAATCAGGCCATAGAAAATTCCCCAGGTCGTTAAACGTATCCATGGAAGCTGACGGAAAATCACCCCCAAAGCCAGAGTAAACAACAAGTCCAAAAATCCCAACGCGTAACATTGCACCCACATCGCTTCCCATTTGCCCCACCACATGACTTTTAGCGACATTATCACGTACGAAACAAAATTTTTCTTTATGGTTGCCTGTGTATACTGCTGAACTTCCTCGTAAGACCAGTACTTGAGCACTTCTGAAATCATCGGCCCATGCAGTAGCGAGTCGTCGTTTGGCAATTGGGCGATGAATTCATTAATCTCAGGAGATGCGCCGTTTTTGTAAAAGCCTCTTTCGATAATACATGCCATCTGGTTATGGGTCGCAACACTGGCAATTCCAAAAAAACCGTTTCTTTGTTCATTCAGCTTACAGTACCCTCCCAATAGAAGAAATGTTAGCAAACAAAAACAAAAACCGGTCATCGCGGATTTTCTTGAGTTTCCCAAGGCCATTCGAAGCAGCCAGAATGGAACCAGCAACAATACCAAATATAAAAATACAGGTCGCAAAAATACCATGAAACAACTCAGCAGGTTCACTCCTATCGCTATCTTATGGGAGGGGTCTCGCAGATAAAACACCATCATGGAAAAGAAAATCATCGTAAAAGTAATTCCCAGAGACTCCGTGGAAATCCAGCGTGTGTTCTGCATCAGTCCGATCCCAGCCAACAATACGGTACCGAAAAGAATCGTGGAGTTTTTCATGATTTTTCCACATGCCCGATAAAACAGCCAGAGGCCACCCAGGAAAGCAAAAAATTGAAGCAGGATAAGGCTCCGGACAGTAAACATCCCTGAACAGGTTGGAAATTCGAGCGTTCCGCCAACAACCATTTTCTCGCCAGTAAGGAAAGAAAGCCCCCGAAGAATGTAGGGGTATACCGGTGTTCGCCAGGCATGCAGTTCGCCGCGAAAAATATTTTTGTCCTGATAGGAAGTTAGGTAACTGACCGTATCGCCTTGCAGAACATAAAAAACAGATTCACCAAACAGAAAAAAGATAAAAACCAGTAAAAAAATCCAAAAAAACGGAGCGGTGATCCATTTAGTCAAAAATTCAAGACGAGTTCCATGAAGTTTCGCTTCTATCTTGCCTTTTAATGTTCCCAGAGCGGTGAAATCCATCATTTTACTTCCTTTGCCCTTTCTGTCCGTTCACGTGGCATATAATCAAAACCGTGGCACTGCGTCGATGGCCGTTTCGCCAGCATCCTTCGTGGTTTTCTCCACCCCAGGGATAACCGGAAGGAAAAACTCCGCCCGTAAACCAAGCGAAATGATCCACAAAATACTTTAACTCTGTAATTCTTCCGTCTCTGCCAAAAGCGACGAATTCCCCCCATTTTACCCCCCCCTAAATGTCAATGGGTGACTGAAAAAAAGTTTTTGCCCTCGCTAATGGGTGCCTGCAAATTGAGTGGGGGGGTGTCGTTAGCGTCGGCCTTCAGGCCGTTCGGATGGATTCTCGTGGTGCATGGCCGTGAAAATCCATCGCTTCGGACGGTGGGAACGGCCTAAAGGCCGACGCTAACCTTGCGTGTTTTCCCAAATGCACCGATTTGCCGTGTTTTGACTAAATTCGCAACACCGATTTGAAGGCCCCCTCTACTCAATTGGAACGTATCCCCAGCCGAAACAATCGAGCCCCTTGACAGTCCCTTTCCCGACCGTTAGAATATAAGGAATGCCATCCTCGAACCGGTGTTGAGGAAAACGGGTCTTAGAGAAAAATCCTCTGGAGGAAAACCATGCTACGAAATATTTTATGGATGTTCGCGACGCTTTGTGCAACGACGCTTTGTGCGGAAAACGTTTTTGTGGAGGCGGAGAGCTTTTCGCAAAAAGGGGGCTGGGTGGTCGATCAGCAGTTCATGGACATTGATCTTGCCGGTGAAGCGGGGTCGTCGTTGCTTTTGGCACATGGCATGGGGACTCCGGTGGCCGATGCCGTAACCAACGTGACGTTCCCCAAAGCGGGAAAATACCATGTGTTCGTTCGGACGCGGAACTGGGCGTCCCCATGGATGCCGAAGGGGCTTTCTCCGGAAGTCATCGAACGGGACTGGGCGCCGGGGAAATTCACGCTGGCGTTCAACGGCGTGGAGACGGGCGTAACGCTCGGCATTTTTGGCGACACGTGGCAGTGGCAGAAGGCGGGCGTGCTGGAAACGAAAACCGACGGCGAAAACGTTTCCATAACGCTGAAAGACCTGACCGGATTTGACGGACGGCTCGACGCGATTTATTTCACCACCTCCGAAACGTGCGATTTGCCGAACGATCCGAAACCGTTGGCACCGATTCGTCGCAAGTTTTTGAATCTGCCGGAAAATCCCCCCACAGTCGGGGAGTTCGACCTGGTTGTGGTCGGTGGCGGCATTGCGGGGACATGTGCGGCGGTAGCGGCGGCGAAGCTGGGGCTGAGCGTGGCGCTGATTCAGGATCGCCCGGTGCTGGGGGGCAACGGTTCGACGGAAGTCCGCGTCCATTTGAACGGCGGGGTGAAACTTCCGCCCTACCCCAACCTCGGCAACCTGACGCACCTGATGGGACCGCATGGCGGCGGCAACGCGCAACCTGCCGAGCTGTACAAAGACCAGCGGCGTCTGAAAATGTGCCAGGCGGAAAAGACGCTGGAACTGTTCCTCTCCACGCACGTTTACGCGGTGGAAAAGGACGGTGCCAAAATCGTGGCCGTGCTGGGGAAAAATATCGAAACCGGCGTGGAACAACGCTTCGCGGGGAAGTGGTTTGCTGACTGCACGGGCGACGCGACGGTTGGTTTTCTGGCGGGGGCCGACTGGCATATGGGACGTGAATCGAAAGCGGAATTCGACGAACCGAGCGCTCCGGAAACGCCCGACAAAATGACGATGGGCGCGTCGATTCAGTGGTACACCAACGAAACGGATCGGGAAACGGTTTTCCCCGAATTGCCATGGGCGCACCAGTTCTCAAAGGAGAGCATTCGCCCCATGCTTCGCGGCGATTGGGACTGGGAAACGGGGTTCAACAAAGATCAGATATGGCAGTTTGAGCGAATTCGTGACAATGCTTTGCGAGCGGCGTATGGGCATTGGGCGTACATGAAAAACCACACGGAAGGGGAATGGGCGAATCGCGTAAAGAATCGAGAATTCGGCTGGATGGCGTTTATCGCGGGAAAACGGGAATCACGGCGACTGATGGGGGACGTGGTTTTGCGAGAGCAGGATATTACCAGCGACCGCCAGTGGCCGGATGGGTGTGTCCCCTGTACGTGGAGCATCGACCTGCACTACCCGCATCCGCACAACACGAAGTTCTTCCCTGGTGACGAATTCCGCGCGGCTGCCGTGATGGGGAAAAAACCACCGCACTACGCCATTCCCTATCGAACGCTTTACTCGCGGAATGTGGAGAATCTCTTCATGGCCGGACGGAATATCAGTGTAACGCACATCGCCTTGGGTACGGTTCGCGTCATGCGCACCGGCGGCATGATGGGCGAAGTCGTCGGCATGGCGGCCAGCGTGTGTAAAAAACAGAACACCACCCCACGCGGCGTTTACGAAAAGTATCTGCCCGAACTCATCGCCCTGATGGAAAAAGGGGTGGTGGAATCCCCAGTCACGAAGGTGATTCAGACCCCCCAATGGGCCAAAGATCCGTCGAAAAACGTGGCTCGCAAGGCGACGGCGACCGCCTCCAGCCAGTTCAATTCCCTCTACCCGGCCTCTCAGATCAACGATGGCGTTGCGGATTTGTCCAGCAACGGTTCCCGCTGGGTTTCCGATCCGTCGAAAGACGACAACGAGGCGTGGGTCGAGCTGCAATGGAAGGAACCGGTTACGTTCCATGCCGTCCGCATGATTTCCGGAATGGCCGGCAACGAAACGCCCGTTTCCCCCATTCAAAATTTCCAGCTGCAACGGCAGGAAAACGGTCGATGGGTGGATATCCCCGGCGCGTTTGCGAAGGACAATACCTGTTGTGATTTTGGCGTACAGTTTGCCCCCGTCACGACGGACAAAGTACGTATTTTCTTCCGTACCGGCGCCGTTAAAGTACGCGTCTGGGAAGTGGAGCTATACTGATGAATTG
>JAUNBJ010000105.1 GCA_030535245.1 Planctomycetia bacterium | reverse complement strand
GCTACTTGGGGGCCAAAATGGGGGCTTGCAAGGCGTTGCAAAGAATTGCAAAGAATTGCAAGGAGTGGAACGAATCTCCGCAAGTGCCTGAAAATACGGAAGATGTGCGCAAAAAAAGACCGGCTTGCATCTCTTTTGCAGACCGGCCCATAGTCCGGGAGGGATTCGAACCCCCAACTAAGGGATTATGAGTCCCCTACTCTAACCATTGAGTTACCAGACCAGTATGTTGATCTCACGCCCTTCATAATAATCCATTTGCACGTTTTTGCAAGGGGCACCGGGGAACATCGAAAAAATGGCAACCCCTAAAAAACCAGTTCCAGCTCAAAACGGTGAGGAATCGCTTCCAAGCTGCGAAACCTATTTCACAATAGGCGACGACTTATGCCGTCGTGCCGGAAAACGTAAGTCCCTCGTTTTGACCTGCCGCAGCGGTTTTTAGTGGGCTAAATCCGCAGACATCAGAACATCTCTTTTTCCATAAGGTATTCCAGACTCAAACACCTCTTGCAGTATCGACGCATGTAACAAAACAATCATTTTCTTTTCCACAATTTCCTGGATGATGGGAGTGACTTCCTCCTTAATTTGGGGCGTAAAATCCCAGCACAGAAGTTCACAGCATTCAATTGCCTGGTAGACAATTTTTTGACGTTTCAACGGAAGGTCTTCAATAAAATCTTCTGCTACGTCATTCAGGCGATTGCCTTGCCGAAAATACTTTGATGGAATATTTTCGCAGTAAAACCAGTCCAGCTTCCGCAGTTTGTCGATATTCAAATACTTTTTCACAAGAGATCGTATGAGTCCTTCCGAGAGATCTCCTTTCAGGACGTAAAAAGCGGATTTAAGGCTTTCCAGACAATCAGAATCCGTTTCCTTCAGAAGCCGGTCGAGTGTCCTTTTTTGAATGCTACGTTTTTGAGCGGGATTCAAATTCCATCTGTCTTTTTTCAAAACGAAGGACATCGCAAAACTATAAGTTATTCACGTATCTTCATTCAACGGCATTGCTTCCATTGCGGAATAAACCCTTTCCAACATCTCGAAAGTGAAAACCTCTGGAAAACGTTCCTTTAAAAAATCCTGATCTTCCAAATACGCAAGGATTGCATTTACTTTATCAGATAAAACGTCTCCTTCGATATAATGGAAGAAGTATGTTTTTAGCGACTCACTCGTCTGAAAAGGACGGTAAAAATTCTCTACGTCCTCCTGTGTGTCGGGGGTCCACCGATTTTCAATGGGTTCCGCAACGACACCAACGGTCATGGCAATGAACAGAAGGATGGATGAAACAATAGATGCTCTATACATTCTCGGGATTCCTCAATTTCAGGTAATGGTAAGCGACTTTTCCACTCGTCATTCCGGAACGACGCTCGCGCTTTGTTCACGGCTCCAGACGTCATCGTCCCTATACGCTTCCAACTCCCAGTCGTACCGGGTCAAAAAACTTTTAGTGCGATTCCTCTGTTCGCTCTTCTTAATCTTTATTTTTTTACGCAGCATTAGAACCTCCTGTTTTCAATCGGTATCCGAAACAATGTGGATATTGAATGGAATTTCAAGCCGATGCAGGAGTTTCATCATCTCTGGTGGAATACGGAACTCCAAACAGGTGTATGTTTTCCTCTGCTTGTCACGGGGCAGGGAAACGAAAAATTCCAATTTCGCCCCGGCACTTTTCATTTCCAAAAAAAGAGCCTCCCATTCCGTCAGCATTCTCAAAACCACGTTGTCAAGATCGGCGTTCCAATAAACCAGGTCGTTGAAGGGAAGGATATATTCCCCCGCGCTTTGTCGGCATTCTTCGGAAAAAACGGGAAATCGTTCTTCATCCAGATGATGGACGTGCAGTGCGGCGATCATGAATTCCCCCCTTCCGTTCGGATTTTTTCCAGAAAAGAGTTTCGGGACCACCGTTTTTCGAGTGCTTTCTGCTCCGCCTGTGCATCGCAGTGTTCCGAGAGGCAGTCTCCTTCCCTTTCACCACTATAAAAGGAAACGCAAAAAGTGCCCTGATAGGGCAAAAACAGGCTCCAGAAATCGGCGGGAAGATTCCATTTGATTGCGTCGTTTGCTTCAAAAGAATCATGCATTCCAAAGACCCCGACATCGATAAGGAAGTCGATTCCCATGGAACGCAAAAGCTCAAAAGTTTCTCGCGAATCGACGAGCAGGTTTTGAATTTCAGGCAAAACGTCATTCCAATCATTCGATAAAAAATCGACCGTAGCATAGGCATCTTCCTGAATACGTTTCGCTTGATGCATGGTAAACCGATACTCGCCCCAGAAATCGGGGGAGGTATTTCGCCCGCTTGCACAAATTTCATGCATGATTTCTCGTGTTACCGGATAAAGCGTCAAAAGAGTATAAGTATACAATACATCGATCCTTCCATTTTTTACGGAACAGGGAATCCACAAAATCCTTATCCAATCGCCTTCCTTCTTTCATAACGGTAGAATATTCTAACCAAAACACAAAGTTTTGTCAAGAAGTTCACGACACAAGCGGCCTGAATACCCGCACAACCGCATTCACTATTCACCATTAACGAATCCGTCCCCATCCCTTGACTTTTGGGGCGTGTTGGGATAGGATGGATTGTTTGATGGTTTTTCCTGCCTGTTTTTGAGAAGGAGTGATTTCATGTTGCGGAAGTTTGGGCTGACGTTGTGTTTGTTGCTGGCGGCGTCGTGGACGATGGCCGGGGAGTTTTATTTTTATGGGGAAACGGACAAAAATCCGTTGGAGTACAAGCCGGGGGAGGAGATGGTGTTCACCGTCCAGCTTTTGGAGGATGGCAAGCCGGTTTCCGGGAAAACGCTGAAGTGGACGCGACGTGGCGACGATGGCCAGACGGTTTCGGGGGAAGCGGTTTCGGACGAGCCGTTGGTGGTGAAAACGTCGATGGAGACGCCGGGGTTTGTGCATCTCAACGTCACCGGTTTCGACGCGGAGAAGAAGCCGCTGAAAAATGGGGAAAAGAACGCACCGTCGTTTGACGGGGGAGCCGGGGTGCGGCTTTCGGAGATTCAGGGTTGGCCGGAACCGGCGGATTTTGACGCGTACTGGAACGGTCAGAAAGCGAAGCTGGCGGAAGTTCCCATGACGGTCGAAAAGGTGGAAGTGGACTGCGGCAACCCGAACGTGCGCTGTTGGGACGTGAAAGTGGCCTGTTGGGGCGGTGCTCCGGTTTCGGGGTATTTGTGCATTCCGAAGGATGCGGCGGCCAAGTCGCTGCCGGCCAGCGTGTCGTACCATGGATACGGATTCAGCGGTGCGAACAAGCGGCCCAGCGGGAATTCCATCACGTTTGACATCAATGCACACGGTTTCCTGAACGGCCAGCCGAAGGAATACTACGACAATCTTTCCAAAACGACGCTCAAGGGCTACGCATTCCACAAGCAGGAAAACGAGAAGCCGGAAACGGCATATTTCAACGGCATGTTTTTGCGAGTCATCCGTTCGCTTCAGTTCGTGAAGTCGCTTCCGGAGTGGAACGGTAAGGATTTGAGCGTCAGTGGCGGCAGCCAGGGGGGGCTTCAGTGCCTCGCGGCGGCGGGCTTGGATACGGACGTGACGGCCTGTCATGCGGTGGTTCCGTGGTGCTGCGACCTGAGCGGCAAGGCGAAGCAGAACCGTCTGGGCGGCTGGTTCCCGGAGTGGACGGACGCTTTGGGCTATTTCGACGCGGCCAATCATGCCAAACGTATTCGGGGTAAAACGACGATCACGGTCGGTCTGGGCGACTACGTTTGTCCGCCGTCGAGTGAAATCGTGCTGTTCAACAACCTGAAATGCGAAGTCAACCTGACGTTCTTTCAGGGGAAAACCCACGGTTACAACATGCCCAACGCAAAGTCCTACATGCTGAAAAAGTAACCGGTGTCCCTCTTGGAATGCGGGGGGATGTTTTTTCCGTCCCCCTCGTTCCAACCGTGGAAATTTCGGTTATAATAGGTTTCTGTCTATGCGGTTGACTGCTTTTTTGAATGGAGGAACCATCATGGAAACCAAACCGGTCCCCAACGTTTCCCTGGGAGAAGAAATCGCCAACGCCGTGTCGCATGGTATTGGAGCGGTGCTTTCGCTGGCATCCCTGATTTTGCTGGTCATTCACGCGTCGCTCTGCGCTCCGCCGGAATATCGCGTCCGGATTACGGTAGGCTACGTGGTGTTTGGGCTTTCGTTGATTTTCCTCTACATGATGTCCACGCTCTACCATGCCATTACGCACCAGAAAGCGAAGAACATTTTTCAGCTTTTGGATCATGCGGCCATTTTCGTGCTGATTTCGGGAAGCTACACGGCATTCTGTCTGGCCATTTTCCGGGATATTCGGGGGATTCTGATCCTGTCAACGGTCTGGGCGTTGGGGATTATCGGGATCGTGTTTTCGACGATTCTCGGTGCCCGATTCAAGCTGTTTTCGCTGATTCTATATTTGGCGATGGGGTGGATGATCGTAATCAACTACCGGGAGTTCGCGGCCAACGCCACGCCGCTGACGTTTTGGCTGGTGGTGGCGGGCGGATTGGCATACACGTCCGGTTTTGTATTTTACGCCCTCCAGCGGTATCCGTGGATGCACGTGGTGTGGCATTTCTTCGTGTTGGCTGGCAGTATCCTGCACATTATCGCAGCTTATGCGGCCATCTGACCGGAAATATCGAAAATACCGATAGCGTTTTTAATCCAGAAGCGGTTTTTGGTCTTCGTCGCGAGTAAGTTCGGCGACTTTACCGAGATACGCATTGAGCACTTCGTTGATCCGTTCCTCCAATTCGTCGAGCTGGCGAATCACTTCGTCATGCTGTTCGGTGAGTTCCTGAAGGTAGTCGTTATCGGTAGCTGTGGTGCTCATAAGTTGGATGGTGTCTGAACTGGAGAAATAAAACCCGTTAGAGTTCCTATCGGACAGATGAAGGGTACGGAAAAGGTTTCAGACGCAAAAGAGATTCAAAATAGAAGATTTTCTGTCGGACGAACCGGTTGCGGGAACTCTGTCAATTTTTCGGAGAAACCGGCTGAAGGCAGGTTTTTTCCTGATAGACCGCCGCCACGAACAGGAAACCGACGGCATTCAGGGTGGCCAGAATCAGGAACATGGCGTAGTATTGGGTTCCGGGGAGGAAGGTGGGCGAAAGCTCACACTGCCGGTTGATGGCGGCGACGAAGAAATTCCCGCACGTAATCATGAGCAGGTAAACCCCCATGACGAGCGATTTCATGGATCGCGGGGCTTGCGTGTAGGCAAATTCCAGCGACGTGATGGAGATCATGACTTCGGCGGCGGTCAACAGGAGATAGGCCAGCACCTGCCAGCCGATGTTCAGCGTGATCCCCCGGTCGATGCACGCCTCAAAAACGTACGGGAACGCAGCGGAGGGGATCGTCAGGAAAAACCCGATCGCGATCTTCCGCACCATGGTCAGTTTGTAAAAACGGTCGATGGCGGGGTACAGGACGTACGAAAACAGCGGCACGAGCGTTAAAATCAGGAACGGATTGACGGCCTGCACCTGCGACGGCAGAAGCGTGTAATGGGCCAGGGGGGAGAACCACGCAAAAACATGGGGATTCATCTTCTCCGCCTGCGCGACCCAACGGAACGAGGACTGTTCGTACACGGCCCAGAACGGGATCAGGAACAGGAACACGGTCAGGATTTTCAGCAGGGCGACGCCCCCTTCGCGGCTGAACGCTTCGTGAAAAAAGTGTTGGGGGGAGGGGGGGATGTGGACGTACTTTTTTCGGCCGAGCCATAGAATCAGCGTCGCCAGCGCCATCAGAACGCCAGGGACCCCGAAGGCGATTTCCGGCCCGTAGTTTTCCAAAAGCAGCGGCGTCAGGAACGACGACACGAGGGCGCCGACGTTAATGGCAAGGTAAAACCACCCGAACACGCGGGAAAGCAGGTGTTGGTTTTCCTGAGTGAACTGGTCGCCGACAATGGCGGAGGTGCAAGATTTGATGCCACCCGCTCCTATTGCGATCAAAGCCAACCCCCAGAACAGGGGAATCCGTGGGTTTTCACCGAACAGGGAGCCAGGCAGGGCGAGGATAAAGTGTCCCAGGCAGTAAACCAGCGAGAGCCAGAAAATGATGCGGAATTTACCGAAAAAGAGGTCGGCAAGCAGTGCTCCGAAGAAGGGAAACAGGTAAACCGCCCCCTGAAACAGGTGTCCATAACCGGCAGCCTCCTGCTCCGACATGCACAGGAATTGGGTCATATAGACCATCAGGATGGTTCGCATTCCATAAAACGAGAACCGTTCTGCCGTTTCATTTCCGATGATGTAAGGCACCGCAGGAGGCATGGGGGATACCAACAATACCTGAACGATTTATTCTAAACAAATTTCAAAATCGCCAATTATCAATTATCAATCATCAATTCTACCTCGCTTCTCGTTCTAGAATTTCCAGAACGATTTGGCTGAGTTTCGGCTCGGCGACGGCGGCGGTTTTCAGGATATCGTTCAGGTCAGCCGGTTTCAGTGCGTCGGGGAGGCACATATCCGTGATGATCGACAACCCCAGCACCCGCATCCGGGAATGCACGGCAACCAGCACCTCCGGGATCGTGGACATTCCCACCGCGTCCCCCCCGATGGCCCGCATGTAACGGTATTCGGCACGGGTTTCCAGGTTCGGCCCCAGCACCCCAACATACACCCCCCGGTGTGCCACGTAACCGTTTTTCAGAGCAATTCCCAACGCCGCGTCGATCAGTTCGGGAGTGTATGGAGCCGACATATCGGGGAATCGCTCCCCCAGTTCGTCGTCGTTCACCCCGACCAGCGGATTGCAGCCCATCAGGTTGATATGATCCTCAATGACCATAATATCCCCCTGCCGGTATTGCGGATTCATCCCGCCGCAGGCGTTCGACACGATCAGCAAATCCACCCCCATCGTTTTCATCACGCGGACGGGGAAGGTAATCTGCTGGCAGGAATACCCCTCGTACGCATGAAAACGCCCTTCCATCGCCAGGACGTCCATTCCGTTGAACTTGCCGCAAACCAGGTTCCCGGCGTGCGACAGGGCGGTCGATTGGGGGAAGTGGGGGATTTCCTCGTACGGAAACGTCACATCCACGTCCATATGCCCGACCACGCCGCCCAGGCCCGTACCCAAAATGATCCCGACTTTGGGCGTGCCACGCCACTTTTGACGAAGAATCGCAACCGCATCCGCCACCTTTTTACGTATATCTTTCATGAAATGCTCCTCTTGAACACTATGCGTCAAAATCCTCAAATCCCTCGTCGGCATCGTCGTCGAATTCGTCAAATTCAGGCGTCGGCACGACTTCTTCAATGTCGTCTTCCGGAAGGAGAATTTCCTCGGAAAGCCCCAGCTCCCCCCCCTCCGGGATGAACTTCGTCTCGCCGTCCACGTCGCCAAACTCTTCCTCGTAAGCCGGCTCGTCGCCCACTTCTTCTTCCTCGTCGTCGTCGATTTTGTCGAGATCCTCGTAGTCCTCGTCGAACTCGTCCTCGAAATCCTCGTCGAAATCGTCGTCGAAATCCTCGTACGTGTCCTCATCCTCGAACACATCGTCGTCCGGGATGTCATCCTCGTCGAGATCATCGTCGTCCACATCCTCATCTTCGTCGTCGTAGGAATCGGTCACGATCGGCGGATACGTTTCCTTCGTCGGATACGTCCCCAAACCGGGAATCACCGCTGCCTGTGCGTCCCAGGACGGAAAAAAAACGAATTCGGTAGTGTTGGGTATCACAATCATTGGCTCATTCCTTTGTCTGGGGTCTGTTGTCGAAGGTTCAACCGATTCATAAGATTTCCATTTTGGACAGAAAAAGGAAATTTGTCAATGGCCCCATGCAAATTTTTCATAATATGAATATGAGTGCCTGCAAATTTAGTGGGAGGTGTTGTTAGCGTCGGCCTTTAGGCCGTTCGTGTCGATTCTCGTAGTGCATGGCCGTGAAAATCCATCGCTCCGTACGACACAAGCGGCCTAAAGGGGAGGGACGCACCGCCAGCGGAAGGGATTATGCGGAGAACGTATGGATAAAAAATCGAAAAATTTTACCTTTGCTTCCTCCCCCCCTATTGACTTTTTTATTTATTTTGAACAAAATGGATAACACGGGAAAGATGTTGACGTGGATTCTAAATTTTTTCCAACAAAAGGAGCCGTATGATGAAAAATCGGTATGGACATGTTTTCGGAATGTTAGTTTGCGGGGGGGGGGTAGATTAGACAAGATTCTAAAAAGCCGTCTTTCTTTATGTTTGTGGGGCGTGCTGACGGTGTTCATGGGTTCCGTGTCGACAAGCTACGGCGCAGTAATGACCGACCCTGACAGTCTCTTTAATGGAACGGGTGCGTTGTTTGACGTCAATGGCAACTCGATTGTCGCCAAAACAGATGGCAGCAATCAAGTCGCTCAATGGAACGACGCATTGGTGAATCGTTCGGGAATCTATTTTGTCGAACGAACGACGGGAAATTATGCCGGTATCACCACGTTGAACGGCGAGGCCGCGATTCAGAGCCGATACACCAATAATGCCTCTACCAACACCATCCTGACCGCCAAAACCGCTTCGGGCGAAGATGCGTCGATGACGCTGCGGAGTCTCTTTGTGGTAACGAATGTTACCGGTTCTCCTTCTCCCGGATATATTTTCGGTTCCTCCGAGACGACAGGTACGGGTACGGATGAATACGGGCTACGCATAGAGGTGAGGGATAATGTGGGTTATGTGAAAAACTCTGCGGTGGGTGATTTTCGCAACGGAGGTTACTGCACCGTCAATGGAATCGACCAGGGTACGGCAGCTTATGGGATTACCAGCCTGAATCAGGATGTTCTGATTTCGATGGAGTGTGCCACGACCAATGTGCGGACCGACCGAAGCTATTCGATCGGCGGATTTCGCTTTTTGGACACATCGTATTCGGGTCGTGGTTTTTCCGGGTCGATTGCGGAAATCGTCGCGTTCGATTATTTTCTTTCTGCCGACGAGATAAAAATCACCAATACGCTGCTGAGTGCGAAATATGGTTTGACGATGGCGGAAGGTTCGGTTTACACACTGGTTTCCACCGACGATGTTTTTTATCTGGGCAGAACGCAGGAGGATACGAATGCAGGTTTCTTCAACGTAACCTCAAGCGGTAGCGGTGGTTTTGGCGTGGAGCTTTCCAACACGGAGGGAGGCGAGGTTTTTACGAACACGGTCAGCAACGGTCTTTTTTTCTCACAGGTGAAAACCAACGGGATTCCGGTTTACGTGGCGCAAACGCTGGGGGACGAGTTATCCTTTTCCGATTTAGCCCATACGGAGGCGGTGTTGGAATGGAATTTCGACGAGTTGGGAGTAACCTCTTATGAAAGCCGATACGCCTTGACTTTTCTGGGTACGGATGGCATCATGGAGACCCTGGCGACGGCGTTGGTATCGGAGGGGAAACTCCAATTCACGATTGACGCTTCCCAACTCCAGAGCGGGACGTTTGGTCTTCAGGCGGTTCCTGAGCCAGGGACGTGGTTATCGTTTCTGGCGGGGCTGGGCGTTTTGGCAATGTATTGCAAAAGGGCCAAAACGACATGAAAACCCCCGGTTTTACATTAGTCGAGTTGTTGGTGGTGATTGCGATTATTGGGATGTTGGTGGGATTGCTTCTGCCGGCGGTGCAGCAGGCGCGGGAGGCGGCCCGGCAGATGCAGTGCAACAACCACCTGAAGCAGATGGCTTTGGCCTGCCTGAATCATGAGGCGATTGCCGGGAAGTACCCTACAGGGGGGTGGGACGTTGCGTTTATGGGGGATCCTGATCGAGGTTTTGGAAAAAAGCAGCCTGGGAACTGGACATATTCGATTCTGCCGTTTATGGAACAGAACGCTCTGTACCAGATGGGTTTGGGAGAGTCGGAAAGTGTTCGCAAGACGCAGGCTCTGGAGCGTCAGAAAACGCCCTTGCCTTTTTTTTACTGTCCCTCAAGGCGTCCTCCGGTGACGTATCCTTTGTATGGTGGTTCGACCATGGCGTGCAAATCGGATTACGCGAACAATACGGGGATTTATTCCTGTGGAGGGGCGTTGAAATACTATGCCAACATCAGTACCCTTGCGCAGGGGGATGCCATGACGGACGCTCAGTGGCTGGAAACGCCAGGCGGAGGGCAGTTGGACCTTACGGGGGTGATTTATCGCCGCAGCGAAACGTCCGTGGCCGCTGTTTACGATGGAACGACCAATACGTATCTGTTCGGGGAAAAGGCGATGTGTGCGGACAGTTACAACATTAACACCGACGCGGCAGATTCCCGTGGTTCGTACCAGCCGGGGTGTGTTTCCAGTTGGCGGCACACGAACAACCTTCTCCCCTTTCAGGATCGGGGGGGGTACGGAACGGGAGCCTGTGGTTTTGGAAGCGTTCATTCGGGAACATTCGGGATGGCCATGTGCGACGGTTCCGCCCAAAGAATCTCCTACAGTATCGACAAAGAGAGTCACTATCGACTTGGAAATCGTAAGGATGGTATGCCGGTTTCCCTTCCCTGATGGGATTTTTTCAGGAGAAAACGATGATTTTCAAGAAAATATTTTTATTCTGTCTCTGTTTGGGATTTCCGACATGGGGCTGGGCCTGGGGAACCGGACATGACGACGTAGCCAGACTGTTGGGCGAATTTCTGCCAACCAAAATAAAGGAATTTCTTACGGAGGAGAACTTCGGATTGCTGGAAAAATATTGCCATTACCCCGATAACCCGAACAAAACGCTGGAAGTAACAGGAGAGATTGTCGGGGAGGAGGACGAGGCGATTTTGAGGAAATGGGGTTACACCGGCAGCGATTGGCTGCACCGTCATCGGGGACGGGCGGTAACGTATGCCCTGTTGCGGAAGGCGTTTCGGGAGAGGAACGCGAAGAATGCTGCGTTTTATCTGTCGGTGTTGAGCCATTCGGTATCCGACCAGGGGGCGATCAATCACACCCCCATTTTACAATTCACAACGTACTCCAAATTCGACGGCGTTTCGTATGGTCGGAAGAATTCGTGCGAGTTGCGGCTGACGGAGGCGTTGGGGCGTAAAATTCGTCCGCAGTTCCAGGCCTATTCGCCCCGGTTGCTGGCGGAGACATTTTCCGAATCGGTGTTCGCGCTGGTCCTGGACTGTTACACGCAGGCGGAAATCGCGGCGGAGGTGGAAACGGACATTGCGTTTGGTACCCCCTTGCAGGCGGAAGAGGGGATGGCCAAAATCGCCTGCGTGCAGTTGAAGTCGCTCTTGGACGCAGCGTATTCGGCCTGGCAATTCGCGTCAGCGGAGGAGGAAATCACGGAGGAAATGCTTGCGGAGATCGGTCGGCGGGAAGAAACGCGTCGGCGACAAGGCAAACCGCAAACGCAGGCGGTCTATCGTGGGCTGTTCGACGCGAGCCGGAATCCACAAAACCCGAAAACAACGGTGGGGCTGGTCTGCGAGCCGTTTGGATCGTTCCATGTCACGTCGCTTTCCTACGTGGGAAAAATGCTGGTGGCCGCCACAGGTAGAACGCTGCGGGATCATGGCTATGCGATTCATCCCGTTTCGCTTTGGGAGATGGAAAGAACGGAGCTTCCCGACCCGAAGGAAATGCCCGTGCTGGTGATTTTTGCCGGGTCGTGTTCTATCTCCAACGAGATTGCCGACACGATTCGCCGATACACCGAGAGTGGCGGAAAACTCTTTTACGTGGCGGGGAAAGACCCGAAAAACCTGGTCGGAATGGCCGATGGGTTAACCCCTCGCGCAGACGGGGAAGTACCGGTTTCGACGAAGTGGGGGATTCAGAACGAGGATGTTTACGCCGCGATGAAAATCACGTTTTCGCCGAAACTCGCCAGGCTGGGAACGAAAGAATATACCTTCCGGCGGAACCCGAATTTCGACGGATTCTGCAAACCGATCTGCCGGTACCAAATCCGGGAGGCGGCCAACATCGAACCTCTGGCGTGGCTGAACAACGGCAGCGAAACGTTTTGCGTCTCCGCCCGAAACGCAAAGGGGGTTTGGGTGCCGGAGTACCTTCTTTTGCCGTTCCTGTTTTCCGATGCAACGACACTTTTGTGGAACGATTTACGGCTCGATTCCTTCGGGGAAACCGTTTTGTTGGCAATGTTGGAAGAACTGGAATTAGGTTTTTAAAAGGGTGCCATTCTCCATGCAACAAAGCACTACTGCTTTGTCACGAAAATAAATATTAATAAAAGCGAACGCAGTGAGTGCACTAAAAGTTTTTTGAAGCCCGGTACGACCGGGAGCGACTACGGCTTCCGCCGGTTGCCAAAAATCCGGGAGGCAGGCGCTTACGCTTCTGGCCTCCCTTATTCTATCGCGTTTCCTCTCAAGAGGCTGGAAGCGAGG
>JAUNBJ010000104.1 GCA_030535245.1 Planctomycetia bacterium | reverse complement strand
AAGAGGGGAATTACCCCATCTTGCCCAAACTCGCAAGGAAATTTGATCGCACCCATACGACCCTACGATCCCTGCCATTAATCATTAATCCATTAATCCCATACCCCTTCCGATGGTGGGAGGGTTTGGTATAATACGTTGTGTATTTTTTCTTCCAAGACACTTTTCCTGAGGAATGATCATGAATCCGAACCCCGACGCCATCCCAACCATCTTACAAAATGCTGCGGAACAAAAATGGATTACCGAATCTGCCCGTATTAATATAGAACGCTGGCTGACGGAACCCCGATACGCCCCATATGTTCCGGAAATTCGCAAGCTCGTCGCCGAGGGGCGGTGGAAGGAGCTGGACGACGCTTTCTGGACGGTCATTCCCTTTGGCACCGGGGGGCGTCGTGGCAAGATGTTTCCGGTCGGAACCAACGCCATCAACGATGTGACGATCGGGGAAAGTGCCCAGGGGCTGGCTTCCTACGTGCTGGATTATCTTCAAAAAGAAGGGGCCACGCACCGTCCGTCGTGTGCCATTGCCTACGACACGCGACACCGTTCTCGCGATTTTGCCGAATTGTGCGCGTCGATCATGGTAGCGAACGGGTTCCAGGTTTGGTTCCTGGACGGGTTCCGAAGCACGCCGGAAATGTCGTTTATGGTGCGGTACAAGCACTGCGACTGCGGCATTATGGTTACGGCCAGCCACAATCCGCCGAGCGACAACGCGGTAAAAGTATACTGGTCCACCGGGGGGCAGGTGTTGCCGCCGCACGACGCCGCGATTATCGACCGGGTCATGCACTGCGACCAGGTACAGAGCGTTCCCTTTGCCGAGGCTTTGGCCCGTGGGGATGTCACGTATTGCCAGGACGAGGTGGATGCCGCCTTTGTCCGCGAAGTATTGAAGGTTTCGCTTCCGGGGCCACGGGATTTGAACGTACTCTATTCACCGCTGCATGGTGTGGGTGCGAGCTGCGTTTTGCCGGTGCTGTCGGGGGCGGGGTTCCGGAACGTGACGCTGTTTGGCCCCCATGCCGAACCGAGCGGCGATTTCCCGAACGTGCCGAATCATGTCTCCAATCCGGAAAATCCTGCGGTTTTCGACTGGATCATCGAGGAGGCGAAAAAGCGTGGGGAGGTCGATCTGATTCTGGCGACCGACCCTGATTCCGACCGATTGGGATGTGCGGCACCGCTGACCCGCGAGCCGGGAAGTCCCTGGAAAACGCTGACCGGCAACCAGATCGCGGCGATTTTGACCGAGTTTCTGCTCAGCACGTTGGAGGAGCAGCGGGCATTGACGCCGAATCATTATGTGGTAGAAACGTTGGTGACGAGCAAGCTGGTGAAAAAAATTGCCGATACGTATGGTATCCGGACGTATCGCGATTTGCTGGTCGGGTTCAAGTACATCGGCGGCGTCATCGAGGAGCATGGGCCGAACGGGTTCGTATTGGGGGCGGAGGAGTCCTACGGGTTCCTTATCGGCACGCATGCGCGAGACAAAGACGCGGCGGTGGCAGCGATGATTTTGTGTGAGCTGGCAGCCCGTGCGAAAGCGGAGGGAAAAACGATACACCAGAAGCTGGCCGACGTGTTTGCCAAATACGGCACGTTTGCGGAGCGGGCGTTTTCCGTCGCCATGGTTGGTTCCGATGGAATGGCGAAAATGCGGGCGCTGATGGAGCGTTTCCAGAACGACCCGCCGCGACAAATTGCAGAGATGGAGGTCGTGGAGGCGAAGAATTACAACACGCTCACGACGCTGAATTTGCGAAATGGCCAGCGCGAACCGCTGGTGGGGCCGCAGGGGAACATGGTGATTTTGGAGTTGTCCCAGGAGGGGAACTACGTCGCCGTTCGTCCCAGTGGCACGGAGCCGAAAGTGAAATTTTACATGTTCGCGTCCCTTCCGCCTGGCGTTGTCGGGGATTTGGAAACGCGACTTTCCGCTGTGGAAGCGGACTTACGAAAAACCGCCGAGTAAGCGGTGGGGGCCGTTCCCCGTATCGTAGGAAAACCGAGTGTCCTTTTTTTCCGTGAGGGGGTTTTGCTCCCGTCGCCTAACCAACCGTTGATTTATGCCTGCGAATTTAACACCGATTTATTTGAAAGCCGAAGCCGCGTACCGGCAGGCGCAAACGTTGGAAGAAGAACTCCGCTGTATGCAGATCATGCTTCAGGAGATGCCCAAGCACAAAGGGACGGATCACCTTCAAGCGTCGTTGAAGGCGAAGATTGCCAAAACGAAGAAGGAGATGGAGCAGGAGCGTTCCAGTGGCAAAAAGAGCGGGGGCGGAGGAATCCGTATTCCGCGGCAGGGGGCGGGGATGGTGATCCTTCTGGGGGGGCCAAATGCCGGAAAGAGCCAGCTTTTGACCAGCATGACGCGGGCAACCCCGAAGGTGGCGTCGCATCCGTTCACCACCCAGGCGCCGCAGCCCGGCATGATGCCGTGGGAAGATGTGCTGGTGCAGATGATCGACACGCCGCCGATCACGAACGATTTCATCGAAACGAACACGTACGGGTTGATTCGCAGCGCGGATTTGGCCCTGCTGCTTCTGGATTTGTCGGAGGACGACGGGGTGGAACAGTGCCTGGAGGTCTGGAGTCGGCTACAGGGAACTCGAACGCGGTTGGGGCTGGAATCGTGCCTGGATGAGGAGGATATCGGACTGTCGTATACGAAAACGTTTTTGGTGCCGAACAAGATCGACACGCCCGACGCCATGGAGCGGTTGGCGTTGTTCCGGGAGCTGGCGGAATTTCATTTTCCGGAGTACCCGATCAGTGCCACGGAACGGACGGGGCTTGAGGATTTACGGAACGCGATTTATCATTCGCTGGACGTGGTGCGGGTTTACACGAAACTGCCGACGGCAAAGAACCCGGACATGGATCGTCCGTTCACGCTCAAGCGGGGGAGCACGCTTCTGGAACTGGCGGGGCTGGTGCACAAGGATTATCTGGAAAATCTGAAATATGCGAAGGTCTGGGGCAGCGCCGTCCACGACGGTACGCCGATGAAAGGGGATTATGTGCTGAACGACCGTGACATTGTGGAGCTGCATACCTGACGGAGATAAAAATTTTCAAAAATCGTCTTGCATAAAACGCGGAAAAACGTTACCATGTACCGAAAGTTAATCATTTTGGTGAAGGAACGTTTTTGTGACATCGCATTCCGCTCAGAAAAAACCCGTGCGAACTTCGATTTTGGCAAGGCCTTTGGCGTGGCTGGTGCGGGTATCGATCACGTGTCGGTATCTGGTCCTTTTTTTAGCGGTCGCGGGTGCAGTTTCGGCAGGTTTGTACACCAGGGATTGCCTGACGTTCCGCAACAAGCGTCTGGATTTGATCAATCCGAAAAGCGAGTGGAACCAATATTGGCTGGATTACATTGAAAAATTCGGCTGCGACGACGACCTGATTGTCGCGGTCGATGGGGAAACCCCGGAAGAAATCACGGCGGCGGTGGACGATCTGGCGGCGGAAATTTCGCGGGAGAAGTCGCTTTTTTATTCGCTGTTTTATCGGGTGGACGATAGCCGTCTGGTGGCGAAGTGCCTGCATTACGCGTCGTTGGACGAGCTGCGGGGGTTGCAGATGTTCCTGCAAACCAACGAAGGGGTGTTTCGGAACGACTGGAGCGGGCTTTCGGTGGATCGTCTGCTAACGCAGTCCACGCAGCCGCTTTTAGCACCTCCGGGAACGTTTCCGACGGTCGTCACCACGCAGTGCGAACAGACGATTGATCGTCTGATTACCAGTCTGGAAGGGGTTTTTGGTTCCCATTATTATTTTGTATCGCCGTTCCCGGAAGTGGACATTGCGTCGCGTCGCAGTCTGGAAACGACGGATCCGAACAACGAACACCCGGAACGTGCCACATCTTCCGAAACCCCATCGGAGGGGCATTCGGCAGGGATGTTTCCGGGAATGCGACCGCCGCGAATTTTCAGCGGTTCGAGCAAGCGGGAACCGGTGCGGCTGGCCGAGGCGGAAGTTTCCTCCCAGCCGGCTCCCAGGGCGACGGAGCGTCCGTCACGTGGTGGTGCCATGCTTTCCGACCTGCTCCCGGTAGGCAGTTATATGGCACATTATCCGGACGGGTTGGAAACGCCGGAAATCACGGCGGCCCCCTCCCTTCCAGAAAGCAGCGTGGAAAGCGTAGCGCCGCAGGTTCAGGCGGCCTGTTGCGCGAATCCGGCCAGCGTGCATTATCTTTGGGCGGTGCCGAACAAGACGGCGATCTTGATGGTCAAAATGGTGGAGGAGACCGAAGCGGAGTTTGCCCGGGGGACTCGCGGAATCGAGACGATTCGTAAAAACATTGCCGACGTTCAGAAAAAACATTCCGGCGTGCAGCTTCAGCTTACCGGGCTTCCGGTGATGGAAAACGACGAAATGAGTTCCAGCCAGGAAGCGATGTCCGTGGCGACGTGGCTTTCGGTGTTGGGGGTGACGCTCCTCTACATGATTTTCTTCCGGGGACTTCGGCATCCGATCATGGCGGTGTTTGCCCTGTTTATCGGAATTGGCTGGTCGTTGGCGTACATCACGTTCTTCATCGGACACCTGAACATTCTGAGCATTTCGTTCACGGTGATTCTGGTGGGGTTGGGGATCGACTTTGGCATCCATTACACGTCCCGCTATTTGCAGTGCCGTCGGGAAGGGGACGACACGCGCAGTGCGCTGATTCGTTCCGGTTACGAAGTGGGGCCGGGCATTGCGACCGGTGCTTTAACGACGGCGGCGGCGTTTTACATGGCCGGGCTGACCGAATTTACCGGCGTGGCGGAGCTGGGGATGATTACGGGAGGAGGAATCCTGCTCTGTTGCCTTTCCGCGTTGACCGTTTTGCCGATTTTCATTTACATGTCGGATCGGAATCGTCCTTTGGAAAAGTTGCCGGTTCCGAAGAATCCGAACGAAGGGCTGGCATTATTCCAACTGTATCCGCAATGGACGCTTCCGATCGGGCTGATTCTGGTCGTCGCGTTGGGTTGCGGCATGAAGCACCTCTGGTACGATTACAACCTGCTCAATTTGCAGCAGGACGGGTTGGAAAGCGTCGCGTTGGAGAAGCGTTTGATTGAGGAAAGCAAGCAGAGCGTCTGGTATGCCCTGTCGCTTTCGTCCGACCGGGAGACGCTGCTCAAACGTATGGAAGCGTTCGACAAACTGCCGTCGGTGGAGCGGGTCGAGCAGATCGTTACGTTGATTCCCGAATCGATTCCGGAACGCGACACATTGATTACGCAAATCCATTCCACGCTGGAGCAGACGCCGCTGGTGGCGGGAACGGCCGAAATCCTTTCCATCCCGCAGATGGAACGCTGTTTTACGCAGATCGTGCGGTATCTGGAAAGTCGCAAGGAATACACCCATTATCGGGAGCGTATCGCCCGATTGCGGAGCGAGTTCCACGCCCTGACGCCGCACGAGTATTTCCGTCGGATGCAGGAATATCAGAAATGCCTGGCGGAAGATTTGCTGTGCAAGTTCCGTTCCCTCCAGCAGATTTCCTCTCCGGAAAAACCGTCGCTGGCCGACCTGCCGGAATCGTTGGTGGATCGGTTCCGTGCCAAGGATGGTACGTTCCTGCTCAAGGTTTACGGCAAGGGCGACCTGTGGGACATGGACAACCTTGAGAAATTCGTCAACGACGTCCGTTCCGTGGATGCGGAGGCGACCGGCAATCCACTTCAGACCTACGAGTGTTCGCTCCAGATGAAAGCGTGCTACGAACAGGCCGCATGGTATGCCCTGATCATTGTGGTTTTCCTGCTGTACCTCGACCTGCAAAGCATTCGGCACACCCTGATTGCCATTCTGCCGGTGTTTTTGGGGATGATCTGCACGTTTGGAATCATGGGATATTTGAATATTCCGCTCAATTCGGCGAACATGATCGTGCTTCCGCTGATTCTGGGCATTGGGATTGACGATGGCGTGCATATCGTTCACGATTTCCGGCACAACCACCAGAAAGGTTTCTACCGGCTTTCCCCCTCCACCTCGATGAGCGTGATCCTGACCTCCTTCACGACCATCCTCGGTTTCGGAACCCTCATGGTAGCCAGCCATCGCGGACTGCAAAGCCTGGGGATCGTGCTGTCGCTTGGGGTGATGTGCTGCTGGCTGACGTCGCTGCTGATTTTACCCGCCCTGTTGAGCGTTTTCTGCGGTTTTGCCGAAGAAGGACGCGAACCGGAAGAAGCGGGAAAACAGCGAAAAATATCCCCGACGATGCCGCATCTTTCCGAAGCTCGCGTGGACTCCCCCCGCTTGCGTGGCCCCGTTTCTCGCGACGGGGAACCCACCTCCCTGCATGTCACCCGCTACACCCTCTCTCCCACGGGCGAAGTCATTCACACGACCGGTAAAGCGGCCTGAACCCATGCTCCCTTTTGAAGAATACCTTTACGTTGATTCGCAAAAAGCCGGAACGACGGCCGATGCCATGACGGTTCTGGTCTTTCGGGGTGCCAGCATACGCGAACGTTGGGAAAACGCGATCGCCGCCGCCATGCAACGCTCCTGGCTGGCCACGGCACGCATTCAGGAAACCGACGACGGCAACCTGCGGTGGTTTCGCGACCAGGATTCCGAAAAATTCGGACGCCTCCCGCTGGGGCCGGACGTGTTTCGATTTTTCACGGAAGAACGCACCGTCACCAACGGGCCGCAGGAACCGATCGATCTCACCCGATCGCCCGGCGTGCGATTCTGGATATATGCCCCCCCGGAAACCGACCGGACGGAAGTGGTGTTCCAGTTCCACCACGTAACGACCGACGCCCTGGGGTCGTTTCGGTTTTTGGAGGAAGTTTTGCGACACTATGCGGACGGTACCCTGCCCGACCGCCCTACTCCCGACGGATTGGAAATCGATCGTTCTCAGAAGATGCCCTCCACATGGCGATTCGGGTTCCGTGCGGGGCTGCACGCGGCAAAACTTTTGTTCCGCACCCTGAACCCGTGGAACGCCGTTCCTGTGGAACTCCGTGGTACGCCGGAAACGCCGCCGCCCTCCATTCCCTTTGTCGGAAAAACCTGTTCCCCCGAAGAAACGCAACAACTCCTCTCGGAAGCCAAAGCACGCGGCGTCACGTTCAACGATCTTCTGCTGGCTGCCGTTTTCCAAAGCCTGCCCCACTTCGGCGGTGGTCGGAACGCCCTCTACCGGATGGCCGTGCCGGTAGGACTGCGAACCGACGCGGAAAAGCACCTCACGTTGGCCAATCGGGTCAGTATCGTGTTCGTCGAACAGACGCGGCGGCAGTGCGAACAACCGATGGAAACCCTGCTTGCCAGCGTTGCACGTCAAATGCGGAATGCCAAACGCCACGACCTGGCCCGACGGATGCTCAAAGAACTCCAATGGCTGCACGATTGGCGATTTGGAAAAAAGAACCCCCGTGGCGGAATGCGGTGGTTCGTCAACCGCAAAACTCCGCTGGAAACGCTGATCGTGTCGAATCTGGGCGTGCTGTTTGGCGACAGTCCCCTGCCGCGTACCGACGATGGTTTCCTCCGCGTCGGCGACCTGACGTTGGAGGACCTCCAGCTCTACTCGCCGCGAACCACCGGCGTTTCCGTCACGATCCCGGTCGGCACCTACGCCGGACGCCTGCGGATGTACGTCTGCTACGACCCCGCCCGCCTCTCTGCCGACGACGCCACGCAGCTGCTCCATGCCATTTACAGGGGATTCCGAACCCCATCGGCCCGCAAACTGCCGGTGTCCAAATAGCGTGCTACCGCCTCAAACGTTTCCACCGCATTCGGAACCACGGCATGTTCCCAAGGTAATACCAGAAAATCTTCCGCCCCGGCCAGATGCGTCGTGGCGACCGAAATCACCGCGTCGTCGTCGCCCGGTAAATTTTTGGAAAATCCCTGTCCATCTCCCTTGCCCCCCGCGATAATGGCAAACGGGCACTTCGGCACGCCAAATTGCTCCAACATCGCCTCTTTGCCCAAACTCAAATCCCCCAGCGGAGAAACGGAAAAGAGGTTCGTCACCGACGAATCGTGAACCCTCCCCGCAAATCCGGAACCCTGGTTGGGGGGGCAGAGCTGCACGAAACGACGTACCCTTTTGTCCGGCTCGTGGCCCAGGTAACACCGCAAAATAATCGCCCCCAGACTGTGCCCCACCAGGTCGAACGATTCGGCCCCCTCCAGATTCCGGAGAATCTCCCCAACCCGCTTCGCCTCCTCGGCAACGGGAACGCTCAGGGACGGATACGTGATGTTGACGATGGCGTCGTATCCCCCCCGTTGGCGAAACCAGCCCGCCATGTTCTGAAACGTCAGCCGATTGGAACCCAGCCCATGCAGCAATACCAACACCCGCCCCTTCACCGGGGGAATGTCGCACTCCTTCGCCTTCTTTTCACACGCCTCCAACGTGCCGAAAGCGTACCGCACCGACTGCGGGTCGAGCAGGCGATAATACCCCATCCACGTGTTGTACTGAATACGCCATTCCCCATAAAACCGTACATCCTGCCAGACCAGAAATCCCCCGGTCGTCTGGACAGGCGGCAACTCGTGGGAAACCTCCAACCGTTTCAGTTCGGGCACCTCCTCCGCAAGCGGTTCTTCCGCACGGGAAAAACCGTACCCCAGAAAGAACAGCCCTACGCAAAACCACACGATCATCGCTTCGCTCCAGCCTGGGAAAAGTCAAATGCCCGGAATCCCATCCCGAACGCCGGACTTTCCGGTTTCAGGCGAAAATCGTTGTTCGCGGCATCCACGAACAGTGGGTCGGCCACCTTGCCGCCAATGTCCTTTCCCTCGGCTTCCCACTGCTCATGGGTTTTCCCCTGAAACTCTACCGGCCCCGTGGTACACCACCAGAGATTGTTCCGAATGTCGGATTTCACCTTGTCGAAACGATACCCGATCGCCGTACCACGGTCCCAATAAATAATATTCTTCTCGAATAGGAACGAACGATGTTCCTCCACTCGCGTCGCGGCAAGCTGGTGCGGTTGTTCCTCCGGCTTCCGCTGCGGATTGAGATAACTGCGAACCAGAATATTATTCCGAATGATGTTGTCCCGGCCATAGTGCTGGTGGAACGAACCGTCGGTCGTGTCGTATACCAGGTTGTTTTCCATCCGCAACCCTTCCGAACCCTCGTCGGTGTAAAGCCCCCAGCCACCGTAACCAAACGACTTCACATTATAAATCACGTTGTTGCAGACCGTGCTTCCCTTCAACGTTCCGAGCGTGTAAACACCCCCCATGTCGGCCAACGCCCCCTGACCAATGTCGTAAATCCGGTTGAAATCCACATGGTTGTCGAAACAGACGCCATGATAACCCCAGTTCCAACCCATCGAAACCCCCGTGTAGAAAAAGTCGCCAATGTCGTTGTGCGTGACTTCATTCCCCATCGTGTTGTTTCCAATCCAGACCCCCACCGCCGCGGCAAAAAACCGTCCGCCGTTGGTAATGCGGCAATTCCGAATCACGTTTTTCTCGCAGCAGGTTACGATGCCGGTCTTTTCATTAGCCCGACCCCCTCCCAGCCGCACGCCGCCCGCTCCGAGATCCATCAGATCGCCATTCACGAACTGGCATTCGCTCGTGTTTCGGAACCATAACCCATATTCTCCCAAATGGTTGAACCGGCAACCGTCAAACACGATCTTCCGCGCTTCGTCCACCATGATCACCGCAACGGTAAACGCCGCAGCCTGCATCGGTTCGTACTGCGACGGTCCCGGTTTGTCCACGTCGCCCGTGATTGCCGGGTCGATCCCCGCCGCACGAAGCATGTCCGCCCGCCTGGCCGCGTCGCTATACGCAAACGAAAGATTCTCAAAACGCAGATTCGTCACCGGCGCCTCCTTCGACGCTCCCCGCACCAGAATGAGTTGATTCAACCCCGGACGCGGCACGATAAAACGCGACCCCGCCAGCGTTTCCCCCGGCAACGGACGGTACAACACCTTCTTCGCGTTGCCATCATAAAACCACTCCCCCGGCTCGTTGAACGCCGTGCGAACGTTCTCCAGATAATACTGCGACGATGTACGCCACGGGTTCCAACTTTTCATGTTGCCCCCACGGAACGTCATTTGATTCTTCTCTGCATCAAAATCGAGCAAAATCCGCCGCGTCGTGTCCCAGTTGTGATGGAGGACCATCTGCGCCCAGCGATATTCCTCTTTCGGAATCGCTTTGAGCAGATCCAAATCCCCCGGCTGCCCGACAAGATACTGCATCGTAACCTCCGAACGCCGCGTCTTGGGATCCATCGGGTTCTCCTCGCTCACCCCCGCCGGCTTCAGGAAACCACGATCCGGATACCGCGAACGTGCCGCACGACGCCCGTTGACAAAAAACTGCTCGAAGAACAACGGCTGACCATCCAGCTCCGGCAGATTCGCCGACCAAACCCCCTCCGACTCCTCCTTCCAGCCGGTAATGTCCAGCCCCCCGGTCAACACCGTTTTCTCCCCCTGCCCACGATACACCACCGGAGCCGCCTCGGTTCCCGAATCCTCCGTCGTAAATTCCAACGGCTGCTCCAGAGGAAATTCCCCCTCCGAAAGCGTCACGACCCACGGCCCCGCCTTCCCCGCACGCTGATCCGCACGAATCTGATCCCGCGCCCGAAGCACGGTACGGAACGGTTGCTCCTTCGCCCCGCTCCCCGCATCGTCCCCCTGTGGACTGACAAAATATTCCGCCGCAGAAAGGACGCTCGCAAATACCAGAAAACTAAAACAAAAACAGAGCGATACTTTTTTCATGGAAATCCTTCGTAGTTATGGTTCATGGTTCATGGGGGAGGGAAACGTTTGGGATTCCTGCCGGACTTCTCCAATCAGGAAAAACGACCCAACCACCAACAACAAATCTTCCTCCGTCATCCCCCTTTTTGCCCGCTGGACACACGTTACGGAATCGGGTTCCACCTCCGCTAAAATCCCCTCTTTCCGACAAAACGCGGCAAGCTCCGATACCTTCGCGGCCCGTGGATTGATACGATACTCCGTCAAATAAACCTTCTGCACCACCCCCGCAATCTTCCGAAGCATGGTCTGCCAGTCCTTGTCCCCCGATACCGCAAATACCACCCGCTTGCGACGTTTTGGATACGTTTCCTGAATCCACTCCAACGTCCCGTCCACCGAAATCGCGTTGTGCGCCACGTCCAAAATCACCAGCGGCTCCTCCGAGATCACCTCCAGCCGACCCGGAAGCACCGCCTCCCGTAACCCCGTTCGCACGGCGTCCTCCGAAATCTCCCAACCCCGCGTCCGTAATAATTCCACGACCCGCACCGCAAGCGCCGCGTTGGACTTTTGGTGCCGCCCGTTCATCCCGACCGCATACCGGTTTTCCCACGCAAAATCCCGCCCCAGCAGATACAGCGGAGCCTTCCTTTCCGCCGCAATCCGTTCGATCACCGAAATCGCCTCCGGCTGCGTCGCCCCCGAAACGACCGGCGTATTCTCCTTGATAATCCCCCCTTTTTCCCCGGCAATCAACGCAATCGTGTTTCCCAACTGCGCCGTATGATCCCGCGAAATGTTCGTAATCACACTCACAAGCGGGCGGCAAATGTTCGTCGCATCCAGACGCCCCCCCATGCCAACCTCCAACACGGCAACGTCCACCGCATACCGGGCAAAATGCAAAAATGCCACCATCGCCGTCAACTCAAACCACGTCACGATACCCCAGCTCGTTTTCCCCGCCCGCTCGTCGGCATCCATCTGCTCCACCACAGGACGCAAAACCGCATCGTATTCCTGTAAATCCTCCGACGTACATGGGATACCGTCGATCAGAAAACGTTCCTCCAAATTCCGCAAATGCGGCGAATGAAACAACCCCACACGCCGCCCGGTCGCCTGCAAAATCCGAGCCACCATCGCCGACGTGCTTCCCTTCCCCTTCGTCCCCGTAACATGAACGACCGGGAAATTCTCCAACGGTAAACCCAACCGCCGATGAAGTTCCTCAACACGCTCCAGCTTAAAGGACTGCGTGCTGTAACATCCCCCCGTCAGGGTCTCATAATTAATACGTGTGTCTAACCACATAAAATTGGTAATTGATAGTTGATAATTGATAATTATCAACTATCAATTAAAAAGCTTTAGCATTGGCAGTATTCCGTCAGGGTACCGAATTCGTCGGTGAAAAAGGCGATCCGAACTCCGGGAACGGCGTCCATCGGCCCCCAGCAGCAGTTTTTGCCTTGAACCTGTTCGTCGATGTTGTCCACCAGAAACGCGATGTGGCCCCCCTTGGCAACCGGCGTCTCCTTCATCGGAGAGTTCTCGTCGAAATAGAGGTACTCGATCGTGTTGGGATCGTTTGCCGGATCGCTGACCCAAACGCCCAACGACGCGAGGTAATTCATCCCGTCCATCTTCTCATGGACGACCGCTCCAAAGTGTGCGAATTTTTTCATGATGTCTCCTTTATGTCTTTTCAGAACAAAATGTGTTGGTAAAACCGAATTATACCCGATTCCTTTTCCCATGACAAGGCGCCGGGAAAAACCGATGCGATCAAACTTTCTGCATGCCGTACGAATTCCCCTTCTTTGAAGGGGTACGCC
>JAUNBJ010000228.1 GCA_030535245.1 Planctomycetia bacterium | reverse complement strand
TTTTTTTATAGGGTGAGGCGAGCAGTTTGGGTAGGCGGAAAAAGGAAAAGACGCGGGATGAGTTGCAGGCGGAGTTTGAGCGGCACCGGCAGTCGTCGCGGGAGTATCAGGCGAACTTGTCTCGGGCGGGGCGTGAGATTGGCGTTCGGGAGGAGGACGCGGGGGATGTCAAAAATGGCGTGGCGGGGGATTTGCCGGCAGTGGTGAACGAGGAGCGGAAGGGGGCGTGCCGGGAGGATTTTTTACGATTTTGTCGGGAGTATCATGGGGAGGACATTTTCACGAAGCCATTTTCGGCGTCGCAGTTGCGAGTGGCGCGGATCATGGAGCACGCGGCGTTACACGGCGGGTCGTATGCGTGGTGCCAGTCGCGGGGCGGGGCGAAGACGACGTTTTGCGAGGTTTTTCTGGAGTGGGCGTTGCTTTACGGGCATGTGAAGTTTGCGATTCTGGCGGCGGCGAGCAAGGAGGCGGCGTGGGATTCGTACCAGGCGATAAAGGCACGTCTGGAGGAGAACGATTTGCTTTTGGAGGATTTCCCGGAGGTGTGCTATCCGGTCAGGCAGTTGGAAGGGAAGCCGCAGCGGGCACCGGGAATGCTTTTGAATGGGGAAAGTATCAAGTTCGAGTGGACGGAGAAACAGTTGATTTTTCCGCGGGTGCCGGGGTCGGTTTGCGCGGGGTCGATTTTCCGGGCGATGGGGTACGATGGGCGGCTGCGTGGGCAAAAGTACGGCAATCGGAGGCCGGATTGTGTGATTCTGGACGACATTCAGAAAGACCGTAACGCACGGAATCCGGCGAACGTCCGGCACCAGTTGGACATCCTGAAAAGGGTGATCAAGGGGATGAAGAGCCGGGATGGTAAGCTGACGGTGCTGGTTCCGGGGACACGGCTCAACGCCACCTGTTTCATGAGCCAGGTGACGGATCGGAAGGCGAATCCGGCGTATCAGGGGTCGATTTTCCGGGCGGTGGAGACGTTGCCGAAGAACATGGAGTTGTGGCAGGAGTACCGGAAGCGGTGGATTGAGCGGGCGAACGAGCTTTGGGCGGTCGATCCGTCGGACAAGGGAGCGTGGCGGTCGGCGATGATGGCGGCGACGGAGTTTTACCGTCAAAATCGGCAGGCGATGGATGCTGGGGCGGTGGTGGACTGGCCGGAGATGTTCGAGGAGGATGAAATTTCCGGCATCCAGAACATGATGAATATCTATCTGGAAAACGAGGCGACATTCTGGACGGAGTACCAAAACGATCCGCAGCAGAACGTGCAGGAGTTGGCCATCACGGAACCGGGGCTGGCGGAGAAGGTTTTGCCGGACGTGCCGCGGGGGGTGGTGCCGGCGGGGACGGAGTGCCTGACGTTGGGGGCGGACGTGCAGGGGGAACTGCTCTACTGGATCGTCACGGCCTGGCGAGATGGTTTTGCCGGGCACATCGTGGCGTATGGAACGGTGCCGACGCAGCCGGCGATTGTTTTCAAGGCGGCTAACGCTCCACTGCCTTTGAGCCATCTTTACCCGGTGCAAAACAAGGAAGGGCAGCACGAAATTGCGTTGAACACGCTGATCGAAGAGGTGATGAACCACGAGTGGACGACCGAAAGCGGCTCCTCCATGACCATTGATCGCGGGCTGATCGACGCCAACTGGGACGTTTCTGCCGACACCATCCACACCGTCATCAACCGCCACTACCGATTTTTCCTGAAAAACGGCCGCTACGGAGCCTACCCGCTCCTCCCCGCTCGTGGCCGCGGAACGACGCGCGGCGGTCTGTTTTACGAATCGAAAAAACAGATGGAAAGCCAAACGCAGTTCTCCTACCTCACCCCGCCCCGCACGAAAGAGGAGCTTGTCGGCACGGTCTGGGTCAACACGAACAAGATCAAATCGTTCGTCGGCCATCGACTTCTGGCCCCCGTCGGTGCCCCCGGATCGCTGACGATCCACGACGCGCCACCAGGCCAACACACCCTACTTTTCGACCATCTCACCGCCGAATTTGCCACGGCCGCTACGCTCGGCAACCTGAGCTACGACAAATGGGTACTCAAACCGACGCGGACGGAAAATCACTGGTGGGATGCTCTTTGCCTTTCCGCCATTGCCAACGCCATGCAAGGTGCCCGCCTCACCGTCCACGACGCACCCCCAAAACGTATCCGCTACACCTTCGACCCAAACGGAGTGGGATGATG
>JAUNBJ010000103.1 GCA_030535245.1 Planctomycetia bacterium | reverse complement strand
ATTATCAATTATCAATTATCAATTATTTTTCCCTCGTTCCAGATATTCTCGCAGGAAGCGACCGGTGTAGCTGGAGGGGACGCGGGCGACATCTTCGGGCGTTCCTTTGGCGACGACCAGACCGCCGTCGGCACCCCCTTCGGGACCCAGGTCGATAACCCAGTCGGCCGAAGCGATAACGTCCAGATTATGTTCAATGACAAACACGGTATTTCCTCTGTTGACCAGATCGTGGAGCACCTGGAGCAGCTTTTGAATGTCTGCGAAATGGAGGCCGGTCGTCGGTTCATCCAGAATATAAAGCGTGTTTCCGGTGCTGGTACGGCTCAGTTCGGAAGCCAGCTTGATACGCTGTGCCTCGCCGCCGGAAAGGGTTGTGGAAGGTTGTCCCAGTTCCAGATACCCCAGGCCGACCGAAATCAGACTGTCCAGCGGACGTTTGATTGCCGGGAAATTCTCGAAAAAGAATGCCGCCTCGTCGATCTGCATGGCCAGCACATCGGCAATCGACTTGCGTTTGTAGAGAATCTCCAGCGTCTGGCGGTTGAACCGTTTCCCCTGGCACTCCGGACACATGACGTACATGTTCGGCAGGAAGTTCATCTTGATTTTCTGGATTCCCTGTCCCTGGCAATATTCGCAGCGTCCTCCTTTGACGTTGAAACTGAATCGACCGATTTTGTAACCTCGGTGTCGGGCTTCGCGGGTTTCGGTAAAGACCCGGCGAATTTCATCGAAAATGCCCATGTACGTGGCCGGATTGCTCCGGGGTGTGCGTCCGATGGGGGCCTGATCCACGAGGATTACCTTATCGATTTTCTGGGTGCCGCGAAGGTTCTCGAACGGGCCAGGTTTCGGTGCGGAACCGCCCAGTTTGCGGATCAGCGCCGGTGCGAGCGTTTCGTTCAGCAGGGAGCTTTTCCCCGACCCGCTGACGCCGGTCACGCAGACAAACGCACCCAGGGGGAAATCGACCGTCACGTTTTGCAGGTTGTTGGTCGTTACGTTCTCGATCGTCACGCAGCGGCTTTTGGAGGTGCGACGTCGCTTGGCCGGTTTCTTCGGCCCGTCGGCCAGCTCCCGCAGGAATTGCCCCGTAAGCGAACGGGGGTGATTGAGAATCGTTTCGGGCGTTCCCTCGGCCACGATATCGCCGCCGTTGGAACCTGCTCCCGGCCCCACGTCGATCAGCCAGTCGGCCTGCCGCATGATCGCCTCGTCATGCTCGACGACCAGCACGGTGTTGTCCATCTGCTGAAGTTGACGCAGCGTTTCGATCAGTTTCTGATTATCACGCGGATGAAGTCCGATCGACGGTTCGTCCAGAATGTAACAGACCCCCACCAGTCCGGAACCGACACCGCCTGCCAGCCGGACGCGTTGAAGCTCGCCGCCGGACAGCGTTTCTGTCGGGCGATCCAGCGTCAGGTAGCCCAACCCCACCTGCTGCAAAAATTTCAGCCGGGGCAAAATTTGCGAAATGATCGGTTCGGCAATCGGCTTTTCATCCTCCGCGAAATCCAACGTTTTCAGGAATGCCATCACTTCCCCCACCGTCATGCCGGTCAGCTCGTGAATCGCTCGCGGACGCATAAAATCCTTGGTTCCCTCGTGCCCCAGTCGGACGCTGCGGGACTCGGCCTTCAGGCGGGCACCGCCGCACTCCGGGCATGGAATCGTGCCGCGACAGGTATCCAGAACCGCCCGAAACGCGTGGGAGGTACCATGCTGGTACTCGTCGTTCAGGATATCGAAAATGCCATCCACCTTCTCGCCGATGTTCGGCAGTTTTCGTGAAACCGACGTGCGGGCCGCCAGCTCGGTCAGGCTGCCGATACTGAAGGAAATCGTGGACGAACCGTCGGACTGCGGGGGGGCGTCCAGGTCGATGAACGAACCGCCGTCCCCTTTTTCCACCGATTCTTCCGCCAAAACGGAATCGTCGTCCGCCTCCTCCTCATTTTGCAGTTCCCGTCGCAGATTCTCCGCTGCGTCGGCGGAGGCGGTCACTTTTCGCGTTCCCCGCTCCTCGGAATCCTCGTCGTTGTCCGGCAAATCGAACGTCGAAAAATGAATCTTCCGCACATCCTCGTCGTCGTCAAAACCGGTAAAGCGGAACGTCCCCTTCATGCCCGGTTTCGCCGGTGCCGCCGCGTCCGGCCTGGTGTTGTCCGCCGCGTACCGGATGGCCGACACTTCCCCCAGATATTCCCGAAGATTGAACAGGTCGCTCTCGGAACCGTACAGCAAAAAGTCCATCTGCCTTTCGTCGAGTTTGTCCAACGGCGTGTTCCAGCGGATTCCCAAAACCGTCAGGTTCGGCGCCATGCGGCTGCGGAATTTTTTCAGCGTGTCGTCGGAAAGCGATTTCCAGATTCCCACCGCCCCGGTCGCCAACGAAAGGGAACGATCCGTCAGCACCAGATCGGTGTCGAATTTTTCCAGGTGCCCAAACCCCTCACACGTCGGACAGACGCCGTACGGACTGTTGAAACTGAACATCCGCGGTTCCAACGGTTCGTATTTGATATTACAGACCGGGCAGATGTATTTTGTGCTGAACACCCGATCCCGCCAGACGCTTTTCCCCGACGGAAGTACAAACTCGATCGTCGCCACCAGCGTCCCCCCTCCATGACGCAGCCCCTGCTGGATCGACTCGGTAATCCGCTCGCGGGCCGTATCTCGAACCACCACCCGATCGACGACCGCCTCCACGGTATGCGTCGCGTCCGGATTCATGGGGGTCACTTTGTCCATCTCCACAATCACGCCGTCCACCCGCGCCCGAACGTATCCCGCCTTGCGAACCAGCTCGAACACGTCCATGCAGTTCCCACGCCGCTTCCGGACAATCGGCGCCATCAACATCATCCGGGTGCCATCGCCCAAACCCATCAACGTGTCGATGATCTGCTCCGGAAACTGCGGACGAATCGGACGCCCACACTTCGTGCAGCTTGCCGTCCCCAGTCGAGCGTACAAAAGACGCAGGTAATCGTAAATCTCCGTTACGGTCGCCACCGTGCTTCGCGGATTGTTGATTCCCGAATGCTGGTCGATGGAAATCGTCGGCTGAAGCCCCTCAATGCGATCCACATCCGGACGCTCCATCTGGTGAAAAAATTGCCGCGAATAGACCGACAAACTCTCCACATACTGCCGCTGCCCCTCGGCATACAGCGTGTCAAACGCCAGCGAGCTTTTCCCCGAACCGCTTGGCCCCGTCACCACCACGAGCCGATTTCGTGGAATGCTTACGTTCACATTCTTCAAATTGTGAACCCGCGCTCCGCGAACGTCTATTTTCTTCGTCTGCGACGCAACATGAACACTGCCGGGTGTGGTACTCATACGGAACCCCCAAAAGACAAAAACGAAATCAACCGTGAAAAAACCCCGAAACACAAAAAATCCAGCGCATTACCCAACACGCTGGATTTCTCTATCCAAAAAACAATATCTTGCAGTAACAGGAGCGGCAAACCGCTTCGTACCGGTCGACTTATTTACGATGGCGAATGCGCGATCGCATCTTCCGTTTCTTACGACCGATCTTGCGACGCCCTTTTCCTGAAACTTTTGTTCCCACGATAGTGTCTCCTGTAAAACAATTTTACTTAAAGTGTGCATTATACCATTCCTTCCGTTTCCTACAAGGGGGAGGGGGTGCCAAAACGGGGTGCGTTTGCCGGGCGGGAATGTTCAGACGCAACGCGGTCATTGCAGCAACTCCTCAATTTTCGGTTGCATGACGTTCGCGTGGTAGAGGAATCCCCAGTCCGTCGGGTGGGAATTGTCCACCGTGCCGTCGCCGTCCGGAGGCAGCAAGCCGTCCCCGCCCAAATATCCCAATTTCTTCACCCCTTCGGCCAGCAAAAGCTCGTATTGCGCCTTGAGTGCCGCGTGATTCTTTTTGTGAAAATCCGCACGCCCCGCATGGATCCACGATACCGGTGCCACGCGATCCTCCACCAGCAGAATCGGCGTTTCCGGACGGGCTTTGCGCAGAATCCGCACGAACTCTGCCGCACGCTCCGTCACCAACGGCGGGTTCATGTTCGGCAGGCAGTCCAAAATATAAATGCACGGGTCCAGCTCCGCAAACGCCTCGGCCAATACCGGTTCCATTTTGCCGCTGCCGGAAAAACCAAAATTCCAGAACGGACGCCCCAGCCGACGCCCCAAAATCGCCGGGTGCGGCATCCCCGGACGCGACGCACACGCCCCATGCACGATCGACGTGCCGTAGAACAGCATCGGTTTTTTCTCCACCGGAACCACGGCGAACGTCGCGTCCGAATCCAGCCCGATTTCTACATGCGACGCCTGATTGTACAGCGGGAAATAAAGCATGTATTCCCGTTCTTTCTTTTCCCCCATCCTCCCCGGAAAGGGAATGTCGCCCTCTCTGGGAACCGTATTTGTCACGAACCGGAACGTCCCCGCGTCGTCTTTGCAGTACAAATCGAAACCGCTCTTGCCCGTCGCCGGCATGTGGTTCATGGCCAGGCTCTTGTCCACCACGCTGCACCGAAGCAGGATTTGGCTGGAATTGGTCGTGAAGTGGGCCACGATTCCCGACGAATGCTGCGCGTTGCCCCGGACGCCGCCCGGCATTTTGTCCATCCACCGTTTGGGGAAACGGACGTACGGTGTCGCCCGCTCCTCGTTCTCCCACGCCCGCCCCTCCAGCGGCAACTTTTCCAGATTGATCCATTGGCAAGAGGGTTTGGCCTCCTCCGCAAACAACCCGCCACGCAGCCCCAGTGCCACCGAACCCATCCATACCGTCTGAAGAAAATAACGCCGTTGCATGTTTTGCTCCCATGTGAAAAACCAACCCGTCTGCCGAACCCCTTTATTGAAACACACGGGGCATGGAATGTCAAGGGGCACTTTTACAATAATGGTCAATGGTTAATGGTCAATGGTTAATAGTCCGTGCGGAGCCGTGAACGAAGGGCGCAGCCCGTAGTTCCGGAAAAATCATGAGTCCACCATCCAAAATTTGCGAGATCATGCAATAGGGCGTAGCCCGTAGTTCCGGAAAAATCATGAGTCCACCATCCAAAAATTGCGAGATCATGCAATAGGGCGTAGCCCGTAGTTCCGGAAAAATCATGGGGAACGTTTTCGCACTTCCGCACAAAAATACGCTACGTGGTGGGGTTCGTCTTGTGCGTCAGATCGAGTACCAGACTGAACAAAAGCGGTACGACCACCAGCGAAAACAACGTCGAAAGGGAAAGCCCCCCCAACACCACGGCACCCAGCCCGCGATACAGCTCGCTTCCCGCCCCCGGAGCCAACACCAGCGGCAACATGCCGACGACGCTCGTTCCGGTGGTCATGAAAATCGGCCGCATACGGGTTCGTACCGATTTGCGAATGGCTTCCCGCGCGGGAAGGGCTTCGATAATGTCCTCCTCGCTTTCGCCGATACCCCGCATGTAATTCAGGGATTGGTGAACCAGCAGAATCGCGTTGTTCACCACGATTCCAATCAGGATCACAAACCCCAGCATGGTCAGCACATCAAGCTGCTGGAGGGGATCGTTCATCCGTACCAGCGCCAGCCCGATGAATCCGCCCACCGCCGCCATCGGTACGCTGAACAAAATCACCAGAGGATACAGAAAATTCTCAAAAAGTGCCGCCATTAAAAGATACGTAATCAATAACGCGATGAAAAACCGGCTCAGGAAAATACTGTAGCACGATTTCCAGTTGAACCCCGACCATTGCCCCAAAAGCGCCGTCCGTACCTGCGTCAGGCGGTCGGAGCTACCGGAAAAACGGGTGTGGATGCCGGGCAGAATCTCACCCGAATCCTGGCACGCGTCGATCTGTTCCTGAATCATCCGTTCCGCTTCCTCCAACGCCATCGTGGCGGGCGGCGAAACCTTCAACGTGATGGATCGCTGCTGCTCGATTCGCTGAATCTGCTGCGTCGAATCGGCATGTTCCAAATCGACGATTTCCCCAATTGGAAGAATCATGCGGTCGCCGTTCTCGTCCACCACCGAGATGGGGAGGTCGCGAAATTCGCTCGGCGGCACGGAAATGGCCGGGTCGCGAATCAGAATCAGGTCGATGTTCAGCCCGTCGTAGTTGAAATCCCCCACGTACGCTCCGTCGATCAAAGCGCGGCTGGCGACGGCCAGGTCGGAAATGCTCAGTTTCAAATCCTTGGCCCGCACCTGATCCACGTTCAGCCGAATCTCCGGCCCCGCTTCGTTGTAGTTCTGCGGCATGGAGCGAATGGCAAACGCGGAGAAAATCCCCTTGAGGCGTTCTTCCAGTTTCGTGGCACTTTCGCGGAGTTTTTCCAGATCGTCGCCGAACATTTCCACGTCCACCGCGTTGGAACCCCCCGCCGAGCGTCCGAACAACGACGCCTGCATGGAGACGCCCGACGCTCCGGGAATCGTCCGCATGGCGTTGGCAAACATCGTGGCAATCGGTTTGACGTTTGAGGGATCACCGCTGGTTCCCAGCATAAAGACCGAGTTGTTCGCCACGACGAAGAAAAAGTCCTGCAACACCGGAACGTTGGTATATTCTCGCCCGGTCTGGAAATCCCGAAGCGGCCCCAGTTTCGACGCTTCTTCCGTGTTTTTCGCCTCCCAGTACGGACGCAGGTAATCCTCTAACCGCTGCCCGATGGTGTAGTTCTGTTGCAGCGAATAGCTGGGCGGCACGATCATCCGTCCGGAAGTGTAGTTTTTATTCCCGTCCGGCAAATAGCTGGCCGGGGGCATTAAATAGTAACTCAACCCCACCGACCCCGCCATGACGGTGGCGATAATCATCACACGCGACCAGACCCCCGCCACGTTTTTGGCCGTCAGCATGTAAATGAAATTGGCGAACCGGTCGCACAGCCAACTGAAAAACGGCACGATTCCGAAGAAGTTTTCCGCCTGCTTTTTCCAGCCGGTAACTTCCTTGTGCGGTCGCAGAAACAGGGCGCACGCCGTTGGAATGACCGTGATTGCCACGATCAGCGACAGCCCCACCGCCGCGCAGATGGCCAACGAAAGGTCGTAGAAAAGCTGCCCCGCTTCCTCCTGAATCGTCAGGATGGGAGCAAATACGCCGATGGTCGTGAGCGTGGAGGAGAGGATCGCTCCCCAAACCTCCTTGCACGCCCGATATGCCGCCGTTTTCCGATCCTCGCCCGCCGCCAGATGCCGGTCGGTATTTTCCAGCACCACAATCGCGTTGTCCACCACCATCCCAATGGCAAAACTCAAACCTGCCAGCGAAATCACGTTCAAATTCCGCCCCGCAAGGTAAAGGATTACGAACGTCCCCACCACCGAAATCGGAATCGCCACGGCAATAATCACCGTCGGGCGGGTGCTTCGCAAAAACAGAAGCAGGCAGATAATCGCCAGAATCCCTCCCGTGTAGAGATTTTCGCGCACCAGTTGGATGGAGTTGCGGATGTAGAGCGAATCCTCGTACGTGATATGCAAATTCAGCCCATAACGGTCGTGATGAAATCGCTTCAGCACACCGTCCGGGCCGTTCATTTCCTCCACACGTTCCTTCACCAGGTCGATGATTTTCAGCACGTTGGAACCGGTTTCCCGTTTGATGAAAACCGACATGGAGGAATGCCCCTTGCTCTGGTCGAAAACCGTTGATTTGCCCAACACCAGCTCCACGTGGGCCACGTCCTCTACCCGGATCGGCACCCCGTTTTTATCCTGCTTGATGACCGTCTTTTTCATCGGCTCCAGATCCCGGTACTGCCCCAGCATACGGAACCGAAAATCGAGTCGTCCGTTCGGCATATCGCCTGCCGATTCGTTGATGTTGTCGCTTTGCAAGGCGTTTTTTAGTTCCTGCGGACTGATTTCCCGCTGCGCCAGCAGGTACGGATCGAAACGAACCTGCAACTGGTGTTCCCGCCCTCCGCGAAGCTCCACCTCCGCCACGCCCGAAATACGTTCCAGAGGCGGCTTGATATAACGGTCGGCAAAGTCGTACACCTCCGCCACGTCGAAGTTCTTTTCCCGTGCCGTCAGCATCATGTACACCACCGCATCGTCGCTGGCCGAATCCTGCATCTTCACGACCGGCCGATCCACGTTTTCCGGGTAGGTTTTCACCTCGTCCAACGCATTGGAAACTTCCTGCAACGCCCGCGTTTTGTCGGTGCCGACGTTAAATTCCAGATTGATGAACCCCCGCCCCAGCCGTGCGGTGGACGTCATTTTCCACAACCCCTGAATCGACTTGAGCTTTTCTTCCTGCTCCAGAAGGATCGATTCCTCCACCTCTTCCGGACTGCGGCCTGTCCAGGTCGTGCTGATGGAAATGATCGGGCGATCCACATCGGGCGTCAGCTGAATCGGAATCTGATCCAACGCAATCACGCCAAAAATCAGCACCATAAAGACGCCGACCGTGATTTTCACCGGATTATGAATGGAAAAATGAATGATGTCCATGGCGGGTAATTTTTAAGGTTGAACGGTGGGGACGAATACTCCAAGGCAGGCACGGCTGGCGGCGGTAACGTTATTTTTTCTTTTGCTGCCCGGAATCGTAAAGCCCTGGGAACGGCTGAAGCTCGTACGGACTTTCCACAATCCGAACCGTCATGCCGGGCGACAATCGCTCCGCCCCCTCAATGACGGTGGGGACGTTGGTTTTCAAAATTTCCAACCCCTCCTCCGTCTGCGACTTGACCGCCAAAAGCCCCGTCCGCAAGTCGGCTAAAATATCGACCGGCACCGGAACGGCGACGGTTTCCGGCTTGCCATCTTTTCCCGATTTCTCCTGAACCACCCAGACCGTGTTCCCGTCCGGACGAATCAGCACCGCATCCTTCGGAACCAGCACCGCGTCGAAACGGTCCGTCACCGGAATGTCCGCACGAACGCTCATTCCCGGTTTCAGCATTCCTTTCTCGTCGTCCATCCGAACACGCACCGGGAACGTCCGCGACGCCGTTTCCGCAGAACCGACAATCAGCACCACCGTCCCCTTCACCTTTTTCTTCAATGGGTCGATCTGGATCTCCAGCTCCTGCCCCACCTGGATACGCTGAATGAACATCTCCGGAACGTAAATCCTCGCGTCGATGCTGCCGCTGGAAATCACCTCCGCAATCGGCGTTCCCGCACTTACGTAGGAACCAACGTCCACATACCGCTGAATCACCGTGCCTGTGAACGGGGCCAGGATCACCGATCGTTTGACCTTCAGCTCGTATTCCTTCAGCCGCGTTTCCTCGGCATCGATCTGCGCTTTTAACTCTTGAATCGTGGCCGCGTTGGACTCAAACTCACTCTGGCTGACCGCCTGCGACGTGATCAGATCACTCGAACGCTTCAACTCACTCGACTCGTAATCCATCGTCGCCCGCAGTGCCGCGATCTTCGCCTTCGACTCGTCGATCGAAAGCGCGTTCCAGATCGAATCGATTCGAGCCAACTGCGTGACATCCCCCTCGACCGGCGTCCCTTCCTCAATCGACATCTCGACCACTTTGCCGCTCACTTCGCTGCACACCGTCGAACGGTCGATTTCCACCAGTCGCCCCAGAATCGTCCGGTACTCCTGCGCCGGCCCCCACTCCGAGGGCGTTACCCGTACCAGCGACGCCTGCCGCGCCACCGGTGGTTTGATCGTGCCGTTCTCCTTCAGCGATTCATACAGTTGCGCGACGTACTTTTCACTGGAAAGGTTGTTTTTGTAAAAGGAATACGTCGCGTAAAATCCGACGGCACCGCCCAGAAACAGCGCCGTCAGGCACAACGAAAACAGATTCAGAAAGTTCTTTAATCCGAACATAAGGCAAGGTTGGGGGGGAAAGACCGAAGTACGGTCAGGTGGGAAAATGAATCCAAACGATGAAGTTTTTTATTCTACCGTCTGGGATTTTAAAAGTCAATCCCCTTACGTGGGGAGAATTTCCCTAAAAACTTGTCGTTTTTGTTGGTATTTTCGTGAAAACTCTGGGGCGTTTAGTGATTGTGTCCGGCATGAGGGTCGATTTTGCCCGCTCCCCCGTTGTTCCGCTGGTTGAGCGCCGCCAGCAAAAAACTGGCGCCCCGCGTCGCGATTTGTGCGTTCGGAGGAAGATCGCCCGGAGAAACCAGCACGTTCTCCTTTTCGCGATACACCACATGCACCGGCGTTTTTCGCCAGATTTTCAACGCCTCGTCGTCCCCCACGTACACGAAAACAAACGTCTCCGCCACTTCCTGAGCCACCGCGTCGGCAGGCAAAACCAGCACGTTCTCCATCGTTTCGTAAGGAATCTGTAACACGCACCGTTGCCCCGGCTTGAATTTCCACTGAATGTAGTGCCGCGGCGTGGCGAAGTCCCCTTTTTCGGTATGGTCGGCGGCAATCTCGTTCTCAAAATCGACGTAGCAGGAAATCGTCCGGGCATCCTCATTAATATGGTTGCCCATCGAACGGAGCTTCAAATCACGCAGTACTGGGGCTTTTTCCCCCTCGAAGCGGGCGGTCAGGGGAAATTTGTTCCGCAACGCCTCAAGCAACGCGTTTTCATCATACGCAAACGCCTCCCCCCGTATCGCCAGCTCGCACAAATCGCAGAGCGTGCAGAGCGGGTCGCCAAGCGTAACCACCTGCCCGGTCTGAACGTTGAGTTCGTAAAACGTCACCCAGTTTTTCACATGCCCTGGATTCTCTTTGGAAACGATTCCGTGATGGCTCACCTGCGGGACGTTGACCGTGACGCTCAAAAGCATGTTGTCCGGATTCCCGGCAAGCTGCCCAATCTGCTCGTCCGTAATTCCCTGAACACGCAGGAGATTTTTCTGGTTTTCAATCTGCGTTTCCAACTCCGCTTTCTGAAACGCCAGGTCCCGTTTGCTTTTCGGGGCCAGCCCTTCCGGAAGCTCGCCGATCCGCTCCGTTTCCGAATCGATGATCGACCCTTTTTTCAGTAATTCCATGAACTTCGCCCGCGCCTCCAACACGGCAGGGTGCGTGAGCTGAATGTCGAACAGCGGCTCCCCCGGCGAAACCGCCACGCCCGGCTCGTGGTAGATTTTGGTGATCACCCCCGACACCGGAGAAGGAATTTTGGTCTGTGTCCGACCGGGATATTCCTCGACCATGGCCGGAACAAAGATCGCCTTGGAGAAGGTTTGCGGTTGAACACGCGTCATCGCATCGTCCCCCCCCAGACCGATGTTCTCCATCGCCTGTCGGGAAAGAACGATGTCCTCCTTCCCAATCGCCGCGTGGTCGTCGTGTCCTTCGTGGTCATGCCCTTCGTGCTCGTGCCCCTCGTGGTCATGCCCTTCATGGCTATGGTCGTGCCCGCAGGAGTCATGGTTGTGGAAACTGGTGGGCAGGTGGATTCTCCCCGAAAGAAAAACCCACGCGATGGCAAGCAAAAGCAAAACGCTGAGCACCCAAATACATTTTTTCATGGAAGCCTCCCGAAATGATAAGGCGATGTAAATTGTTAGACGCCCCTAATTATCGGATATTTTTTAGCGTCCGTCAAGGGAGTCTTCCAGACTTCCGGTCAAAAGTTTTCCTTCGAGGATGGTTTTTTGCGTTCCGTAGGCACGCAGGTGTTCGATGTACGCGAGATAAACTTCGGCATACGTCCGCTGAGCGTCGAGCAGGGCAAGGTAGGTCACTTCCCCCGCCTCGTAGCTTTTTTGGGTCAGCTCCAGCGCCTGCCTGGCCTGCGGGAGGATACGCTGGCGATACCGGTTGGCGTTCGACGCGGCGCTTGCGTATTGGCGGTACGTTTCGGCCAGACGATTTTGAATGTCAAGCGTGATCCGCTCCAGTTCGCGTTGGGCCGCCAGAACTTCACTGCGAGCCGACGCGATGTTCCCCTGATTCCGATCCCGAATACGCAAAGGCAAACTCACCCCCACGTTCCCCTGCACAACATCGTCGGCGGTGTTGTAGAAAATCCCCCCGGTCAGGGTGACATTCGACGAGTTTCGCGAATATTCCAAATCCAACCGTTTCTGGGCGGTCGCTACCAACATCCGAGCCTGCGTGATTTCGGGACTGGTGGTCTGGAGCAGGGTGTCAAATTCCTCGCGGGAACGGACGATCGGTTCGCATTCCAGCGGATCGGAGAGGGATACACGAGCCATCTGTGCATCCCCAACCACGCAGGCAAGCGCGTACCATGCCGCCTCCGAGTCGTTTTGCGACGAAACATACTCCGATTCGGTTTTTTGAAGCTCAATTTCCATGTTCAGCACATCCAGCTTCGTCGCTTCGCCTCGAGAACTCATGATTTTGGCCGTTTCGTAGATGTTCTGGTTGATTTTCAGGATCGCCTCCAGCATTGCCTGTCGGCGTTCGGCGGCAATATAATTATATGTAGCGATACGGACGTCGGTCTGGACTTTCCACAAAACCCGTTTGAGGGCTTCCTCCTCGGCCAGGATTTCGTGCGATACGACTTCCTGCTGGCGGGTCAGCTTGCCGCGGGTGACGATTTCCTGCGAAACGGCCATGCCATGCTTGCCTGCGGAGCCGTTTCCCATCTCCTCGCCGAAATATTCAAGCGTCGGATTGGGGCCAAGTCCTTCCTGAAGGTATTTGCCGGACAATGCCTCAAGACGTTGCCGATGAGCCTGAATCGCGGGGTGATTTTGCAGGGCGACCTGCTCCAGCGAAGCGATATTCTGGGGAACGGCCTGAGAAAATGCGGAGCTTGCGAATGCTCCCCAAGCCAGTAAAACGGCGAAAAAAAGGCGAATTAGTGAATGTTGCATTTGCGTATATTCCCTGGGTTGAACCATTTACAGCAAAAGTTAGAGGTCTTTTATCCTGTGTTAATTTGTATCGGTTGCAAGGGGGGCAAGAGTTTACTAAAAAATCTGGGAAAATTTCGTGGTGTCCCCCTTGTGTAAAAAAGGAATGGGAGTATATTACTAC
>JAUNBJ010000227.1 GCA_030535245.1 Planctomycetia bacterium | reverse complement strand
CTACGCTCACTGCGTTCGCTTTTATTAATATTTATTTTCGTGACAAAGCACTAGGGAATATAAAAAAACGTATTCCTCTCGTGCCCCAACGGGGCAATTTCAATAGCCTGGGGCAACGCCCTAGGAATAGAAAAAACGTTATTCCTCCTTATACTCTTTGCAACATGAATGCGACACTATTCCAGAAAACCGACCAAATCCTGGCTGCGTCCGGGCTGCTGGAGCTTGCGGACGGCCTTGGCCTCGATCTGACGGATACGTTCTCGCGTCACGTTGAAGATGTGGCCGACCTCCTCCAACGTGTAACTGTAACCATCCCCCAGACCATACCGTAATTTGATGATCTCGCGTTCTCGATAACTGAGCGTCTCCAACACCTGCTTCAGCGTGTTGCGAAGCATATCCTGCCCCGCCCCTACTGCCGGAGCCTGTGCCCCCGTGTCGGGAAGCAGATCGCCAAACTGACTATCTTCGCTGTTCCCTACCGGACGATCCAGACTGATCGGATAACGACTCATCGTCATCACACGACGCGTTTCCTCGATGCACGTGCCACTCCGCAGAGCCGCTTCCTCCACCGTCGGTTCCCGTCCCAGCTCCTGCTGAAGCTGACGCACGATGTTCCGCACCTTGGACATCGTTTCCACCATGTGAACTGGAATGCGAATCGTTCGACTCTGGTCGGCCACGGCACGCGTAATCGCCTGACGAATCCACCACGTCGCGTACGTGCAGAACTTGAATCCCCGCATATACTCGAATTTGTCCACCGCACGCATAAGCCCCGCGTTCCCTTCCTGAATCAAATCCAGGAAGTTCAACCCACGATTACGATACTTCTTCGCAATCGAAACCACCAACCGCAGGTTCCCCTCGGACAACCCACGTTTGGCATCCTGGTATTCCTGGTACACCTCCCTCAGGTACGCGACACGATTCCGCAGGCTGGTTGGCGACTCGTGCGTCTCCACCAGATAATGCCGGTACATTTTGATTCCGGGCATCCGATGTTCCAGCTTGCCGCCGCGGGCCGCATGTTCTCGAATACGCGTACGCAACTCGTCCACATGCCGGCTGTATTCCTCCAACGTGGGAAGAAAATTCTCCAGACGCTGCGTTCGCGGCTTCAACTCCATGATCAGCTTCACCGCACGACGACGCCCACGCCCAAGCTCCAGCCACGCACGACGACGCTCTTCCGGCGTCCGTGACAGGCTGGTGGCAATCCGATAATTAATAGCGTTGCGATCCAGGATGTTCCGCACCGTCTTTAAATTCTCCGGCAACTTCGCCAAAACACGCGAACGCTCGCTGGCATCGGCGGAAATCTGAAGGTTACGATCCATCGGAACGATCCCCTGCCGGACATGCTCCAACAGCTTGCACGTCTTGCGAAGTACCAGGTCGCACTCCAGAATCTTACGGCAAAAACGGGTCCGCGTGGATTCGATCTTCTTCGCCAAAACCACTTCCTGCTTGCGTGAAAGAAGCGGAATCTCGCCCATTTGCTGCAAATACATCCGGATTGGATCGTCGCTCCAGGAATCGGAATCCTCCGTTTCCAGCTCGGCATGTTCGTCGTTCTCGTCCAAATCGTCTGGAATACTGTCGTCCAGATGATGGTTGTCCAACGAATTGTCCCCCAGATCGAGATCTTCCATCTCGGTTTCCGGTTCAAAATTGTCAACGTCCAAATATTCGGGTTCCTGCAAAATACACCCCCGTATCAAAAATAAAATAAGGGAAAACACCGCATCCATGCAGAGTCACGACAAACTTCCTGTCCGTCGCCAGCCCTGGGGCCGTCTAAATGGGTCTCAAACCCATATAAGGATGGATCATCGCTTGCTACGTATTATAACGCCATTCCGCGACAAAAAAATCACTTTTAATCACATCATCCTTACTGCCCACGTGATGGGAATATCCGGAACAATCCCTAAATTTTACCGGACGGCACGAATCGTGTCGAAGGGAAAGTTCCCACAAGTTCATTGCGGGAGTGGAATTCCGTCAAGGGTGGTTGGTCGCCTGCAAATCGGTATCGATTGAAGTTGGGCGGAAACGCGAAAACACCTCCGCTTGCAAAGTCAACGAACCGTTCAGGAAGCAACCTTTTTACTATTTTAATCCATTACGGAGAAAATGCCACTAAAAACTTTAACTTTTTTTGCATTTTTTCCAAAAAAAAGGTGATTTTATGTCAAGATAACGCAAATAGAGAAAATAAGAAAGAACCAATGGTTAATGGTTAATGG
>JAUNBJ010000102.1 GCA_030535245.1 Planctomycetia bacterium | reverse complement strand
TTGAAGGAGAGTTTGAGAGGAAACAATTTTTCAAAAATGTTTCCTCTCAAAAGGCCAAAAGCTCGGTAGAACAAGGGAGGCCAGAAGCGCCAGCGCCTGCCTCCCGGTGATGTAGCAACCGGCGGCAGCCGTAGCCGCTCCCGGTCGTACCGGGCCGCATCCGGGCAAAACTTTTTACTATGGATACAAGGATTTATTTTCGTAACGAAACACGAACCCCAGGAACACCCATGAAAAAAACAATCGCGTGGTTTCTTCTGTTGGCCGTAACCACGACGGCCCTGGCCCAAAACGACGTCCCGCAAACGGTTCAGACCGCCGACGGACAAACGCTTCGACTGGTCTGGAACGACGAGTTCAGCGGAACCGGACTCCCAAACCCCGAAAAATGGGGCTACGAACATGGTTTCGTCCGGAACTGGGAAAAGCAGTTCTACACCCGTGAACGGCTCGAAAACGTCTTTCAGAAAGAGGGCAAACTGGTAATCCAAAGCCTGAAAGAAAACTACGAGGAAAACGGTCAGAAAGCCGAAATCACCTCCGCCAGCGTCACGACCGAAGGCAAGGCGGCGTGGACGTACGGACGCATTGAGGTTTGCGCCAAACTCCCCACCGGACGTGGCGCGTGGCCGGCCATCTGGATGCTGGGCACCAACATTCGCCAAATCGGTTGGCCACGGTGCGGCGAAATCGACATCATGGAATACGTCGGCTTCAATCCGACCCAAATCCATGCCACCGTCCATGCCTCCAACCACGGAAAACATACTTCCAAAGGTTTCTGGACGCGTCTTCCGGGCGTCGAGAATCGCTTTGCCGTCTATGCCGTGGAATGGTCCGAAGATAAAATGGACTTTTTCGTGGACGATCAGTGCTACTTCACGTTTAAGAAAACCGACCTGGAAATCGACCCATGGCCGTTCGACAAACCGCACTACCTGATCCTGAACACCGCCGTCGGTGGCTCGTGGGGCGGGCAGAAAGGAATCGACGACGCAGCGTTCCCCATGACTTACGAAATCGACTACGTACGCGTGTATCAGAAATAACCCCCCAGCCTTCAGGAACGCGGGATTTCAAGGCACTCGGCAGAAAATCGCCGGGAACCGCCCCAACATCCCGCTTCCACACCCCATCCAAATCGCCCCTCAGGACGCTCCATCCTCCCCACGAATAGGGGCACGGAAGGACGCGTCCTCCGGAAGCCATCGCACCTCTAACTTCAAATCCTCCGTCTTGCCCGTGATCTCCACCTGAAGATCGCTCTGCGCCGCCGACTCGTAACGCGGTGGAACCACATAATACAACTGCTTGCCTCGCGTCTCCAAAATCTGCAACTCCACCTTGTAAGTCCCCTTGGGACAGCCGTCGTTCTGCTCGTAAGATGTCAGCGAAAAACGCCCGTTCTCGTCCAAATGCCCCGTCGCCGGACGTCCATACTCCCCCTGCGTATCGACTGTCACAAAACGGACCGTACCATCCAGCTTCCCCGAAAGAGGTTTTCCATCCACCTCAATCGTTCCCGATACCGGATAACATCGCGGACGACCGTCGCTGCAACCACACGCCAGGAAAACGACACCCGATAACAATAACTTCCACCAAACCGCTAATCTCATTGAATGTTCTCCTGGATCACTTCGCCCCCGCTCCGGGTCGCCAGTGCCTGATACGTGGTCATCTGTATCCCATCGTTGATAAGCTGAACATGCCCATCCCCGAAAACAAAATTCCCGCCCCCCACATGCAAGGACCCAAACGCCCCGTTATACGTCGTGTTGGAGGGCGAACCACTGTGGGATATCCCCTGACCCAGCTTGCAGTTCAACGGGTTCTCACAAGATCGCATGCAACTCCGCATCACGTTCGTGTATGCCCAGCAACAACGCGACCAGTCCTGATCCGATTCGTAAACCTCGCCAACAAAAAACGTGTTGGAAAGACCGTCTCGAAATTCCTGAGATTTCCGCTTCACACGATAAATAAACGCCCCGTTGTTGTTGTGCTTGACACTGTAATAATCCTTCATCTTCAACTTCGCAAGCGCATTCGTCCCGCAGCAAAATGCGTAACTCGAAGTGCCACACGTGATCCCCACCGCATTCGAGTTTCCAATCCCAGAATCCGATGGTGTAGTATCCTGCGACGTCTCCGATGGACACTTGAAGATCGGCGGTCGTGTCCCTATCGCGTCCGTCATGGCTGCCGTTTTCCAACCACTCGTCGTGCCATCCTCCATAAACGGCATGATTTTCCCCTCGTTCAAAGCCAGGTACGTCGCTGTTAACTCCAAATTCGGTGCAATCGCCACAAAACCACTCCCCGCATAACGCTGATCACACTTGACACTCGTCCCCAGCTCCGGCGGAATGTCCGCGTCAATCCCCAACCGCACCGCAGGAAATGCACGCATCGTGCTTTCATGATTCAATAACGCTAAACCTATGTTCTTTAAATTGTTGGAACACTGCATTCGACGCGCCGCCTCCCGCGCCTGCTGCACCGCTGGCAGCAACAACCCCACCAACATCCCAATAATCGCTATCACTACCAACAGTTCCACCAACGTAAACCCCGGCCCGGGTGCGGGCCCGGGTGCGGGCAGCACATTACGGCTACCGCCGGTTGCCCGTGGCATCGGGAGGCAGTCGCTTCGCTTCTGGCCTCCCTTACTTCCAGAACGCCCTCCGGGCCCGGGTGCGGGCAGCACATTACGGCTACCGCCGGTTGCCCGTGGCGTCAGGAGGCAGTCGCTTCGCTTCTGGCCTCCCTTACTTCCAGAACGCCCTCCGGGCCTGGGTGCGGGCAGCACATTACGGCTACCGCCAGTTGCCCGTGGCGTCGGGGAACAGACGCTTCGCGCACTTTTAGAATCGTTAGGCCCAAACATTTTATTCTCCCTGGGTCTTTAGAAATTCCGCCATCGCCTTCGCCATGTTCCGCCCCAGCTCCCTGGAGTTTTCCCGCGTCACTTCCACTCCAGACGAATTGGAATACGGCATCTCCAACGTCCCGGCATAAATCGTATTCGGAAGCGTTCCCACCCACATCTTTGCCGAGGAAGTCAAAACGCCATTTTCCATTTTTCTGAAGTTCGCCGCATTGTTCCACCCCTGGCCAAACGGAAGGTTGTTCGCTTCCACATACGGAATTTCCCCATCCTTCTGAATCGTTTCCAGCATTTTGAAATAAACCCCGGCCGCCTGCGACATCTTCGCCTGATCCGACATCGGGGAATACAAATACTCGTTCATCCCCGAACGAATCCACGGACAGTGCAAGTCCTGAAAGAACAACTTCTTCTCGCCAAACGCTTCCAAAATCCCCTGCTTCAACGCTTTGATTTCAGGGTAAAGCTCATGATTGTAATCCCGATTATGATCGTGCGGTGCCCGGCCCTTGCCTTGATCGCCATCTTCCACCCCATCTTTGTCCACGAATGGAACCACATAAAACGCGACGTTCTCACGGAGCCATCGCCCCGCTTCCGTATCAGAAAACGCTTCTTCCAGAATCCCCTCCAGCACAAAACTGGCGGTCATCTCGCAACAATGATGGCGGCATGTCAACGCCATTCCAAATTTCCCATTCTCGTTGCCAAATCGCAGCAACTCCACGTCCCGCCCCTTCCTCGTTCGGCACAGCGTCGAAAGACGCACCGTCGGCTTCTCCCGATACGCAGCGATAAACGCGTCCCAGTTTTTTTGAGTGTAAAGGATCGCCTGCGCAAATTTCACCTCCTTTTCCTCCGGGCCAAAGGTGTAGGTGAACTCCTGCGAATGAAACTCCGGTTTGTCGGAAAGATACCGCCAGGTCTTTTCATTGTCCGTACTGATGGCCGGGCCACGGGAACCTACACGATTCGGCTGGTCAAACACAAATCGCAGCGTCTGCCCCTGCGCATTCCGCACGCGAAAAGCATAGTAAAACCAGTTCATCGTAGAACCACGCTGATCCGGACGCACCCGAACCACGCCGTCCTTGATGGAATCCACGAGAATATTCCCACCGGGAAAATCGCAGTCGATCTGAATTTCCCCAGCCAACGCCACACTTCCCAGACACAACAACAGCAACCACAGTATCTTTTTCATCGAAACCTCGAAATATAAAAATCTTCCTTTAAAACCTGCGACGAAGCCGGTACAAACCAAGCACTCCCAATAACAGCAGGAACCACGACGACGGTTCTGGCACCGCAGCGTTGTTGGTCGCCAGTACAAATCCCCCCGCACCGTCTGCGGAAACCAAAAGGTAGCTGGCCGCATCCCCCGTCAGGAATTTCGCAAAATCCGCCACATCCGTTATGAGGGTTCCCCCAACACGTATCTCTGAGGCGTCGAACGCATATTCCGCACCCCAAACCGGGCCACCGTCCAACGCGATGGAGAACGAATCAAAATCATGCAACTCCAGGGTATCCAGCGTCAAACCGCCCGAAGACCGACCCGTGAGGAAAAGATTCATCAGCCCCCCGTCGTTGACCGTAATGTTGGTAAGGGAGAGCGTCTGATCTTCGGCGCTTCGGATGGAAAGCACCGCGTCGTCCGCCACCGTAATACCGGAGGTGCTGAATTGAATATTCTGCGCCGTATTGTTGAGGGTATTGATTTCCAACGTCCCCGCCGAAAGCGTTGTCGCCCCGGTGTACGTGTTGTTTTCTCCCGTCAGCACCAATGTCCCCATTCCCGTTTTCAGGAGAATTGGATTGACCGCACCGTTGCTACTCGTTTTCATGACGTTGCCATCCAACGTCAAACAGGCGTCTTTCTGAACGTCGAATTGTGTCGTCCCCACTGTCGAGGAGTAACGTGCGGAAAGCATGATTTTTTCGGCACGGATCACGTTCATCGTTCCCGACGTGACCGTAACCTTTCCTTCCAGACCAAAATTCCCCGCCCAGCCGGTTCTCCCTGTCGTAGCATCCTGAACCGTCGCATCGTCGGAAAGGGTCATGTTCCACAACAGATTATGCGTCGTACTTAGGGTGTTATCAACGGTTCCCCCCTGGATAATCAAAGTCGGCATTCCATTATCTCCACTATGGTTATACCCCATTGCGGAACCTTTGGTAAATTGCAGAAGTCCGTCTTTCTCGATCGTTACCGTTCCTTTGAGAACTCCATCTTTGCAGGAATCCACCACGGCGCCGCCGTCCGCCGTGATTTTCACCGTTCCATTCTTAATCGTAACCCCCCCGGTAAGCGTTTGTGCCGTAGCCACATCCAACGTTCCGCCCCCGTCGAGCGTCAGTGCGGTGAGGGCTGCCGTACCGTCGGAAATCACACCGGAAAGCTTCTGGGTAACCCCCGTCGCGACGTTCAACGTCAGGGTGGAATTCGCGTTTCCGCTGTTCGTAACTTTCCCTGTCAGCGTGCCTGCATTTTCGCTGGCATACGGCGTCACTGAAAGGTCGTACCCACTCAGATCCAACGTGCCCCCATTCAACCAGAGCTTGCTGGACGAAATCGCGTCCTTGCTTCCAATTTGCAGAGTTCCAGCGTCAATTTTCGTATAACCGGTGTACGTTCCCGCTTTTATGGAAAGTGTCCCGCCCCCGTTCTTGACAAGATTCCGAACGCCCTCCGCTGTCGGGTCGGTACAGTCCGCCACTTCCGCTAATGTTCCATCAACGGTTAATTTCGCGCTGTCCGAAATGCTAAACACAATCAATCGCGATTCGTCTGCAAGTTTCGTCTTGCCCCGCGCCGGCATCGTAAGGGTTTTCGCCTGGATCAGGTTGCCCGTCCCTGAGGTAACCGTTACGTCGTTTTCCAACCCGAAATTCCCCGACCAGCTGCCGCTCGTTGTTCGCGTATCCACCACCCTGGCATTGTCCGACATTGTGAGTTGACCCAACAAATTCCCATACGCCAGTCGCTCGTCACCTGTTAAAATACTGTTACTTCCATCAAGGGTACCGCCGTTGAGCGTATAATTGGTCGTCGTACCGCTGTATCCTGAAATGGCATTATTCCAAAACTGCAACGTCGCCCCTGAATTTATGGTAACCGTTCCTCCAAAAACGCCGGTACCGCCACTCCCTTTAGAGCCTTTGATCGCGACGATACCCGTACCATTAATCGTTGTATTGCCGGTGTACTGCTGTCTGGAAGTGTTTGTAAGGGTCAGCGTGTAACCTCCGGTTTCAATCATCAGGCCATAACCGCCCGAAAGCACATCGACCAGTTCATAATCCGCGTCCAGAGTCACCGTGGTATTACCTTGCAGCACATTACCGACGGGGGCTGGATCCCATGTGGGAGCGGCCTGGGTGATTCCTGTCAGAAACAACACCATCGCGAACATTCCCCAACATTTCACCAGGGAACCACGCAGGCATTGACTACCTACCCCCCTTTTTTTGTGCAAATTAACGCCAAAAACGATCATCGGTCGCTCCTAAATATTCAAAAATCCAAACAAACGACAATTCACATGTACGGCTTTGAAAACCCTTCTCAAACCAGGCTTCAGTATAACATAGGCAAACCGGGGTGTCAAGCAGCAACGCAGCAGGTGCCTGCAAATTTACGTGGAAACGGTCGTTAGCGCCGGCCTTTAGGTCGTTCGGATGGAATCTCGTGGTGCATGGCAGTGAAAATCCAGCGCTTCGGACGGTGAGAACGGCCTAAAGGCCGACGCTAACCCTGCGCATTTTTTCCAAATCCGCAACCAGGATTTGATCGCACCCTACCCCATGCCTGAAAGGAATGCCGTAAAAACCATGAAACGCCACGGCGGGTGGGAGAACATCTTGCAGGAAAGGGGGCCGCGTGCTAGAATGTTGGAGGTGTTCGCACTCAGGAAATCCATCGTTTTTTTGATCACCCACTCGAAATGCCGGGAGAATCCCATGGACAAAAACAGGCCCGTATTGCGACAATGGAAAATTCTGGAAATTCTCTCCGGGAAGCCCGAAGGGGTACTGGTGGAGGAACTCTCCCACCAACTGGGCATCTCCACGCGAACCGTACGGCGGGATATGCTTATGTTGCAAGGAACGTTCAACCTGCAAGAGGAAAACGGGCCGCATGGGAAAAAACGCTGGAAATTCAACGTTCCGGGCGGAGAAAACGGTACGCGGCTGGCTTACGACGAGGCGGCGGCACTGTACCTGTGTCGGCAGTTCATGGAACCGCTCATTGGAACCTGCTTCTGGAAGGCGGTCAACAGCGGATTGGGAAAAATACGTCGTTCGTTGGGGCCGCAGGCGGTTTTTTTCTTTGAACGCGTCTGCTCCACCCTGCACTGCACCCGCATTGGATGGAGCGATTATACCGAAAAGTCGGAAATTTTCGACTGCCTGCTCCTCGGCCTGGAGGAACAACGCAGCGTCGTCCTCCAGTACCGTTCCAATCGGGCGACCGAATCGACACGCTACGCCATCGACCCGTACCAGTTTTTATACCATCACGGAACGATCTACCTCATCGGTTTTTCGCACAAGGCGAAGGAACTCCGGCATTGGAAATTGAATCGGATTGAAAATGCCGAAGTCACTTCCCATAAATTCACCCTCCTTCCTGGATTTTCGGAGGAAAAATATACGCGGGAGATGTTCGGGGTTTATCGTGGAGAAAAAGGACGCTCTCAGACGGTGAAAATCCTTTTCGACGCCTCGGTGGCCCGATACGTTCAGGAACACCGCTGGAACGCTTCCCAGAAATTCACGACGCTTTCCAATGGGGACGTGCTGATGACGCTTCAACTGACGGGGACGGACGAGTTAATTCCCTGGGTGATGGGTTTTGGGGCGTCGGCGGAGATTTTGTCCCCGGCATTTTTGCGGGAGAAAATCGCAAACGACCTTCAAAAGACGGTATCGCGGTATCAAAAAAAGCGTCCCCACGAAGCATAACGCCGAAACCTGACCGGCAAGGCAAACAAAGTGTAAAAATTCGCTCGCATGTGTTAATATTGCGTAAAACCTGTTCCGCAGAAAATCATGTGGGGTAGTCAAAAAGCATTCCTGGATTATAATATACAGAACATTACAGAACATTGAGGTAAAATAGTTATTTAATAGCGACGGTTGCCCTTTTGGGTTGCGTTGCGGGGGTTTGAGATGATGTCACACTCCACTCCACCGCCGAATCATACGCCGGATTTCTTTGAGGAACTCGCCGATGGGGTGTTGAACGCTTTCGCAGCGATCTATGCGCTATTTGCGATGGGAATGCTTCTGTCGCACGTCTGGTGTCATGTTGCGCGAGAAAATTGGGTTTATCCCTTTCTGGGGTGCATCTTTTACACCGGAATGCTGATTTTCCTGTTCGCTTTCGCGGCGGTGTATCATTTTACGCGGCTCCCCTCCTACAAGCAACTGCGGGTAAAAATTCACGATTTATTTGTATACCTGTTGCTTTTGGGAACGTACGTTGGGTTTTACGTGTCGGCGTACCCACCTGCGAAAATCCCCTGGATGTTTTACCTGATCCTGGGCTGCATTCTCGCGGGAATTGTTGTTAAACTCTATAGTAGAAACCAGTACAAAAAATATTCCATTTACTTCTATTTCGCGTTGCTCTGGGCGGGCATGTGGGATTACTCCTCAAGCCGAAGCGCCCTTCCCGTGGAAACCACCGAGTTTTTCCTGACCGGGTTGGTATTTTACAGCATTGGACTCCTTTTTCTCCGATGGCATGGGATTCCATGGAGTCATGTTCTGTGGCACTTTTGGGTGATTGCGGGCAGTTTTTGTCATGTTCTGGCGTTGAACAGCATTTTTTGACAGGATTTTCGGATATGGCAGACGTATGGTTTAACACACCGATTTCACGCGAGCGGACAGGGTCGATCAAATACGATTTCCGCGCGTTGCACCACGCTCCGCCCGACGCATTGCCGCTTTGGGTGGCGGACATGGATTTTCAGGCGCCGCAGGAAGTCCGAGACGCGATGGAGGCGGTCGTACGGCACGGAATTTTCGGCTATACCCACTCTCAAGAGACGTTTCACGAGGCGGTTCACGACTGGTTTCTGGAGTCGTTCGGGTGGAACGTGTCGCGGGAATGGACGATTCAGACGCCGCATGTGATGTTTGGGATTGGGGTACTTCTTCGGGCATGGACGAAACCGGGCGACGCGGTGATGGTGCAGGTTCCGGTGTACGACCCGTTTCTGAAAATCGTGCCGGCCAATGGGCGAACGTTGGTCTGCAACCGCCTGGTTCAGGGGGCGGAGGGGCGGTATTTTGTCGACTACGAGACTTTCGAGCAGCAGATCGTGGAAAACGACGTTCGGGTGTTCCTGCTTTGTTCGCCGCACAACCCGGTCGGTCGGGTCTGGTCGCCCCACGCGCTACGAACCATGGGGGAAATCTGCTTCGAGCATGGCGTGCGGGTCATTTCCGACGAAATTCATGCCGATTTGGTTTATCCGACACGGTTTCCCATCGACCGGCATACCGTGTTCGCGTCGCTGGGGAAGGAGTTTCAGGAAAACAGTGCCGTCTGCACGTCGCCTTCCAAGACGTTCAATCTGGCGGGGCTTCATTTGGCGAATATTTTCATTCCCAACGAGGAACTGCGTCGTGCCGTGCGGCAGGAATGCCAGCAGCTTTGCTGGTACGAGTCGAACGCGGTGGCTTTGGCGGCGGCGGAGGCGGCGTATCGTTCGGGCCGGGCGTGGCGCGACGCGTTACTGGTTCAGCTGCAGGCCAACGAGCGGTTTCTTCGGGAACGGTTTCAGGAACTTCATCTTCCGATACGTCCGGTACCGTTGGAGGGGACGTACCTTTGGTGGCTGGATTGTCGTGAGATGGGGCTGGACGACGCGAGTCTGGAGCGGTTTTTTCTGGACGACGCCCGGTTGTGGCTGGCTCCGGGGACGCAGTACGGGCCGGGGGGCGAGGGGTTCATGCGATGGAATCTGGCCTCCCCCATGGCGGTGATGGAGGAAGCGTCGCGTCGCCTGGAAAAAGCATTTCGGAATTCCCCCCATCTTTTACACGCAGGAAAAAACGGAAGTAATAAGGATTAATGGTTTTCTGGGGTCAGGGCTGGTTTTTGTATCGGCGTAAGCGGTCGCGCATCCCCTCGTCCTTGCAGGTCTCCAGCAGGGAATCCAGGACGGGCGTCACTTTCTCGCGATTGGCCCGACGAAAATCGTTATGGTGAATCAGGTCGGCAAACGCTTTCGTGGCGTCCCATTCCAGTTCCGGGTCTTTCAGGCACGCAATGGCAAAATCGAGCGATTCGCGACACCGCACGGCGTTCAGACGGGAAAGCATCAGTTTCCGCTCCTCCGTCCGCCATGCCGCGTCGAATGCTTTTTTCAACATTTCAAACTTGTCGCGGTCGGAAGCCCGAATCCCAATTTGATGGTTGGGAAGCGACACCACGCGGAGGTACGCCCGCAACGCCGACAGACGCTGGTCGTCGCGGAATGTCCGGTCCTGCGAAATGGCAAACAGCCGCTCCGCCCCCACCGCGTTGGGCCAGTTGCAAAGCGCCCGCACCGCGTCGTCCCGGGTTTCGGAGGCGAGCATTCCCTTTTCCAGCACCTCGCGGGCCGCGTCGCCACCGATACGCCCCAGACAACTGAAAAGCTCCGTCGCCGGATACGCGTCCCGTTTGGCAAGCACCCTCGAAGCGTCGCCCGGCACCAGTGCCGCGATGATTTTTTCCGCCTCGTCCCGGTCGCGTCCCACGGGGATTTGTACCATCACGTCCACAAAATCCCCGATTTTTTCCAAGTTCCCAAGCAGGGCCGCCTGACGCAAAAGGGAAACACGATTGGGGCAATCTTTCTCCTTTGCACGCGACAAAATTATGTCCGAAATGTCCACGTACCGCCGGGTCAGGATGCCGCTGATTCGCTGAAACCGACCGTAATCGTTTGTCTGGGAGAGTTCTTTTAACAGGGCTTCGTCGAATCCGTCCGCCGTGATTCCCGCGCAAACCCGCTCCAGCAGCCCGCCGTCCGACGCCTCCAGCAGCAACGGAATCTGGGCCGCCGTCGCCAACCGCTCCATCGCCAGCAGTCCTGCCCGACGGAGCGGTTCCGAGTCGCTTTTCATCGCCTCCTCAGCGTACGAAACGTACTTGCGGTCGCCCGTTTCCGCAAGAGCTGCCAGCAGACGAACGCGGGCAGGTTCGTCCCTCTCCCCCCAGCCGGAAAGGTATTTTTCCAATGCATTTGGGTCGTACGGCAGCGCCAACGGAACGGCCGTTTCCAAAATTTTTCCCGCCGCCAGCACGCCCGGTTTTTCGCCCCAATTGCGCAACGCTCCGCGAAGCAGTTCTTTGCGTTTCCCGTCGGCAACCTTTTCCGCTTCCTCCAAAGCCGCACGGGAGGCTGGGGTTTTCATGGCCGCAAGCGTCATGGCCGCCTCATCCATCACCAGAGGAACGTTCGTTTTCAGGCAGGCTGCCACGGCAGGAACCTCCGCGTCGGTCGCCGTCCAACGGAGTTGACGCAACATCCAGCACTGGGCCAACGCTGGCTGTTTGGGCAACGACGCGACCGTCAGACGGTTAAATTCCGCCCGTGCCGCCGGATCCAAAGCCACACGGAACGCCAGCTGTTGAAACGCCTGCTGCGCCTGCTCCTGGGATCGTAAAAGGTCGGCGTTTTTCATGTCGGCACAGTCCAGTTTCGGCAGCAGTTCCGCGAACGTCGCTGCAAGGGAATCGTCGGCAGAAAGGGGAATTGCCAGGCTTAAAAGCACGATGTATAATAAATATTGAATCGATTTCATTTTTGGGTTCCTGTGGATGCGTGGGGGAATCAGACTTCAAACGTGTACGGGGCACGTTGCGGGCGGCTAACCATGCGGGTGGCCACCTCGTCGCCGACAAAGACCATGTTTTCGTCGTCCCACGTCAGGTCGTGACCGGTTTTGTACGCGATGTTAAAAATCTGGCACAACGCAGCGGTTCGAGCACCGTAGAAAAAATCCTGGAACGGACGCAGCCGGTTCCGAACGCAGAACGCGAAATCGGCGACGATGTTGGTCGCTCCGCCGTGGTAGCGACGCACGTTGACGGCATGTCGCGGCTTGGCGGGCTGGCGATGCCGGTATTCCCCCTCGGTGCCGATGATCGTGATATCGTGTGGCCCACCGTGGTACACCTTCACCCCGTTGGGAAACACTGCCAGCATTTCGTTCGATGGATTCGCTTCCGTATTTGGCTGAAAAACCTTCACCGGAACCATGTGATCCATGCCGCACGCGTACAGTGCACCTCCGTACTTGTGCGCTCCCCAGTCCGCTAAAAATCCGTTGCCGTAATCCGAAAAACGCCGCCAGCCGCCCCCGTACGAACCGGACATACGCTCGGCGTTAAACGGTGCCCACGGCGCCTGCCCCAACCAACGATCCCAGTCCAGCCCCTCCGGAGTGGGTTCTTCGGGAAGGTAGCAGTCCACCCCCGCCGGCCCGACGCCAACGTGTATTTCCCGCACTTCCCCCACCACGCCCGACTGGATGATCGGCGCCATGTAGCCATAATCCTCCATCACCCGCTGCGAACCGCTCGAACAGACCCGGTTGTACTTTCGTGCCCCCGCCACAATCTGCCGCCCCTCCAAAAGCGTCAGTGTCAGCGGCTTTTCCGAAAACACATCCATCCCCGCACGGCACGCCTCCAACGCGATCTTCGTGTGCCAGTGGTCGGGCGTGGCAATGGAAATGGCGTCGAACTCCTTTCGCGTGAGGATTTCCTCGTAGCTCTGGAACATCCGGCAGTCGTGGTTTCCATAACGACGGTCAATCAGACTTTTACCATCCCGCATGTGGGCGTCCCAGCAGTCGCATACTGCCGTGAGCTGGAAATCCGGGTTCCCGCAGAACATGCCGATATGGTCGTTCCCCCGATTGCCTTTGCCGATCAGAGCCAGATGGATTTTTTCATTGGGGGGTACAAATCCCTCACGCCCCAAGAGCTTCCCAGGCATTACCACAGGAGCGGCCAGCGCCGAAAGTGCCAAAAAATGGCGTCGTTTTAATTTTTTCATACCCTTTTCTTTCTTGAATTGAGGAACCGCTGCACAAATCCTTGATTTTGTCGGGGAGGGTTCCGTGAAAGTTATTTTTTCAAAAATAAATCAATATTTTGTAAATTTGACGCAAAATCGGTGGAAAA
>JAUNBJ010000101.1 GCA_030535245.1 Planctomycetia bacterium | reverse complement strand
CCTCCCCAGACCCCACCTCCCAAAACTTTTTACTACCCTCACTACGTTCGCTAATATTTATTATTTTTTTATTTCTTTATTTCTTTATTTCCCCTCTCCGGACAACCCTTTCACCGTTTTTTCACGGCTTGCCAACTCCGGGTCCGCCGCCAACGGTAACCTCACCGCCTGCCCCGTCTCCGCAGACTTGTATATCCCCAAAATAATCTCCACCGCACGACGCCCCTCCGGACCGTTGATTTTCGGCTCGCGATCGTTTTCAATTGCGTCCACCATGTCGGCAAATAACTTCGCATGCCCGTGAAAATCAATCGCCGACGGATCCGCCGCCCCGCCCCCGGAACTCTTTCGATTCGCCATCCCCGCCAAAATCGCCTCGTCCTCCGGCGTCTTTTCCGCAAAGTCCCACCGAATCAGGTCTTCCTCCTCCAACGTTGCCGACCCCTGAGAACCGTGAATCTCAATCTTCTTCAAATAACCGGGATAAATCGCGGTGCTGGCTTCGATCACCCCCAACGCACCGCTGGCAAACCGGAGCGACGCTACCGCCGTGTCCTCCACCTCGATCCGCTCGTGGTCGAGACAGTCGAAAATCGCCTGAATCTCCACCACCGGCCCCATCAGCCACGTCAAAAGATCGACGCTGTGAATCGCCTGATTCATCAACGCCCCGCCGCCGTCCAGCTTCCACGTTCCCCGCCACGCCCCGCTGTCGTAATACTGCTGGGAACGGAACCACTTGACATACGCGTCGCCCACCGTCAACCGCCCAAATTTACCGCTTTCGATGGCATTTTTCATGGCCATGCTCGAATCGTGGAACCGACTGTGGAACACCGTGGCCAACTTGACGCCATTCTCCCGACAAACACGAATGATCTCGTCGCACCGTGCAAGCGTAATTTCCAGCGGTTTCTCGACAATCACATGCTTCCCCGCCTTCGCCGCCGCCACTGCCGGGTCGAGATGCGCCCCGCTGGGGGTGCCAATCGTCACAATCTCCAACTCCGGATCGGCCAGAAAATCTTCCAGCTTCGTGTACGCCCGACACCCCGTCGCCTCCGACAACCTCTGCGCCGACGCCTCGAAAACGTCGAAGCATGCCACCAACCGGGCATTGGGAAGCGACTGAATCGCCTTCGCGTGAAAATTGGAAATCATACCGCAACCGATGATTCCAAATCCGTATGTTTTCATGGGTTTTCCTCCGCCAGAGCTAAATTTTTCAAATCGAATACCAAGATGCAAAATCGTTGTGTTGTACGTACAATCGCCAAACTTCCGGCTACCCAGCCGTTCAATTCAAAACCGTTCCGGTCCATGTTCCTGCCCTTGCGGTGACTTCCGTTTAGCCTCACGTTCTCGGATGGCTCGGTGAACTGCATCCATGTCCACATTTACATCGCGCAGCGGCTTCGTGCGTCTCTCCCAATCCCGCATTCGGAACAGAAATTGCACGGCGTCCTCACCGGTCAATTCAGGCGTAATTTCTATCGGTAATGCCATTTCAAAACTCCACTCCCCCAAAACATCCCCACACCATTTATAATAACATTATACAAAACGTGGGATTCTTGTCAATATTTCATCCCCCAGAGGGATGGGTGCGATCCAATTTTGCTCTCACCAGGGAAAAGGGTTCATGGTAAAGCCCGTTGAATACGGAACGCTTTTACGGAACGCTTTCGGAGCCAGTAGAGCAGGTCACTTCCCAGGACTTGCTAAAAGAACGCGTACGTAGCTCAAAACCCGATCCATAAAATCCTGGGCCAACGCAGCCGAAATCGTTCGCGAATCGTAATGCAACGTAATTCCCGTACGCCCCGCATACGTCGACACACACAACGCCACACTCGTCAAAGGACGGATGGGCGAAGCGCTCTCAACCTCCTCCAGCACGGTATCGTGAATGCACAACTCCCCCTTGTCCGTCCGTGGAAAGGGGAACTTCCGCGGCGAAAAAACCGGCCCTATGTTGGAAATCACCAAACTCGTCCAACATTCCGAAAACCCCAGGATGGCGTCCAAACTGCCCAACATCCGCTTGACGACGGCAATCCCCTGAACCAGCAAAAACCCCAGCTCCAGCCGCTTCACGTCGTTCATCTCCCGATGTATCCGCTCCAAAAACAGGCGGGAATCGTCGATCTCGGCAATTTTCCGATCCAAAAACACCATGCTGACCATGTTCGCCGCGGGAAACAATCCTGCACGCGCATTCCGCAGATTCGTCGGAACCGCAATCCGAAACGGTGCCTCCAACCCGTCAAACGCGTCGTCCGGATGCTCCTTCCGCCAGTCCCGCAACGCCAGAAAACCTGCCTGTAGCAGCACGTCGTTCATCGTGAAATCCTGACCACGGCACGTTCGCAGCATGGACGCAGTTTCCTCCGCCCCCCACAGATGAAACAGAATGGCGGGATACCTCGCGTCTACCTGCCGGGTCGTTTCCACCTCCGGACGCTTCGCCAACGGTAAAATCCGACGAAACACAAACACCAGACACCGACGCAAACGAATCCCCGCAATCCCCAGCAACCGTAGCCATTCCAGCACCCCACGGCCACACCAGCCCCGCGTTTTCAGTCCTTCCGGAGAAAGCGGCGAAAGATGCTTCCAATCGTCGCATACCACCCCCGCACGCTTTGCGTAATCCACCAGAAAATCCATCAGGAAACGGATCGAACCAATCGCGTCTGCCGCCGCATGATGCAGCTTGAACGTAATGTCCGTCCGAACCACTTCGCCAGCCTGGTCGCTCTCCTCCACCACGGCCAACCGAAGCGGGGGTTCCTCTGCCAGATTCAACGGTGCGTTCATCGAACGCGGAAAATCTCCACGGCATACCCCCTTTTCCCAAAAAACCCGAACGCCATGAATCGTCGAAACCTCCGGCCCCGAAACCACCCCCGACGCCTCCGGAATCCGCCATGCGTAACGGTTTTTCCCCGTCTGCTCGCTGCGTGCATACATCAACGGATGCTGCCGCAACGCCAACGCCAACGCCCGCTCCAAATCAACATGAGAAAACCCGCCTCGAAACCGCAACCGTATATAACAGTCCATCGGATACCCGGCGGAACTGTCTAAATACATGTACTCCTCGAACGGTGTCATTGGGTAAAGCATCGCAGCGCCACATCCCTTTTCCATTCCAGGCTGCCCTCAAAAATTCTCCAACCGCATCAACCTTTTTTACCAAAGTCGCTCAGGATGGCTTTTTTGGCCAGGAACATCATTAAATCTTTCGTCATGGGCGGGCATTTACTGTCTGGGAAAGCCGCCTGCACATGGGACGTATCAAACGACGGATCGTCCTGAAGATACGGCTCGTAAATGGCAATCTGCATGGCGTAATTCTCGCGGAACCAGTCCTCGCTAGCCGCTTCCTCCCCATCCTGAGAAAACTCGGAGTATTTCTCCACCGCTTCCTGAACCACTTCCACAAAATCCAAAAGCAACGGCGGATTGGGATTCGTCAAATGATACGTCTGACCATGCAATGCCGGATTGTTGAAAATCTGGATGAATATCCCGGCAACCCAGTCCACGGGAACAAAATTTTTATGCTCCGTACCGTCCATTCCCAACGAAATCAATGTCCGAACTCCACGCCCAACCGTAAACGGCATCCGCTTGGCCAACGTGTGCGCCAGCTTCAACACCGCATAAAAACCATGGAACGTACTGGTCTCCCCGGTTTTCGAGTCCCCTACCACAATCGACGGACGATACACCGTCAACGATTTGATAAAGTCCGCAGAACGAACCATTTTCTCCGCTTCAAATTTGCTCTTTTCGTAGTCGTTGCGAAGCGATTGACCAATGTCGAAGTCTTTCTCGTAGAACGTATGGCTGGAACCGGCAATGTACGCCGTGGAAACGTAATGCAGCTTCTCGATATTCCCCTTCTGGCAGACGTTCAGCACGTTCCGCGTCCCCTCAATGTTCGACGACCACGGCTCCCCCCCCTGCTTGCCATTAAACGTAAGGCTCGCGGCACAGTGAATGACCGAACCACAACAGTCCCGGAACCAGTCCTCGTTCCGCGCTCCCCACGTCGGATCGGCCAGCCCCCCCTCAATCACTTTCGGCATGGGAAGGGTTCGCCCTAATTGCTCACTCCATGCCTGAACCATTTTTTCGACACGCCCGGCCGCCGACAATTTACGCGAAGGCCGAACCAGCACCGCCACGGATTTCCCTCCCACCAACAGTTCCTTCAACAGATAGGATCCGACCAACCCTGTCGAACCCGTTAAAAAAATACTGTCTTTATCGTTACCCGACATGGAACCTTACTCTTTCTTTTACCAAAGTCACTGAAAATCCCCGGAAAGCTCTGGCCCGAAACAAAGAGCCATAAACTTTTCGCTCAATGAAATACAATATGCCATCTCATTATACCCAATTCTTTCCGGCAAACAATAGGGGGGCAAATTTCCACATTTTTTGGTTTTTACATGCGATCCAATTTCTGGCAAAATCTGGGATTAAAATCAACGTTTCCCTAAACCAGGATCCTTGTGCGGAAAAAGAAGAAAGATCCCGGACAACATGCCGCTTGTGCCAATCCCTATTTTGCCCACCCCCCGTTGAAACTAAATTCATGAGCATTCATAATCATAAATTAATAGGGAATACGGAGAGGTTCTTTCATGGAGGTACGCATGGCTTTTAACCGAAATCATCCCACGGAAAATCATCCCACGGAAAAAGCGAGAACGAAGGTGTTGTCCGCAGAGGAATGCCTCGCGAAAACCGTGAAAGGAAAAGACGGAACGCTCGAAAAAGGGTGCGACGTTCCGACACACCTGAAAGCCACGTTTCGCGTCGGGCAGGCCATTTTGAACTTTCTGGAAGGGACACGTGCCGGGGATTTACTCGAAAAACGAGACCTGCTTGGGGCGCTTTTGCACGACCTCGGCAAGTTGACGCCCGCATTTCAGGAGAAAATCTATGGTGCACTGGGAATGGCGATGAATCTGGTGGGGACGACGGTACTGGGTGAAAACCATGCCACTGCGTCACGGACGATTTTGAAGGGTTGGAAGCTGTACAATCTTGCCAACCTGGTGGGAGATCATCATGGTCGGGTTTGCACGGGAAAGTCTCCCGGAGCACATCTGGGTCAGAGCGACTGGAAGGAGAATCAGCGTGCCGTGGCGGAGGCGTTGTGTCGGGAATTTGGGCTGGAGTTGGAGGATGTTCCGTACAAGTGGGGTTCCGCACGATTCCGGCTGGTGCAGGGGCTGACGTCGCTGGCGGATTGGTTGAGTTCTGGATTGGAGCTGGAAGCGGAGGAGGAGCTTTCGGACGCGAAAATCCAGTCGGCCATAAGTCGTGCGGGATTCGTGCCATTTCGGGTGAACGAGGGGCTGTCGTTCGAGGAGATTTTCGGGTTCCCGCCGTTTGCGGTGCAGTCGCTCATGGCGGAGAAGATGGTGCCGGGCGGGGTGTATGTGCTGGAAACCGAGATGGGGGGCGGAAAGACAGAAGCGGCACTCTATCTGGCGTATCGGCTATTGGAAAAGGAGCGGCACAACGGGATTTACTTCGCGTTGCCGACGCAGTTGACATCGGATAAAATCCACGAACGATTCAAGGAATTCCTGAAGAAAATCCTTCCCGCGCAGGCATCCCGTCGGGCACTTTTGCTTCATGGTCAGGCGTGGCTGCGGAACGAATTGTATAGTTCTGACGGCACGGAAAACGAACAACGCACTGTCGATCGCGATGCGTGGTTCGATCACCGCAAGCGGGGGCTTTTGGCTCCGTTTGCCGTCGGAACGGTGGATCAGATTTTGATGGCGGTCATCAATGTGCGGTACAATTTCATGCGTGCATTCGGCGCGGCAGGGAAGGTGATCATCCTCGACGAAATCCACAGTTACGACGCCTACACCGGGACGCTGATTCAGGCGTTGATCAAGCTGTTGCGGGAAATGCACTGCACCGTGATTCTCCTCAGCGCGACGCTCACCCGCCAGGCACGTAACGACTTGTTGGGAAATTCGGACGGAGAGCCAGACCCGTTGGAATCGTGCTATCCGCTGTTGAGTTATCGTGATAACAAAATGGTGCGATTCGAGAAAACGCCCCCGCCCCCAGGGAAAACCGTCTCCATTTTTTCCAGTCGGAACTTGCAGGGTTCCATCGACCGTGCGTTGGAAAAAGCGGAAAACGGCGAGTCTGTCCTCTGGATTGAAAATACGGTTCACGATGCGCAGAAAGTGTTCCGCATGCTCCGCGCACGAGCCGGGAAAAATATCCAGGTCGGGCTGATTCACTCCCGATTTCCCAGCTACGTTCGTTCCCGACAGGAAAAATACTGGACGGAGCTTTACGGGAAAAACGTGACGGCCGAAACGCGCAGCGGAGGGAAGATTCTCATCGGGACGCAGGTTCTGGAGCAGTCGATCGACATTGACGCGGACTACCTGATCACCCGGCTCTGCCCTACGGACATGCTCCTTCAGCGTATCGGGCGGCTCTGGCGACATCGGCGGCTCGACGCTTTTCGGCCTCCCACGGCCCGGTGCGTGGTGGAAATTCTGAACGAGGAACCGTACGAGAATCGCCCGGAATATCAGAAGCCCCCGCATGAAAAGCATTACGTCTATGCACCGTATGTTTTGGTACGTTCGCAGGAGGTGTGGGAAAGCCGTTCGGAAATCGTTCTGCCCCGCGACATGCGGACGCTGTTGGAGGAGACGTACGCCGAGCGGGAAGAAACGGGGTATTATCAGGGATTGAAGGAGGAATTGGAAAAGCGAAAGGATGTGTTGAAAGGGCTTGCCCATTTGAGTCAGGGAGATGCGGAACGCACAGGGAAAGATGAGGAAGGGTTGGGCACCCGCTACAACGAAAGACCGATGGTGGAGCTGCTGCTTCTGGAAGATTACGACCAGGAAAACGGGCGATTGAAACTCCATGGTCGGGAGGATTTTCTGACGCTTCCGGGCAAAAATGCCACGCCGAGAGAGAAGTTTTTGATTTCCCGAATCCTGATAAAACACCTGATTCGTGTACCGGAATGTGCCGCGCCGCCGTACGAGTCGTTCCCGCTCGGTTTTCTGAGCCACCTGTTATACATTGGTCGAAATGCGGATCGCCCCCTTCGCGCAGCGTTTATCGCCCCCAGTGGGGGTTCGCTTCGAGACTTTTCCCAAAACCCCGTGGATTTGGAAAATTACGAGATTGGATACTGCGAAGAAATCGGATATTTTTATACACCGAAGAAAAAATAGAAAATTTTTTAAAAAACAGAGGAAATTTTTCCCCGCCCCTGTTGATCTTTGGGATGGGGTTGTGTATAATTGAAAATGTTGAAGTGGTAGTTAAATAATTTATTGTAGGTGGAGTAGAATTTTCCCAAGTTTTTGGGAGTGTTTCGGTTGAAGTGGTTGTTAAACTCTTTTCCCCACACCGTGGGGCTGTTTTGCAGAAAGGAAAACGTATGATTGCAGAAAAAAAGACCTTCAACCTGGTGGACGATCCGTGGATTCCCATAGCGGGCGTCGGCGATCGCAGCCTCCGGGATCTGTTTGAACACCCCGAATACCAACGTTTGGGCGGTACACCTGTGGAGAAGATCGTAATCCTTCGCCTTCTTCTCTGTATCGTCCATGCTTCCACACCGATCCCCGATGAGGGGGCATGGGCGGAGTTGACGTTGGAGCAGATTTCCCAAAACTCGCTTGCCTACCTTGAAAAATGGCACGACCGTTTCGACCTCTATGATGAGGAACACCCGTTTTTGCAGTTCCCGCAGTTGAAAGGGAAAAGCGATAGCGAGTTAAAAGATTATTGGAATATGACGATTTCTGCGTCTGGTAATGCCAGTCGTTTTCGGCAGGAAGAGTTCGTGCATTCTTTTAGTATGGCGGAGAAGGCAAGGTTGCTTCTTTGTGGCACTTGTTACGCCTGCCGAAAGAAAAAAACGAAAGTTTTGCTTCCTTATGCCCTTCTTGGGGAAAAAAGAGGGTATCTTCATTCTTTTTTATTAGGAAAAACGATTTTAGAGACGATTAAGCTCAATCTGCTTACGAACGAAGATATTCTCAAAACCTGTCTCTATGGAGCGGAACCGATCGGAAAACCGTTTTGGGAAAAACCGTTTGTCATAGAAGATAAAAGTTCCTGTGAACGGTATATGGACACTTATATGGGAACATTGTTTCCAATCAATAAATTTTTGTGTATTGAAGGTGATCGGATATATGTTACTGAAGGGATTGCATACAAGACGCTGGAGGAGGGGTTTTGGGACCCCGGCATAACCATCTACCGGAACGCCAAAAATGTTCGACAATCTTTGTGTTGCCAGGTAAAAGAAAAGCCTTGGCGGCAAATCAAAGCCATCATTGAATACCTTCGATCATCCTCTGACGCACCATCATCTTCGAACGCATTTATTCGCTGCGGAAGAAATAATTATGAGGGGGATTGGGAAAAAATTTGTTTATGGACAGGTGGAGTTTCCGTAAACGTTGATACAGTTAAGACACAAAAAATATCTGGACGTAATGACTATGTCGAGTCAGAATTCCTGATCCCGATGCGTTGGTATGACGGTGAGGACTGCGTTTCCTTTGAACGCTATAAAAATCTCATGCGGATGTTGGATGATTACGCTGCCTCGCTATATAGTGCGGTAAATCGTTATTTCAAGATGCTGGACGAACAGCGCAGCGGCGACCTTGCGTCGCAGGCGGTACAGCTTTTTTGGGAAAAGATGGAGCCAGAGGCGCAGGCGATTATCAAATTGAGTCTGGAGGAAGATGAGTCCGAAAAGGTTTTGGCCGCGAAAAAGGCGTGGCAGGGGGTGGCACGTTCCTGCTACGACCAGTTCTGTCCCCACCTGACTCCGCGACAAATTCAGGCGTATGTTCAATGTACACCATACTTTAGGGATAAATCAGACAAGGCAAAACCCACGAAGAAAGTCAAAAAGGAGAAGGTATGACAGAGGAAACAAAGAAGAAGGTCCATGCCGCCAATTTCGTGGCATATGTCATGGAAAAGATTCAGGACGATACCGGTTTTCGCGCTGCCATGACGCGAGCGGACAATCCCGATACCGAGTCGCAGGCATGGAGGTATCTGGTTCATTTTTGCGACTTGGAAAGACCTTGGGAACGTCTCCCACTGGGATTGGTGGGAGCGGCGATTGCGAGAAAACGAATCGCGCAGGATGGTACGCAGCGGTTGGGCGAGGCGCTACGGTTCTGCAAGCAGAGTCTCCAGGAGGAGGACGACAGCGTGGAACGTAAATTGCGGCGGTTGCTGGCATGTGATTCGTCGGCGGAGCTGGTTCCGGTTCTGCGTCCGGTTCTCCGACTTGTGCAGAATGCGGAGAAGGTTTCGTTGAATTACACCCAACTTTTGCGGGACATCCTTTACTTTTCTGAGAAGGTCAAACTGCAATGGGCGAAACAGTATTACAGCAAAAAACAGGAGGACGACGCATGTACCTCTCCCGAATAGATTTGACACCCAAGACGTTCCGCAAGTTCGTGCAGGACGATTATTCCATTCACAAGCTGGTGTATGACCTGTTTGCCGACGTACTGCATTCCCGATTGCTTTACGTGGATAAAGGTGGACGGCGTGGGATTTATACCATCCTGGTGCTTTCGCAAAATTTGCCGAAAGAGCAGGACGAAATCCAGGTGGAAACCAAACCGGTCGCCGAGTCGTTTTTGAGCCATCAGCGATATGCGTTCGAGGTGGTTCTCAATCCGGTGCGGCGAAATGGCAAAACGCGGAAACTGGAGCCTGTGATGGGACTGCTTCCGCTGTTGCGGTGGTTTCTCGAAAAGGCGCAGGCGAACGGTTTTGCCCCGGACGAAGAACATCTGGTGGCGAAAACGCAATCGGTTCAGACGTTTACTGCGAAAGAAAATACGTTTACCCAGCACAAAGTCGTTTTTTCCGGCACCCTGACGGTGACCGATCCTGCCCTGTTTGCCGCGGCATTTGCCAACGGAATCGGGCGTGGAAAAGGTTTCGGTTTCGGGTTGCTTCAACTCACACCCATTTCCTGAACATTCCTCAAATCATTTTACGAAAGGAATTTCCTATGTCGAAGAACAATCCGTATCAGAACACCCGAATCGAATTTCACATTCTCCAGTCGTTTCCCGTTTCGTGCCTGAACCGCGACGATTTGGGGGCACCGAAGTCCGCCCTGATTGGTGGAGTGCAGCGCGCACGTGTCAGCAGCCAGTGTTGGAAACGTGCCATTCGCCTGGCCATGCACGAGCTGGGGGTGGAAATTGCAATACGAACCAGATTGGTCAATGAACTCATTCAAAACGAATGCGAGAAACTTGGAGCAACTCCGCAACAGGCGAAATTGTGTGGAGATATTGCTTTTTGGTGTATTAATAACGGTACTGCCAACTCAAGAAATAAGAAATTAATCGAACAGATAGACAAAATGTTGGAAAATGCTTCTGGAAACAACAAAAAAGTCGCAGAGCAAGAGGAGGGCACATCGAACGAAAAAGAAGATAAAATTCCCATTGCCTTCCTCTCCACTTCGGAACTTGAAAATATTGCGAAATTTTTTCAAGAAAACGATTTTCAAATCCCTTCGACAAGTAACGAGGCGAAAGCACTTTTCGCGTTTCTCGAAGGACAAAGGATTATGGGGCGGGACGGATTGGACATCGCACTTTTCGGGCGAATGGCCGCAAGTCTTCCTACGATGAATGTGGAGGCTGCTGCTTCATTTGCCCATGCCATTTCGACACACCGGGTCGCAGCGGAAGTGGAGTTTTTCACTGCGATCGATGATGAAAAAGAAAAACGCAACCAGAAAGGCTCCGCGCACATGGGGTCGCTGGAGTTCAACTCGGCGGTTTACTATCGGTATATTTCGCTTGATTTGGGACAACTTTACGAAAACCTGAACGGTCCCGAAGATATGTCGGCAGGAATAGAGGCGTTTGTGAAGGCTCTTTACATCGCGGTGCCGCAAGCACGTCAGACCACCATGGCTGCCACAAAGCCATGGGATTACGCGAAAATTTTCCTGCGTAAGGGGTATCGGCTCCAGGCTTCCTTCGAGGAACCTGTGGAACTCAACTCCAAAATAACACTCTTGCAAGCCAGCAAAAAGGCCCTCCAAGAGGAATTAAAACGGTTGAAAAATCTTTCTGGTTCTCTTTTCGGTGACGAAAACGTCAAGGAGTACGAATTTGGCGAAAACCTGGATTATTCCATCGATAACTTGGCTGATGACCTGAACGAGGAAATTCAGAAGATTGTAAACCCGTAGGAGGCCGCCGATGAAATACCTGTTTTTATGGCTGGAGGCACCGTTGCAATCGTGGGGTTTCGACTCCCGATTCGACCTGCGTGCCACCGCCCTGTTTCCAACGAAATCGGGGGTTTATGGCCTGTTGCTGGCTTCCAGCGGCGACTCCGGCCCCCAGACGGAGTTGCTTGCCCAAATGCGGGACGCGTCGTTCCTTGCGGTCGATTTTCGCAAGCCGGGAGATTCGACTCCCCAGCTTTGCGATTATCATGTCGTTGGAAACGGATACAATGAAAATTCAACATGGGAATCTTACCATTGTCTTTGGACTGCAACGGGAAAAGTTGGCGCAGGCAAACAGACGTACCGTTACTACCTCCAGAACAAGAAGTTCGGCGTGGTGATTGGATTTCCCGACGAGCTTGCGGACAAATTCGCGGCAAGCCTCCAAAACCCGGTGTACGATTTGTATCTGGGGAGAAAATGTTGCGTTCCGACCGATTTTATCTATCGGGGCGTCTTTCCCTCGGAAGAAGAAGCACGTACGGCCATGGAAACGCTGGCGGTTCAAAAGGAGCTAGCTCCCGACCGTTGTTTCCGGGATGCCGACGCAGAAAACCCGGATGGATTTTATATCTCCGACGTTCCACTGGAGTTTGGCGAACACAAACGCTACGCCGACCGCCGGGTCGTTGTGGAACCTTACGTTTGCACAGGAGCGTCCGCTGATGGGTAATCCGCTGATTATTCGCACGCAACTTTCCAACATCCCCATGCTTCGGGATCGGTACCCTTTTCTGTATCTGGAGCATGGGCGTTTGGAAATCGACGATTCGAGCGTCCAATGGATCGGCGCGGACGGAAGCGTGATTCACCTTCCTGCCGCAACCATTTCCACGCTCCTTCTGGGGCCGGGAACCACGATCACCCACGCGGCGGTCAAGATTCTCGCGTCCCTGAACGCTACGGTCTGTTGGGTGGGGGAGGATTCCCTCCTTTTTTACGCGGTAGGAACGACGCCGACCTCCAACACGTACAACCTGAAAAAACAACTGGCTCTGGCCACCGACCCCAAAAAATCGCTGGGAATCGCCCGGAAAATGTATTCCCTCCGGTTCCCCGACGAGGATATTTCCGACCTCCCCCTCAAACAATTGATGGTCAAGGAAGGATACCGTATTCAAAAACTGTACGCGGAACTGGCCGAGAAGTACCAGGTCGGCTGGACAGGTCGCCGTTACACCCCTGGAAAATTCGAGTTAAGCGATATTGCCAACCAACTGATCACCTCCTGCAACGCCGCATTGTATGCCCTGATTTGCTCGATTTTGTACTCCCTTGGCCTCGATCCGCGAATCGGTTTCGTCCACTCCGGTTCCCCGCTGCCGTTCGTGTACGATGTTGCCGACCTGTATAAAGAGAAACTGGTGTTTGACCTTGCCTTTCACCTGACCTCCCAATTGGCCGGTTCGTACGACCGTCGTCTGGTCTTTGAATCGTTCAAAACCCGACTGCTGGAAGAAAATTTCATGTCCCAATGCCCGCAAGATGTCCTTAACCTTTTGGGAATCAAAAAATGATCGTCATCGTCGCTAACCATATCCCCGACGCCGTTCGTGGCAAACTCAAGCTCTGGTTCATCGAACCGAAACCGAATGTGTTCGTCTCCGGCGTCAAAGACTCCGTCGCCATGAAAGCCGCCGATCTGGTGATGTCGTACTGTCCGGAATCGTCCGGCCTGCTCCTGTTCCGCTCTACGCCCCACCCCCCCGGCTTCGTCATCCATGCAAAAGGTACCCCGGCAAAATCCATAACGTTTCTTTCAGGCCTCCAACTGATTCGTGATAAATTCCACCCCCCCCTTGATAAAATCTCGACGGAAGATTCCCAAACGCACCGGGAACCTGTGGAGAATTAAGGAACCGCTGATTTAATCCCAGGTCTTGTCGAAATTTTAAAAAGCGCTAT
>JAUNBJ010000226.1 GCA_030535245.1 Planctomycetia bacterium | reverse complement strand
GGGGCTGGGGAGGAACCGCTTTTTCAAAAGGGTTCCTCCCCAGAGGTTGGAAGCGTGATAGTTCGAACTACCGAGCTTCCAGCCTTTTGAGAGGAAACATTTTTGAAAAATTGTTTCCTCTCAAACTCTCCTTCAAAAAACTTTTAGTGCGCTCACTACGTTCGCTATGTTTGTCGAATATTATTTCCCGGTCGTCCGCAACAAAAGCTGTTCCGCAACCCGCTTTTTCTGCTCCGGCGTCATGACAAACAGGCGGCGGTGCCCCCGCTTATCGGGAGTAAACGTCGTCGTGCTGTCGTCGGCCACCATGACGTTTCCGAAGCTGGTCAGGGTGTAATAATCACGTTCCCCCTCGCACTCCACCGCGAACAGGACGCTGGTCAAATCCCACGTGCTCGCCTTGCCCCACGTGCAGTACAGGTCGAACGAACGTCGCAGGATATGGTCGGCAGGAAAGTTTTTCTCCACATCCTCCTTGGTGATATGAATATCAATACCGATTTCAAATCCACTGAACACGATTTCGCCCGGCCATTCGTGGAACACTTTCTGGGCCGATGGGATATCGGTGACGACATTATATTCTTTGTGATGCGAATAATTCAGGAAGCCGCCTGCCATGGCGGAAACGAGGCAGACTTTCTTTTCCGCCAGCTCCCGCCCGGTCAGCGGGGAAAGGTCGTCGGCCGGGGTGTCCAAAAGTCGGGCCAGGTTGGTCGAAAATCCAACCTGAGCGATCACCACCGAATGGTCTTCCGCCTGGGCCAGCAGGCGACGGAGCAGACGCACGGAGTCTTCCGGCACAAAATCGGCGGGATACGGATACCTGGGCGATCCGTCTGCGTTTTTCATTTCCAGAACTTTACCAACGTATCTGCCATCCTCCGGGGCGGGGCCGTTCGGAACCAGTCCGATGGGAATATCAGGCCGGCCATAGACCGTGTTGTACGCCTTGCAATAACGCGCCGCGTTCAGGTTCGATTTGGTCAGCGTAATCCCCAGCAGCTCGCACTTCCCCTGAGAGATCAGCGTATGGATGATGGAGAGGGCAAAAGCGTCGTCAATGTCGTTCCCCATGTCGGTATCATAGATAAGCTGTACCGGCTTGCCCGAAAGCGCGTGCGACGGGAGCCAGTCGGTTTTCAGCGTTCGCACCACGTCGCATTCCGGCAGTGCGCCCGCCAACCGGTCGGCTCCGGCAGGGGTGATGTTCGTTCGCGTCACATGCACGGTTTTCAACGTTTTCAGTCCGCAGAGCGTCTCCAGGCATGCGTCCGAAACCACCGTCCGGCCCAGGTGCAGAAACGCCAGCTGATTCAGCCCCCCCAGCCGATTTACCCCGGCGTCGGTGATGTTGGTGTCGTCCAGATTGAGTTGGGTTAGCGACGTCTTTTTTCCGAGCGACTCACATGCCGCATCGTCTACCGACGTGCTGTAAAGATTCAGGTCGGAAAGCGTCGCGATCCCCGCAAGCGTCGCCACGCCCGCCGACGTCACCCCCGTGTTGCTGACGTCGAGCGTCTGAAGATTCGTCGCGTTTTTCAGTCCGGAAAGGGTCGCGTCGGTAATTTTCGTCCCCGCCAGTCGCAGTCGCGTGTACTGTCCCAGCGGCAAAGCGGCCACCCCCGCGTCGGTCACGGCGGTCTGAGCGAGGAAAAGCTGCTGGAGCTTCGGCAGTTTCGCGACCTGGTTTTTCAGCGTTTCGTCCGTTATCGACGTTTTGTCCAACGCCAGACTGGTCAAATGCGTAAACGTTCCCAGCCGGGCCAGCGTCGCGTCCGTCACCTGCGGCCCGGACAGTTTCAAATCCTTCAATTCCGGAAGATTTTCCAGCTCGGCACCTGTCAGTTCCGTGCCGCGTCCATCCACGACCACCACCTGGCCGTCGGCGTTTTTCCGGACTTTCGCCCCTTTTTGTTCCAGAGTGCTCACGTCCGCCGCCAGCACCGTCAAGCTGCTCAGGAGCCAGCAAATCCAAATGTTTCGCATGTTTTTTCCTTTATGTTGTGGGATGAAAATGGCATTCACAAAAAACCATTTTACACGGTCGCCCCCCGGTTTGTCAAGCCCATGCAAGACTTCGTGATTTTACATTTTACGGGGTACGTTCCCATTTTCTGCACAAACATCGTCAAAGACCTGGCCAGGGAGGCCAGAATCGCAAGCGCCTGCCTCCCGGAGATGTCGCAACTGGCGGAAGCCGTAGTGCTGTGTCTATGTTATAAACAGGATAAAAAGAAAATAAACACTCATAACATAGCGAACGCAGTGAGCGTAGTAAAAAGTTTTGGGAGGTGGGGTCTGGGGAGGAAC
>JAUNBJ010000225.1 GCA_030535245.1 Planctomycetia bacterium | reverse complement strand
GCAAATCCGCCCTCGAATGGCTCATGGAACGCTACGCCGTCACGACCGACAAAGCGAGCGGCATCGTCAACGACCCGAACCTTTGGGACACCTCGAATCCGGGATATATCGTGGAATTAATCCAATCCCTCGTGACCGTCAGTGTCCACACCGTCCGTATCGTCGCGGGTTTGCCGAAATGGGATTAGGGCAACGTTTTGGGGAGGGGGCGAACCAGCCGTTCCAGCGGGTCGTCCTCCACGATCAGCACGTTGTCGCCATAGTCGATTTCCTCGTCCTCCGGACGCAGCACGTTGCCGTTTTCGTCCATTTTGATATCCGCTTCAAACGTCCGAATCCGCGCCACCTCGAACAGGTTGTCGTATACCTTCTTGAAATCCTCGCCGGTGATGTTGTGAATCGTGCGTGCCACTTCCTCCAGGTAGCAGACAAACTGGTTTCGACGCCCGGTCTGCTCCTTGGCCCGCTGGCGTCGCTTCAGGAACATCCCCAGCTTGCGTCCCACCGCCTGCAACGCGAGCCGGATTTCCGTCTGAATCTCCGGATACGACGCGATCGCTTCCTTCGATTCGCTGGTAAAAGGTACCCAAACGCTGGCCAGGTGCACGATCACCGTAATCGGGCCACGGGGCATCGAACCACGCGACTGGGGAAGCCCGTAATTCCGCCAGTTCATGTTCATGATTGTCTGCGTCATGGCACATGCCGACGGCTGAAACTGAAGCGGGACGCGGTTGGCATACCGATAAACCGTCATCGACTGCCCCTCCGAAATGTTGACGTTCTTCATCGCGGAATAAAGGGCCAGCATCTCTTTCGGCTTCATTTTTCCCGGCGACATGCGGGTTGAAAGACGCGACGCCTTGAGAATCTTGTCGGCACCGTCCGCCCCGATTCCCTGAAACGTGTTCATCAAAAACTGCCGGAGCGTTCGTGCGTCGGTCTCCTCCAAAAGCTCGTGGAGCAGCTCGGAGGAGATATTTTGCGTCACCGGCGCCCCACCATACGCCAGGGCCACTTCCACCTGAAACGGGTTGCCGCGATACACCGCCGGCGGACGGGTGGCCGCCGTGTAAAACTCGCCCGGAACCACCTGATGAAGCCCCTTGAGCAAAAGCTCCTCCCCAATCGGCGACAGGCAGTCGGTGGACGGATTGGGGATTTTCGTCTCCTGCAACGCCTTGTAAACCCGCTCCACTTCCTCTCGAACCAGCCGCGACGGATACGTCCGAACGCTTACCCCGGCCGCCTCGCAGACGGTTTTCGTCACGGCCGCCGACATCCGCGAAAAGTTGTTTTCAAAAAAACTTTTCAGGCTCTGCTCCGGCGAATGACGCATCATATCCGCCAGCCGCCCCAGCTCCACGCCGTACGGGTGCGGCAGAATCTCCTTCGGTTCCGGGGGAAGCTGCTCGGCAGAGCGGTCGTAAATCCGTTCCGACGCATCCTCCGGCCCCTGGTAGTGCAGCCGAACGTGCGGGTTGGCAATCGCCGTCTGCTCCAGATACTCGTCCACCGAACCACGTCCACGCTGATACTTCGCTTCCAGCTCGATTGCAATCCGCGTTCCTGTGCCGGTTTCCTCCCACGTGATGGCATGTTCCTTCAAAAACGCCAACCGTTCGTCGCGCCCCGCCGGAACCGCCAACCCCTCGCCGTCGCCGTTGAGGATTTCCGGGACGTTCTTTTTCGTGTTGATTCGGATTTCGTAAAAATACGTATGTCGCGGAGAGGTTTGCGAAACGATCCGCACCGGTTTGCCCGTCGTCAAAACCCCGTACATCCCTGCGGCGCTGATCCCGATTCCCTGCTGGCCGCGGCTCATGCGCATGCGGTGGAACTTGGAACCATACAACAGTTTGCCAAAAATCAGCGGAATCTGTTTTTTCAGAATCCCCGGCCCGTTGTCCTGGACGGAAACTTTGTAACGATTCTCCCCTGTTTCCTCCATGCGAACCCAGATTTCCGGCAGGATTCCAGCCTCCTCGCACGCATCCAGCGAATTATCCACCGCCTCTTTGACCGTAGTCAAAATCGCTTTTCGCGGGTTATCGAACCCCAGAAGATGCCGGTTCTTCGCAAAAAACTCACTGACGGAAATATCTCGCTGGCTCGCCGCCATGCTCTCGGCCGTCGCACGGCGTCGCGGTTGTTTTATATTCGTATCGGTCGACATAAGCACTTTATATTATATCTTATGATTGGAAGTTCGGACGAAAATATCCATAAAGAAACGCATTATAAACCGGATTGGATTTTTTGTCCAGAGGCCATCCGGTGTTCTGGAAAGCGTGGGGTGCGATCAAATTTTCTGCGCGCCGTACGAATTCCCCTTCAAAGAAGCAGGG
>JAUNBJ010000100.1 GCA_030535245.1 Planctomycetia bacterium | reverse complement strand
TCAGCCTACGGCTGCCACCCCTCTGAAAAGAGGGGAATTACCCATCTTGTCCAAATTCGCAAGGAAGTTTGAACGCACCCACCGCAGCGGGTGCGTTCCAATTTAGTAGGGGTGTCGTTCGCGTCGGCCTTTAAGCTGCTTACGTGGATTATTTCAACGCATCCAGTTCCTCTTTCAAATCGGGCATCCCTCCGCGGCGTGTGGCGACCAGCCCCCCGACGGCGTTGGCGAAATGGGCCTGTTTTTCCAGCGGAAACCCCTCCAAAACGCCATAAATCAACGCGGCGGTAAACGCGTCGCCACTTCCGACCGTATCGACGACGGCCACCGGTTTTCCGATTTCATCGACCACTTCGTCGGGCGTGACCAGCAAGCACCCCCTGTCGCCACGTGTCACGCAGACCTGCTCCACCCGATACGTTTCACACACCCACCGGGCAAATGCGATGGGTGCGGGCGGCTCCTCCGAAAACCCAAGCAACCGGGAAACCACGTTCACCTCTCCCTCATTCAGCTTGACCACGTTTGCCTGATGGAACGACCTTTCCACCACGTCGCGTTGATAAAAATGTTGCCGCAGATTCACGTCATACACCTTCAGGCAGCCGGGACGCACCGCGTCGAGAAGCTCCCGCATGGTTTGTGCCGTAACCACGTTTCGCTGGGCCAGCGTTCCAAAACAGACGGCACTCGCCTCCGCCGCCAAAGCACCCAGCACGTCGGTAAACTCCAAAAAATCCCACGCGACGTTTTCGTGAATCACATATTCCGGAGCGTCGCTTTGGGTCGTATCCACCGTAACCGTGCCGGTGGGGTAGCGCGGGTCACGCTGCACCCCTTCCGTCGTAAGTCCACAGGAGTGGAGGAACGCGAAAAGCTCGTGCCCCAGCGGGTCGTCCCCCACGCGGGAACAGACCACGCCCCGAAATCCCAGCTGATTCGCCTGAAACGCCACATTTGCCGGAGCACCCCCCGGCCGCCGTTCCTCCGCGAAACAGTCCCACAATAATTCGCCTAAACCTAAAATCGTTTTCATTGTATACCTCCGCTGTGTCGAATTGATAATTGATAATTAGTTTTGTTCAAACCGTTTTTTTGAGTAGTGATGTTATCTCTTATTTTACGAAACACGTAGCTATAAAGCTCTAAATCTGACATAGGACAAAACTATTCCCCAAAAGGCTAGAACAGGCGAAAATATCAATTATCAATTATCAATTATCAATTGCCCTGTTCTTTCGCGATATCTTTGGAATAAATCTCAAACGTTTCTCGCCATGCGTCGGGGGGGGGGATGCGGCGTGTGTCGCGGAGGGTTGGACGGTCGGTTTCACGGAGTGCGTTCCGCTCCACCGCTCGATTTCCACGAGAGAGTCCCAGATTCCGCAACTTTTTCGTCAACGTCTCCGCTTCGGGGGTCTTGTCCTGCGCTGCGTGCAGCGTTTGCCACCGTTTCAGAAACGCTTCCGCCTCGGCCCGCGTCCAGCCCAATTCCGCAAGCAGCTCGCCGTCGCCCGATTCCAGCGTCTCCCGCAGGTGTGTAAGTGCCAGCAACGTTTGGCGTCGGGCAAACTCCACGTTCGCGGCGTCGGCGGCCTTCGCTTCCGAACGCATGTCCGGTTCCAGCTCCTCGGCGGACGGCTGGTTGCCCATGCTGGCCCCCAACCGATTCCCTGTCACTTCCCCGGCGGACGGCGTCCTGCCTGCCCCCTCCTCAGGCTGCGACGTCGCCTGCTTATCGCCATCGGGCGTTGCCAGGGTCGTGCCTGTCTGCTCCTCGGTACGCTGCCCCGCACCCCCTTGGGAACCGATCGGCCCGTCGCCGCCGCTGCCGGAAGGTGAACCCTGTTCGTTGGGCGTATTGCTTCCTGCACGGCCCAGCCCCTGTTGGTCGGAGGGGTCTTGCCCCCCTTTGGGCGTGCCGGGATTCTGATCCCCCTGGCGGGTATTGGCTTCCACGGAGTGATCTTGCATCGCGTTCTCGTTGGTGGACGCTTTGCCCGACGCGTGGTCGTCGCCCGTACGTCGAGAGGATTTCCCCTTCGCTTTCGGTTTCCCGGAGGAATCCCCTTCTTTCGGCTCGGCTTTCGGATTTTTCTGAAGCTCGAACGCCTCACCATCCTCGTCCATGGCCGCCGGTTTTTGCGAATCCGACGCCGGACGCTGTTCCCCCTTCCCCCTGTTTTGGTGTGCAAGCATTTTCTCAAACGCCTCGCCCGGGTTGCTTTCCGGATCGGTTCGGGAGGTGTCGGGCCGCGTCGTTCCCCCTTCGCCAGGCTCCCCTTCCATCGTGTCCCGATTCGGGTCGCCGCCGTCTGTTTCCTTCAGGTTGTCGGGATTCACGGAATCCTTCGTATCGGGCGTGTCGGGAAATTCCTCCGACGAACTTTGACCGTTCCCCTGTCCCGGACGTGGGGCATCCGTCGCATCCGAATCCACCGCGTCGGATTTCTCCCCTTCGCCCGACGATGCGTCGCTGCCTGGATTTTCCTCGCCACGCTCCCCGCCGGATTCTTCCGGAATCGTACCGCCTGTGGGGGCATCGGCGTTCTTTTCGCCCGGTTTTTCGCCTTGTCCCACCCCCTCCTGGCCCGGCTGCGGCTGGGAACCTTCTCCGGAATTGTCGGGATTCTTTTCCCCTTCCCCGTCCGACGTTTCCCCACCGTCCTGAGGAGCTTCCCCCTCCTTTTCGCCAGCCTGCGACCCCGTCTCCCCATCAGTTTCCCCTGTGTCGGCCTGCGGTGCCTTCGGGGAAAGCGGGTCAAAATCCTCGCCCGCCGTTTCCGGTTGATTTTCGTCCCGTTCTCCCTCTCCCGAACCGCCACTTTCGCCGCTTGTGCTGCTTTCACTGGTTTCGCCGATTTCGCTGCTTTCGCCGCTTTCCTGTTCCGAACCCTCCGACGCTCCGGATGCTCCGGACGGCATGTTTTCCGGGGAGGTTTCCTCCAACGCGTTTTCTGGTGTTTCCGGCGTTTCTTCCGGGAGCGATTCGGCGACCGACGTTTCCTGCTCCGGCGGCCCAATACGCAACATGCGTGTCTCCGTTTGCGTGCGGTTTGCCTCCGGACGCCTGTTGTCCGCCGCTTCCACCCGCCAGACAATCGTATCCCCCGCCTCCAAACGCACCTCCGACGGCTTCCAGCGGAACGTCCGCGTCACCTCGCCGGAAAGCCCGTTTCGTGGGTCGGGAAGGTTCAAAATGGCCGGAATTGCCAACGGTTTCCCCTTCCACTCGGCCCGAAACGCCAGCCCGCAGACCGCAAAGTCGTCCTGTGCCGTCACCCGCAGCGTCAACACCCCATCCGCAGGAATCGACGCCCCATCTTCCGGAGCTTCCAGCAACCCCACCTCCGGCGGCAAATCAGGTTTTACTTCCACAAAATGCTGTGGCTGCGCCTCTGCGGCAAATCCGCCCGGAATCTCAAAATCGACCCGATACGCCCGTGTTCCCGGAACCTCTGCCGTCCAGACAAACTCGGCCGTGTCCTTTTTTCGCTCGACCGGTAAAAGCTCGGAAAGTCCCCGTGGCAACGCGTCTCCCCGCAACCACGTTTTCCCAATCGCCGTGCTGTACCGTGTCCAAAGCCGGATTCGCGTTCCCTCCAGCACCTCAAAATCGCCCGCTTCCACCGTCCGCACCGGGAGGCCCGTATATCGCGGCGGCGTCAGCTCTACCCGCTCCACCCGCGACGAAAGCGGCGGTTCCAGAAGCGTCTCGAACACTTCGGACTTTGCATCCCCCGCACGGATTTTCCACCGAATCGGCGTCCGAACGTCCGGAATCTCCCCCACATGACGTAACGACTTTTCCGGAAGCGTCATCGGTACCGTCTGGCCCACCGTCTGCCGGTCGCACGTGTCGAAAACCACCTCCGGCGTCTCGGAAGCCCGCAAATTCCGAATGCGTGCCGAGATTTCCAACGTCTGCCCCGGAAACAGACGCCCGCTTCCCGGCATGATTTCCTCAATCTCCACCCGCGTTGGTGCCGCCACATCCCGCCACGGCTGCGTCAGCCGAACGACCGACGTCCAACCGCTTTTGGGGGAGAGCGTAAAATAAACCGCAAAGAGAAAAAACGCCCCCGCCAGGAAATATCCCGCCCGCAGCGCCGGCCCATAATCGACCGTGAGCGACGGTAAAAAACGCCCTACCTGCGTCGCCGTCTGCCGCTCCAACGCCCGCACCACCTGCCCCAAATGCCGCGATTCCTTCTTCAAAAACAGCAGGTTCAGCAGCCCGTTTTTCAGCTCCGGATGTTCCGTCTCGATCTCCCATGCCGCATACAACGGATGGATCCCGCTACGAAACAGCGGAAGCAACACCCTCCCGACGTACGCCGCCACGCCGCCCCAGAAAACCAGCCCCATCAGCCACCGTATCCCCCACGGCATCCCCCCCGGCCAGACGTGATCCCCCACCGCCGCCAAAAATCCAAACGCCAACAGCCCCCCCGCAAGACGCAATAACGCCGTGATCCGGTCTGCCTGACAGAGCCGGTTGCGGGTTCGCTCGATCGCTTCGTCCAAAATCGGATCCAGCGGTGCGTTGTTTCCAGGGGTTTGCTCACTCATTCTAACCATTGTATCGGCAAAATCCCCTTCCGGACAGTAGGGGCGGGAAAGAAGCCCGTTTTGGGGAAGTCGCCTGATTCCGGTTGACAATTTTCCTTCCCCCTGCTACAATCCCGTCATGCGATATTTATTGAACGTGATTTACGGACTGTTGATCCTTCTCGGACTGCCATGGCTGGTGTGGGCGGCTGTGCGTAAGGGCAAATATCGGCACGGTTTCGCGGCGAAATTCCTCGGACGTTACCCCAACGTTCCCCCCAAAACCGGGCGACGCATCTGGATTCACGCGGTCAGCGTCGGCGAAGTCAATCTGGCCGCCGTGCTCCTCAAAGAACTGAACCGCCGCTGGAAAGGGTACGATTACGTGATCACCTCCACCTCGCGGACCGGGTATGAGCTGGCAAGAAAAAAATTCGCCGAACATGCCGTGTTTTACGCCCCGCTCGATTTTTCGTGGAGCGTGGCACGGGCGTTTCGTGCGTTTCAGCCCGACCTGCTGGTTCTGATGGAACTGGAAATCTGGCCCAACCTGCTGGCGGAAGCAGGTCGCCGTGGGGTACCGTCGGTGATCGTGAACGGACGCCTCGGAGAAAAAAGTTTTCGCAATTACCGCCGGGTTTTACCGCTGATTTCGCGGGTGATGAAAAACCTCTCCCTCGTGCTGGTTCAGGACACGACCTGCGGCGAACGTTTCGCGGCACTGGGCGTTCCCCCTGAAAAAATCGTCCCGACCGGCTCCCTGAAATACGATGGGGCACGCCTGGATCGAAACAACGAAAAAACGCTCCTACTCAAAAAACTCTGGGGAATCGCGGATTCCGATTGGGTTTTTCTGGCCGGAAGCACCCAGGAACCCGAAGAATCGCTCGCCGTGGAAACGTTCCGGACGCTGGCAGAGGAATTTCCGTCACTGCGACTGATCCTGGTGCCACGTCATCCCGAACGCTTTGCCGAGGTTGCCGAAATGCTCGACCGCCAGGGGCTGGCATGGACGCGTCGAACCCAGCTTGCCGAGAACCGTGAAACTCCGGAACGGATCCTGCTGGTCGATACGGTTGGTGAGCTGGGGGCATGGTGGGGAACCGCCCGAATCGGTTTTGTCGGCGGCAGTATGGGCAACCGCGGCGGTCAGAACATGATCGAACCGGCAGGCTACGGGGTGGCGGTCTGTTTTGGCCCAAACACCTGGAATTTCCGGGACATCGTACGCACGCTCCTGGACGCCGACGCCGCACGGGTGGTACAAAACGGTTCGGAAATGACGGCGTTCGTCCGGCACTGTCTGGAAAACCCCGCGTTTGCCGACCAGCTGGGGAAAAAGGCACAGAATCTGGTCGTTTCCCAACAGGGAGCCACCGCAAAAACCGTGGATGGAATGGAGCGGCTATGGTAAAAAAGGCTCTCCAAACGTTCCTGCTGGGGATGTTTTTCCTTTCCGGAACCGCTTTCGCACAACTTCCTGCCGATACGGAAATGCAGCGGGCCGTCGCGGTTTTTGAAAAAACCATCCAGGCCCTGCGGGAGATGAAAGCTCGAAGCGAACAGTCCGGCAAAATGGAAATGGCCGCCTATTTGCAGAAAAAAATCGACCTGGCGGAGAAATATATCGCCGTCAAAAAATTGCAAATCCCGCTCATGAATGAAATTCAGAAAACCGAAAACGAACTTCGTGAAATCGAATTCGACGCTTCGTCCGGCGACAACGAAGCGATTCGTAAGGAACAGGACTTGCGGCGAAAACGGCAGAAACTGCTGGACGATTACGCCCGCCTCCAGTCCGAGGCAAACGCCCTTTTGACGCAGTTTTCCACGGTGAAATTTTCTACGGTGAACCCCTCATGAAATTCCCTCCCCCACAAATCGGTTCCCTGCGGATAGCGTCTCCGGCGATTCAGGCGGCGCTGAGCGGTTACAGCGACTGGGCCGAACGGCAGATGGTGCGGCGTCTGGGGGCGGCATCGACGTTGAGCGAAGTCATGCTCGACCAGTTCATCGTGACGGTTACGAAGGGGAAAAAGGCGAAGCGTTACCTGCGGGTGGATGAAAACGACCATCCCGTCGGTGCCCAGCTGATGGGTTGCGAGCCGGAGGAATTTGCAACGGCGGCCCAAAAGGTGCTGGAATGGGGGTTCGACTGGGTGGATATCAATTTCGGCTGCCCGGTTAAAAAAATCCTCGGACGTCGCCGGGGCGGTTTTCACCTGAGCCAGCCGGACATGGCCATCGCCATCCTGCGTCGCGTTCGGGACATCGTGCCCGATTCGATTCCCGTCACGCTGAAAATGCGTCGGGGCCTCGACGATTCGGAAGAAAGCCGGGAAAAATTTTTCCAGATTTTCGATGCGGCACGGGAAATCGGGATTCGCATGTTCACCATCCATCCCCGAACGGTTCTTCAGCGATACGTCGGCCCCAGCGACTGGAATTTTTTGACCATGCTGCGGCGGTACGCACCGGACGTTACGATTTTCGGAAGCGGCGACCTGTTCACCGCTCAGGACGGCATGAACATGCTTGAAGCGACCGGAATCGACGGCCTGACCTTCGCTCGTGGAGCCATCGGGAATCCATGGATTTTCCGCGAGTTCGACGCCCTGAACGCCGGGCTTCCCTGCCCTGCTCCCCCCGATTTAAGAGAGCAACGGGAAGTCATCACCGAGCACTTTTCCCTGGCGGCGGAACTGTACGGGGCCAGGCGTTCCTTATTTATAATGAAGAAATTTTGTGTCAAATACGCGCGTCTGCACCCGGAGATGGAAGCGGTACGTGCGGCATTTTTGGCCATAAAAACCCCCGACGACCGCGATTGTGTGTTGGAAAAGTGGTACGGATAACGCCTGTGAAATATTATTGCAGGGATTGGCTTCAGGTCGGTCGATTTTTATCATCCAAGCCGTCGGGAGAGGAATTTTGACGTCCCCTTCCCTTTTTCGGTATTGTTGGTATAATAAATTAATGTGATTGAGTAATGATAGAGTTTCCTTGCCAGCAGGTACCATGGAATGACTTCGCCCATAACGATCCGTAAAGTTGAAAGTTCCAGAGACCGTCGCGAGTTTTTACAGCTCCCGTGGACGATCTACAAGGGAAATCCATACTGGGTACCGCCGCTTTTGACGACGCATTTGGGGCTTATAGGTTTTAAGAAGGATGCGTATTACCTTCGTAACCGAATTCAGACCTTTCTGGCCCGACGGGGTTCGGAAGTGGTAGGGCGGATTGCTGCGATTTACAATCAGGGGCATCTCGACCTGCACCAGGATAACCGTGGATTTTTCGGTTTTTTCGAGTGCAAAGACGATCCAGAGGCGGCCTGTGCATTATTCGACGCTGCGCGGGAATGGCTTGCGGAACAGGGCCTGAAGAACATTCGTGGGCCGATGAATCCGTCGATGAACCACGAAGTGGGGCTTTTGGTCGACGGTTTTGATCACACGCCGACGTTCATGATGACGTACAATCCGCCGTACTACGAGAAACTGATCGAGGGATACGGTTTCCAAAAGTCGCAGGATATGTATGCGTTTGTCGGGTTTATCGAGATGTTGCCGAAGATACTGGCCCGATTTTCGGGTTTTGTGCAGCAGATTCGAGAGCGGTTTGGCGTTCAAATCCGTCCGCTGGACCGAAAGCGTTTTGATGAGGACGTGCGGGGGTTTTTAGACGTTTACAACCGGTCGTTGTGCAACACGTGGGGCTATGTTCCCATGTCGGCGGAGGAGTTGGAGCAGGAGGCTCGTGGGCTGAAGCAGCTTTTGGCTCCGGAATTGGCAATCGCGGCGGAAATCGACGGCAAGTTGGTGGGTTGCCTGATTTGCCTGCACGACTTTAACCCGCGGATACGGGACATCAAGGGGAAGCTTTTCCCGTTTGGTTTCTTGCATTTGCTGATGCACAAGAACCGCATAACGAAGATACGCTCCATCAGCACGAACGTGTTGCCGGAGTATCAGTTGATGGGCATACCGCTTTTGATGTTGAACGCGTTGGTGCCGGTAGCGGACTCGTGGGGGATTCAGAAGGCGGAGTTTTCGTGGGTATTGGAATCGAATTCCTATTCCCGCGGTAGTTTGGAAAAGGCTGGGATGATTCGCGAAAAGACGTATCGCGTTTACGACCTGGACGAATAACAATTACGGACGATCGAATGGACAACGCAAAAGATATTGTAATTACCGGACTGGGCATTGTGTCTTCAATCGGATCGGGGCTGGATACGTACTGGGATGCGCTTCTGGCGGGCCAATCCGGAGCGGGAATATCCAGCCATTACACGTTGGACGATGTGCGGCAGATTGCCCGTCTTCCGTATCCGATGGTTGCGGAAGTGAAGGAACTGGAAACCAAACGTATCAAGCCTCGCAAGAATATCAAGGTGATGGCCAGGGATATTCAGCTTGGGTTTGTTGCGGCGGATTACGCGCGGGAGCATTGCCAGCTGGAAGCGAAGCCGGTGGATCCGGATCGTCAGGGGATTGTTTACGGTGCGATGATGATTATCGTGGATGTCAGCGAGCTGGGCGAGCTTTACATGGGCGCGGTGGATGAAAACGGCGTCTATCATCCATCGCAGTTTGGTAACGCGATGGGGTCGATGTATCCGCTCTGGATGTTGAAATACCTGCCGAACATGACGGCGTGCCATATTGGGATTGCGTTTGACCTTCGGGGACCGAGCAATACGGTGGTATGTGGCGAGACGGGGGGCGTGTCGGCAATTTTGGAAGCGTGTCGTGTGCTGCGTCGGGGATATACCGATCTGATGTTTGCGGGGGGGTGTGCGTGTTGCACTACGCCGTCGGCCTGGACGCGGTACGATTTTTGCCAGCTTTCCAGTCAGTTCGACCATCCGCAGACGGCGTTTCGACCGTTCGACGCAAAGCGGGATGGCGTGGTCTTTGGCGAGGGGGCCGGGTGCAGCGTGATTGAGACGCGGGAATCGGCTCAGCGGCGTGGGGTGCCGATTTACGCGAAGATTCTGGGGTGTGCCGAGACGGCGGAGCATGTGTGGAATGCGGCGACCGATTTCACGCCGCAGCCGGAGGAAGTGAAGATTGATCGGAAGAAGTTTACGGGCGACAGCCTTCGCAACGCGGTGCGTCTGGCGGTGGAGCGATCGGGGTTGAAGCCGGAGGATTTCGCGTTTGTGATGGCCAGCGGCAACGCCACGATCCAGGGCGACGCGGCGGAAGCACGGGCAATTCGCGAAGTGCTGGGCGACGTTCCGGTAACGGCGATTTCGGGGGCTACGGGCTACGCAATGTCGGGCACATCGGCGATTGCGATTGCTACGACGGCCCTGGCGTTGGACAAAGGGGTGATTCCCGCGGTCGTGAATTGCGACGAGGTGGCGGCGGATTGTCCGATCAACGTGGTGACCGGCTCGCCGCGAGAGATTCCTGCCGATAAAAAGGCGGCGTTGGTGCTGAGTTATAATTTCTACGGGCAGGCTGCGGCGTTGGTCCTTGCCAAAGACTGAGGGGCTTCCTCCATGGTTATGGCATCCTGTCCTTACTGTCACAGGCGATTCGATACGGAACAGAGTGACGCGTTGCCGTTCTGTTCGCGGCGTTGCCGAATGGCGGATTTAAATGGATGGCTTTCCGAGGAATATTCCGTTCCGGTGGACATTCAGAAAGAAATGGAGCGGCAGGCGTTGGGCGAGGACGACGACGCCTGCGAATCGGACGACGACGAAGCGTAATCAGGGGCAAAGCATGATCGGGATTGTCGATTATGGCATGGGAAATCTTAAGAGTGTTCGCAAGGCGGTGGAGCGGCTGAACGTTCCGTGCGAATACGTCACGCAACCGGAGCAGGTGCGGGCGGCGGATCGTATCATTCTTCCGGGCGTGGGTGCGTTTGAGGATGCGATTGCGGCGCTGCGGAAAAACCATCTCGACGAGGCGATTCTGGAAAAGATTCACGCGGGGGTACCGTTTTTGGGGATTTGTCTGGGAATGCACATGCTATTCGACCGCAGTTTCGAGAATGGCGAGTTCGCGGGGCTGGGCGTTTTCCATGGCGACGTGCGGAAGTTTGATTTCCAGGGAATCGTTACGTCGGGGAAGTTGTCGGTGCCGCACATGGGCTGGAACCAGATTTCTCTGGAGCAGCCGGAGCATCCGTTCTGGAAAGGGATGACGCCGGGGACATTCTTTTATTTCGTGCATTCGTACCACGTGGTGCCCAGGGACGCTTCGATCCTTGCCTGTCAGACGGACTACGGCTATCCGTTCTGCTCGGCGGTCACGAAAGACAACGTGGTGGCCACGCAGTTCCACCCGGAGAAAAGCCAGGACAACGGTCGCGTGCTGCTTGAAAATTTTCTGAAAATGTAAGGCGTCTTGAAATTGCCACACCGCGTTTACCGCAGGAACAGCAGTTCCAGATACGACGGCAGCGGCCACAGGGCGTCGTCGGTCATTCCTTCGAGGTAATCGACAATCACCCGCAGGGCGTACATGGCGGAGAGTACGGAATCGCGGCAATAGATCGCTTTTTCCATGTGCGACATATCCGGACGCAGGGCGGCCACGCAATTTTTCAGCGTGTCGATCCCGGTAATCAGCAGGTCGATTTTGTCGTTCAGTTCGTCCAGCACCCTTTTCTGCGTGGGCGTATCGGCGACTCCCTGAAGGTTTCGCTTGTACTTCATCACGGCGGGCAAAATCATCGTTTGCGACATTTTCAGCATGGTCGCCGCCTCGATGCCGATGGTCGTCCCATAAATCTCGGCCAAAATTTCCTGCCTTCCGAACAGTTCGGCTTCGGTATAAACGCCGTACTTCCAGAACAGCTCGATACTGGCCGGCTCGGTCAGCACCGGCAGGCAATCCACCGTGTTGCGAAGATTCGGCAGGCCACGACGCTCCGACTCGGCCAACCAATCCATCGAGTAGTTGTCGCCGTCAAACAGCACCGGCTGAAATTCCTGGATCATCTCGACCAGTAGTTTCCGAACCGCCATTGCGAAATCGCCGCCAATCGTTCGCGCTTCCTCCAGACGCGTGGCGATAAAATCCAGACTTTCCGCCACAATCGTGTTCAGCACCGTGATGGCTGCCGAGGAGTTCTGGCTGGAACCGACCGCCCGGAACTCAAATTTGTTGCCGGTAAACGCAAACGGACTGGTACGATTCCGGTCGCCCGTATCCCGCTGAAGGCGTGGAATCATCGGCAAACCGATATGAATCGGAAAATCCTCGTCCAGCTTGCGACGGCGGGATTTCTTTTCCGGAAGTGCCGGACGCTCCGGCGTGTCCCCCTCCACAAGCATCTGGAAAACGTCGGTCAGCACATGCCCCAGGTGTATGCTGATGATGGCGGGCGGTGCCTCGGCTGCCCCCAGACGAAAATCGTTGCCCGCCGACGCAATCGACAGACGCAGCAACTTGGAATACCGATGTACCGCACGACAAACCGCCGCACAGAAAATCAAAAACTGCGCATTGCTGCCCGGCGTGTCGCCCGGTTCCAGCAGATTCTCCCCATCGTCCGTCCCAATCGACCAGTTGTTGTGTTTGCCGGAACCGTTGATCCCCGCAAACGGTTTTTCATGGAGCAGGCAAAGCAACCCATGCCGCTTCGCCACCTGCCGAAGAAGCTGCATGACAAGCATCTGGTGGTCGAGTGCCAAATTCGTCGTCTCAAACGTCGGAGCCAACTCGTACTGCCCCGGAGCGACTTCGTTGTGCCGCGTTTTGATCGGAACGCCCAGCAACATCAGCTCGGACTCCACCTCCGTCATGAACGCCAACACCCGCTCCGGAATCGCACCGAAATAGTTGTCGTCCAGCTCCTGCCCCTTGGAAGGACGCGCACCAAACAACGTACGCCCCACCACCAATAGATCGGGACGCAATGCCGCAAGCCGCTTGTCAATCAGAAAATATTCCTGCTCCACCCCCAACGTACACTCCACCCGCTGTGTCCGAGTGTTGCCAAAAACCCGCAACACCCGCAGCGCATGCTTGTTCAACGCGTTGAGCGATTTCAACATCGGCGTCTTGCGGTCGAGCGACTCCCCCGTCCAACTGACGAACATCGTCGGAATGACCAGCGTCGCCCCGTTGGGATTCTTCAAAATGAATGCCGGACTGGACGGATCCCACGCCGTGTAACCGCGAGCCTCAAACGTGGCCCGCAGCCCGCCCGATGGGAAACTGCTGGCATCCGACTCCCCACGAATCAGTTCGCTACCGCTGAACCGGGCCAACGCCTTGAGCGAATCGGTCGGACTTAAAAAACTGTCGTGCTTCTCCGCCGTGCTTCCAGTTAACGGTTGAAACCAGTGCGAATAATGCGTCGCCCCATGCTCCATCGCCCAGTCCCGCATGGCCGTGGCTACGGAATCGGCAATGGACGCGTCCAACTCCGCCCCCTTTTTGATCGTCTGCTGAAGCGACTGGAATACCTTGGCCGGCAACCGTTTCCGTTGTACTTCCTCATGAAAAACGTACGTCGCATACCGTTCCACAAACGAATGCTGCCGATAATCGACGATGCCTCCGCGAATAGGAGTGTTGCTGCTGATGGATTCGATGGCTTTACCGCGTGCGTTCATGGGACTACTGCAAAAAACTAAAAGGGAGTTAAGTTGATAATTGATAATTGATAATTAATGGTTAATGGTTAATGACTTTTGTTCGGGCCGTTTTCTGGATGGTAAAAATGTTATGAACCATTAGCCATTATAATGAGGGGTTTGAGTTTTTCAATAAGGCTGACGATTGCCTAAAAAAATACCTATTTCTAATATACCACGAAAATGCGAAAATGCCAGAAGGAGCGTTCTAAAAATGCCAAAATATACCCCATTCCGATGAATTTTTGTTTTTACTCCATATTCGCATCGTACCAGGCGTCGGAGCCGTGAACGAAGCGAAGCGTAGTTCCGGAGAATTGCCGAGCGATTTTCCACTGCTTCCGGAACTACGGGCTACGCCCTCCGTTCACGGCTCATGGTGGAATCGTTGTTACGGCAAGGGAGGCCAGAAGCGTAAGCGCCTGCCTCCCGGAGATGTATCAACCGGCGAAAAGCCGTAGTCGCTCCCGGTCGTACCGGGTCCGGAGA